>DASQMW010000086.1:0-5125 GCA_035645295.1 Archangium sp.
TGCGCTATCTGTACGTCTCGGGCATCCACCTGCACCATGCCCTGTCTACACCACTCCAGACGTCCTCTTGTCCAGCACCACGTTTCCGGTCACCTCCTGCCCGGCTCCTCTTCAACCAAGCCCATGCGGTGAACGGTTACCTTCGATCCACTTCCAGAACTTCAAGGCGCTGCAAACCTTTTCGGCCCACCTCAGCCGAATGAACGTGCTGGTCGGTCCGAACAACGCCGGCAAGTCAACTTTCCTCAGTGCGTTCAGGCTCCTGGCCGCAGGCCTGCGCCGCGCGCATACACGGAGGCCCGAGCCGATCAAGGGGCCCAATGGTTCAACCTGGGGCTATCCCGTCTCCCTGGAAAATCTGCCCATCTCGACCGAAAACATCCACACGGATTGCGCCGACGTAGACGCGCAGATCCAATTCAAGCTTTCAAACGGAAATTCGCTGACTCTTTACTTCCCTTCGGACGGAGGATGTTTCCTGCTCTTCGATTCCGAGCGCCCCATCAATACGACGACTGCGTTCAAGAACGCTTTTCCCATCAGCGTGGGGCACGTTCCCGTCCTCGGGCCCGTAGAGCACCAGGAAGAACTTCTCCAGGAAGAATCCGTTCGTATCGGCCTGATGACTCACCGTGCCTCCCGCTACTTCCGCAATTATTGGCACCGCTACCCGGACGACTTCGACACATTCGCCAAGCTGGTCCAGCAGACGTGGCCCGGAATGGAACTCGAACGTCCCCGTCTGGCCGGACTCCAGCCCCCCACGCTGACGATGTTCTGCCGCGAGGATCGTATTGACCGGGAGCTGTACTGGGCCGGCTTTGGTTTCCAGGTATGGTGCCAGTTGCTGACTCACGTCGTCCGCTCCCAGCGGGACAGTGTGCTCATCGTTGACGAGCCGGACATCTACCTCCATCCCGATCTGCAGCGACACCTCCTCTCCATCCTGAGAGAGGCCGGACCTGACATCCTCCTCGCCACCCATTCCACTGAAATCATCAGCGACGCGGATCCCTCGGAGTTGCTGGTCATCAACAAGCGCAACAAGACTGCGCAGAGGATGAAGACGACAGGGGACGTGCAATCGGCGCTCGAGATCCTCGGCTCTACCCAGAACATCACCCTCACTCAACTCGCCCGAAGCAGGCGGGTGCTCTTCGTCGAGGGGGAGGACTTCAAGATCCTGGCTCGGTTCGCGCAGCAGCTCGGGCTGCGAGAGCTGTCAGCCGGGATCGATCTGACGGTCGTGCAGGTAGGAGGGTTTTCCAACTGGGAGCGCGTCCAGTCGCTCGCATGGGGCATTGAGCGGGTCTTGGGACAGTCATTGTTGCTTGCGGCCGTGTTCGATCGGGACTACCGCTGTGCCGAGGAGGTGGCGGAAATCTTGGGCGACTTGAAGTCGCTGAAGCTGGCTCACATCCTCCAGCGAAAAGAGATCGAAAACTATCTGCTGATTCCAGGCCCGCTAGAGAAGGCTATCACCCACGCGCTCCATGAGCGGGCGCGCCGCTCGGGAGAGCCCCCGCTGCCCATGCGGCCCATCGAGCAACTCCTGCGCGAAGTCACTGATCCGATGCACCACGAATTGCTGGGGCAGTACGTGACCAAGCGCACCCAGTACCTGAAATCCTCGGGGCTGGATCCTGCGACCCTGACGACGCGGACTCTCAACGAGTTCCAGAACAGGTGGGATGAACTCCACCAGCGGATGGAACTCGTCCCTGGGAAGCTGGTCCTATCTCGGTTGAATGAGGTGCTCGGGCAGGAACTCAAAATCAACATCTCAATGCGGGGCATCATCTCCCAGATGCGGAAGGAGGAGATACCTGCGGACCTCACCGCATTGCTTACGGATTTGGAATCATTCCGCAAGCTCCGGAATGCATAAGGGGATGACGTTGTAGGAATGGGGTGGCGAGACCAGTTGGAATTCCTACGAAAACCGCTCTCGACCGTTCTGGAGTGCTCGCACTGGAAGTCTCCAGCGGCGGGTTCGATTCCCGCCGCCTCCACCCACTACCGGCGCGAGGCCCGGCGCAGCGCGAGGCTGCGCAGCGAGCCCATGAACACGCCCACCACCACCGCGAGCAGGAAGATGATGATGATGGTGGTGACGCCGAACACCAGCCGCACCACGGACTCGCGGATCTCGCCGGCGAAGTACGCCTCGCGCAGCGGATGCATCAACCCCACCAGCTCCAGCGCCCGGGCCGGCAACGAGTCGAGCGAGAGGGAGAGCCGCTGCAGGAAGATGGACGGCCACACGCGCCGCGCCCCCTCCACCACGATGCCCACCAGCAGGTAGAGGACGGACAGCAGGAAGGCATTGCCTCCCATGATGCGCATCAACGGCAGCGGTGGCGGCAGCGATGACTGGGGCTGGGGTTGTTGCACGCTACCGGCCTCCCAACTTCTTCTGGAGCGGCTTGAGGGCCTTCTTCACCCGGGCCGCCTCGGGCGAACCGCCCGCGAGCTTCAGGAACGTCCCATAGGCCTGCACCGCCCGCTCCGTCTCGGCGGGGTTGCGCACCAGCGCGTCCGCCAGGGCCAGCCAGGCCAGTCCGTCCACGGGCTCCAACTCCACCGCGCGGTTGAGCGCCTTCAGGGCCGTGGCCTCGTCGCGCTGCTTCAGCGCCACCTGCCCCAGCACCAGGTGGTTGCGTCCGGAGAAGGGCTCCAGCCGCACCGCCTCGTCCGCGGCCGCCCGCGCGTCCTTCGCCGCTCCGGTGGCCAGCAGCACCCGGGCCATGGCCGCCTGGGCGAACGCCTTGTCCCACGTGGTGGACGCCTTGTCGGCGATGCCCTGCAGCGCCTTCGCCGCGGCCCGTCCGCCCGAGTCCTCCACCCAGTGCTCGCCCGAGCGGCCGCACGGGGTTTCCGGCCCCTCGCGCCGCGCCGCCTCGTACGCCTTGCCCGCGTTGGCCACCAGGCCCTGCCGCAGGAAGGCCCGGGCGATGCCGCAGAAGGTCTCCGCCGACTTGCTGTCCAGCTTGTTGGCGCTCTCCAGGGCGCTGAAGCCACCCCGCGTGTCCCCCAGCGCGAAGAGGATGTCCGAGCGCACGCGGTGCGCCTCGGGATCGTTCGCCACCAGCTTCACCGCGCGCCCGGAGGCCGCCTCCGCGTCCTTCGTCTTCCCCGTCTGGTAGAGGGCCATCGCAAAGCCCTTGTGGGCCCCCGCCGCGCCCGGGTTGTCCAGCTGCCACTCCTCGAACTGCTTGAGGGCCTCGGGGATGCGGCCCAGCGCCAGCAGGGCCCGGCCGAGCGCCTCGCGCGCCTCGCCGTGCGCGCCGTTGCGCTCCACCGCCTGCGTCAGCGGCTTCATCGCCAGGTCCGGCAGCCCCCGGGCGATGAGCAACCGGCCCAGCGCGCACGAGGCCTCGTAGTCCCGCGTGCCCTCGGCCACGGCCGCCTCCAGCAGGGTGCTCGCCTTGTCCAGGGCCTTGTCCTGCCAGTGCAGCTGCCCCAGCGCCGTGCGCACCTCGGCCTTGGCCTTCTTCGTCACCGCGAGCGTCTTCTCCAGGGCCTCGCGCGCCCGGTCCCGCTCGCCCTCGGCGGCGTCGGCCTGCGCCAGGTAGATGATGGCCTCGGCGGGGTAGCGGTCCTCCACGCGCGTGCGGGCCAGCTCCACCCGGGCGCGCTTGAAGTCTCCCAGCTTCGTGTACGCCGCGGCCCTCACCAGCGCCACCTCGGGGCCCTCCCCTTCCACCCGGGAGAGCACCTCGCGCTCACGATCGCGGTCCAGCAGCGCCCGGCCCAGGCCCGCCGCGGCCTCCTCGCTGCTGGGCTTCAGCGTCAGGGCCTGCTCGAAGGCCCGCTGCGCGGCGGCCATGTCCCCGGCCGCGCGGTTCGCCTCGCCGAGCGCCAGGAACATCTCGTAGGCCAGCGGGCCCTTCACGCCCTCGGTCAACAGCGTCCGCGCCTCGCTGGCCTTGCCCAGGGCCGTCATCAACCGGCCCTGCACCAGCCGGTGGCGCTCGCGCAGGGACACCGGCAGCGCGTCCCCCTTCAGCCCCTGCACGTCCGAGAGGGCCTGCGCCAGCTCCTGGCCGAGCGCCAGGCGGCTCTCCGCGATGCCGAGGCGCGCCACCGGGTGCTCGGGGGCCAGCTTCGTGGCGGCCGAGTACATCTTCAGGGCGTTCACCGCATCGCCCGCGTCGCGGTAGTAGGCGCCGAGCGACACCAGGGCGCGCACGTTGCGCGGCGACAGCTTCAGCGCGCGCTCGAGGCGCTCCAGGGCCTCCTTCTCATTGCCCTGCTCCAGGAGGACGGCGCCGGCCAGGCCGTGCGCCTCGGAGCTCTCCACCTTCGCGGCCAGCAGCGCGCGGCGGGCGGCGTCACGGCCCTGCGCGTCGGCCACCAGCACGTCCACGACGAGGGAGCTCACCGGATGCGCCGCGCGCACCCCGGGGCGGCCGAGCGCGTCGAGCGCCTGGGTCCGCTCCTCGGCGGAGGCAGTGTCCGCGTACCGCAGGGCGTGGACATGGGCCGAGAGGGCCCAGGCCCGGGTGTTGTCGTCCTCGAGCGCCACCACGTGGGAGAGCAGCGAGAGCGACTCCTGCCGGGAGGCCTCCGTGTCCTGCTCCAGCAACCGGGAGACGCCATCCAGGGCCGAGGCGAGCGCCTGTCCGCCCTGCTTCGCGCGCACGACGAGGAACACGCCGCACAGCAGCACCAGGACGGCCGCCGCCGCCGCCGCCTTCATCGCACGGGGTGGGAGGAAGGAGGTCGAGTCCTTGGGAAGGAGCTTGTCGCGCAGCTCGCGCTCGTAGGCCGCCGTGAGGGCCGCCACGTCCTGCACGGGCGGCCGGGCCACCGGAGCGGCGGCCTGCGCGGGCACCACCGGGGCGGCGCCCGAGGCCTCGGGCAGCTCCGCGAGCAACCCGCGCCGGGAGCCCGTTCCGCCAGACTGCGCGGCGGGGATGGAATGCAGGGCCGGGGCTTCCGGCTCCGGCGCCTCGGGAGCGGCGGGCTCGGACTCCAGCGGCGGCAGATCCGTGAGCAGGCCCTCGTCGTCCGCGGCAGCGGCCTCGGCCGGAGCCGTCTCCAGCGCCTCCGGAGGGCCGGAAGCTTCCGCCGGGCCGGCCAGCGGCTCCTCCTCGACGCTCAGCGCCTCCTCGGGGCTCTC
>DASQMW010000087.1:0-11738 GCA_035645295.1 Archangium sp.
CAACCGCCTCTCCCAGGAGAAGCGCACCCGGGCCTGGGCGGAGCTGCTCGCCGCCCTGGCGCTCGCCGTGGGACTGGCCGGCTGCAACAAGAAGGACAAGGAGGATCCGGACGCCCACGTGGTGGCCACGGTGAATGGCGAGGTGCTCTCGCGCCCCGACTTCGAGCAGGAGCTGGGACGGGAGCTGGCCTCCTCGGCCAACGAGACCGGCCAGCACACCCCGGAGGACGTGGAGCCCTACAAGCGCGCGCTGCTGGAGACGCTCATCTCCCGCATGGTGCTGCTGCAGGAGGCCCGGACGCACAACGTCACCGTGAGCCCCGAGGAGGTGGACCGGGGCGTGCTGCGGCTGTCGAGTGACTACCCCGCGGGCAACTTCAATGAGGTGCTCGCGCAGGGGCAGCTCTCCATGGCCGAGCTCAAGGCGCGCGAGGCGGCGCGGCTCACCATCGAGAAACTCTTCACGAACCACGTCTACACGCGCGTGGCGGTGACGGAGGAGGAGTTGCGCGCGTACTACGCGGCGCACGAGGCGGACTTCTCCGAGCCCGAGCAGGTGCGGGCCGCTCAAATCGTGGTGAAGGGCATCGACGAGGCGCGGCGGGTGCAGGCGCAGCTCAAGTCGGGCAAGAAGTTCGCCGACCTGGCGCGCAAGTACTCGCTGAGCGCGGACGCCAAGGTGGGCGGCGACCTGGGCTTCTTCCCGCGCGGGCAGATGCCGCCGGCGTTTGACCAGGTGGTGTTCTACCTGTCGCCGGGCCAGGTGTCGGACGTGGTGGAAACGGAGTACGGCTACCACCTGTTCCGGGTGCTGGAGAAGAAGGCGGGGCGCAAGCTGGAGTTCACGGAAGTGCGGGAGCAGGTGGAGACGAAGCTGCTGGCGCAGCGGCGGGCCGAGGCGCAGGAGAAATACGAGCAGGAGCTGAGGGCCAAGGCCCAGGTCTGGGTGAACGAGGCCACGCTCCAAGCCATCCGCGGACGGCCCGCCACGCAGGCGGCGGCGAAGCAGTGAGCAGCCGTCCCATCGACACGGACACGGAAAGAGAAAGCACATGAAGAAGCTGATGGGAACGATGGTGGCGGCGCTGCTCCTGAGCGGCGCGGTGGCACGGGCCGAGCTGGTGGACCGGGTGGCGGCGGTGGTGAACCGTGACGTCATCGCGCTGTCCGAGGTGGAGAAGCGCGCGGCGCCGGAGCTGGCGCGGCTGAGTTCGGCGGAGAGGGATCCGCAGAAGCGGGCCGAGCAACGGACGAAGGTGCTCAAGTCCTCGCTGGACATCCTCATCGGCGAGAAGCTGATGGAGGAGCAGATCCGCGAGCTGGGCCTCGGGGTGACGGACGCGGAGCTGGACGCGGCGGTGTCGGACGTGCGGCGGCAGAACAACGTCACGGACGAAGCGGCTTTCGAGCGCCTGCTGTCGGGCGAGGGCTTCACCGTGAAGACGTACAAGGAGTTCCTGCGCAACCAGATGTCGCGCATGAAGCTGGTGCAGATGAAGGTGACGCCGAAGGTGAAGGTGTCCGAGGAGGACCTGAAGGCGGCGTACACGCAGTACACGAAGCTGGAGTCCGGGGACGCCGAGGTGCACGCGCGCCACATCCTGGTGCAGGTGGACGCCAAGGCCACGCCGGAGCAGGTGGAGGCGGCGCGCAAGAAGGCGCTGGGGCTGGCGGAGGAGGCGCGCAAGCCGGGCGTGGACTTCTCGGAGCTGGCGAAGAAGAAGAGCGAGGGCCCGAGCGCCTCGGACGGTGGAGACCTGGGCTTCTTCCGGCGCGGGGTGATGGTGCCGGCCTTCGAGCGGGTGGCCTTCGCCCTGAAGGAGGGTGAGGTGAGCGAGCCGGTGCGCACGCAGTTCGGCTGGCACGTGCTGAAGGTGGAGGAGCGGCGCGCGGTGGACGTGGCCCCCTTCGAGCAGGTGAAGGCCGAGCTGGAGAACCGGCTGAAGCTGCAGAAGACGGAGAAGTTCGTCGAGCAGTACGTGCAGGAGCTGCGGCAGAAGGCCTCCGTCGACGTGAAGATCTGAGAGCCCCGTGAACGAGCGTCCCGTCGTAGGCATCTCTCTGGGAGACGTCTCCGGGATCGGCCCGGAAGTGACGGCCGAGGCCCTCTCCTCGCCCAAGGTGCGCCGGGCGCTGGTGCCCGTCGTCTTCGGAGACGGGCCCACGCTGGAGCGCTTCCCGGCCTTCAAGAAGTACACCCGGGCCACGCCTGGGACGCTCGGGCGCGTCACGGGGCCCACCGTGTGCGTGGTGACGGAGCTGTCCGAGAAGGACCGCGTCCCGGGCAAGCCGACGCGGGCGGGCGGCAAGGCCCAGTACGGCTACATCCAAGCGGCCATCGAGGCGGCGCGAGCCGGGAAGGTGGACGCGCTGTGCACGGCGCCGGTGTCCAAGGAGCAGATCTCCCGGGCGGGCATTCCGTTCATGGGGCACACCGAGGTGCTCGCGGAGGCGTTCGGCCGTGAGGTGATGATGCTCATGGATGGCCCGCGGGTGCGGGTGGCCTTGGCGACGAACCACGTGCCGCTGGTGGAGGTCTCCCGGATGCTGACGGTGGAGCGGCTGGTGGGCCAGCTCCAGCTCCTGTCGCGGAGCCTCAAGCCGGTGGTGGGCCGGGCGCCGAAGATTGGCGTGCTGAGCTTCAACCCGCACGCGGGCGAGGGCGGGCTCCTGGGGCGCGAGGAGGTGGAGGTGCTCACCCCCGCCATCAAACAGGCCCGCAGGCTTCGGGTGGACGCGTACGGGCCGCTGGCGGCGGACGGGCTGTTCGCGCAGGTGGAGCACTTCCCCTACGACGCGGTGCTGGCCATGTACCACGACCAGGGCCTCATCCCGGCCAAGGCGCTGGACTTCGAGCGCACGGTGAACGTGACGCTCGGACTGCCGGTGCCGCGCACCTCGCCGGACCACGGCACCGCGTACAGCCTGGCCGGCACGGGCAAGGCGAGCAGCGTCCCCATGGTGGAGGCGCTGCTCAAGGCCGCCCGGCTGGCCGCGCGCTGAACCCGCTCAGTAGGTGAACGGGAAGCGCACGGGCTCGCGGCTCTGCACGCGGTGCTGCGGGAACTTCCAGCTGCGCACCTGGCCCTCGATGCAGCGGGCGAACGGCGTGCCCTTGAGGGCCTCCGTCTCCATGACGGCATCGACGGCGTTACCCGTCGGCAGCACGCGCCAGCGCACCACGAACCGGTCCTTGCCCGAGTCCGACGTCCGCGCGGGCGAGTGCGTCTCGATGCAGGAGAGGATGGCCTCCTTGTGTGAGCCCACCACCTGCACCACGTCCGAGGTGGAGAGGCTCTCGGGCAGATCCTTGCCCGGCTCGGGCGGGATATAGACGTTGCGCTTGCCGCGCGGATCCTCCGGCTTGAACTTCGGCGCGCGCTCCGACAAGCCGAGCTCCGCCTCGAACTTCTTGTCGAGCGCGTCGTCGAGGTTGAGGGGATCGTTCGCGGCCCTGCCCGGAGACTTGGGAGCGGGAGCGGGAGCGGGCACCGGAGCAGGCGCGGGGGCCGGCTGCGGGCGGCGCTGCGGGACGGCCTCGACGGCACGCGGGACGCGCACCTCCGGAGCGGCCTCGGCCACGACGGGCTTCGGCTGCGGCGGCGGGATGACGGCCTTCGCCACCTGCTTCTCGGGCGCGGGCGTCGCGGGCTGCACCGGGGCCGGAGTCACCGGCGCCACGGCCACCGGAGCCTTCGCGGACACCTGAGGCGCCGGAGCCTGGGCCGCCGGAGCCGGAGTCACCGGAACTGGAGCCGGCGGGGGCGCCACGACGACAGGCGCGGGCGCGGGCGCGACGGGCTGGACCACGACGGGTGCATCCTGACGCGGAGCCAGCTCAGACGAGGCGACGGGCCGCGGGGACACCGGCGCCGCAGCGCCACGGTCCTGGGACAACAGGAGCAACGCTCCCGCGACGATACCCACGGCCGCCGAGCCGATGAGCACCCCGGCCAGCATGGCCTTCCCCCGCTGAGCGGGCTCGGGCGCTTCGGGCACGAGGGGAGCGGCCATCATGACGGGAACGACGGGCGGAGGCATCGCCACCGGAGCCACCACCGGAGCCACCACCGGCTGCATGACCGGCACGGGGACAGGAGCGGGAGCGGGAGTGATGGGCACGTCGAGCATCGCCGAGCGCGCCTCCTCCTTCTCCTGCTCCTTCTCCTCCTTCATCTTCCGCAGCCACACCTCCTCTTCCTCGACGAGCGAGTGAAGCGCGGAGACCCCCTTCTTCCCGGAGCCGTCCTCCTTGGGGCGGGCCGGGGCGGTGGAGACACTCGCGTCCGCAACCACCGTGGGCAGCCCCGAGATGGTCAGCGCGGCCACGAGCTCGGGGACGAGGGACAGCGCCCGCCAGGAGCTCCACGCCTCGCACCAGAAGAGGGTGTCGGGGGTGAGCTCGCCCTGGTGCCACAGCTCGCGCAGCCGCTCGAGACGGAACGGGCCCGCGGGCTGCGCATGTCGCTCCACGTACCAGTCCAGGGCCCCCACGGGCATGGGGGTGGCCGCGTCCACGCCAGCGGCGGACACCTCGGAGGACGCCTCCAGCTCCGCCGGTCCGAAGAGCGCGCCGTCGAAGATGGCGTCCAGATCATCCGGACGCACCTCGCGCAAGGCGGACTGCACGCTGGCGGGTGCCGCCTCCGAAGATGGTGGGGAGAGCTGCGGGGGCTGAACCCCGCTGCCCGCACGAGAATGGTGATTGCCCCCGATGTTCGAATGGTTCCCGTCCACACGCCCTCCTACCAGCCCCCGCTGTCCCGACGTTGGGGCAGCTTGAGACTCAACCTAATGACGTTCGAGACCCCAGCCAGGATTCACGTCCCCTGGTACGAGTGTCTTCTTTCACTTCCGAGCTATTACCATGTGAGAAAGTTCTAAGCCTGACGCAGCCAAATCACTCACAGGCGAAAACCCCTGGACAACCGGACTACGGCGTTTCCGCCGATGGGCAGGGAAGGTGCGTGAGCAACTCCGCGCCATCCCTCGCCGGGTCGAGCAACACCACCTCCGAGAGCTGCCCATCGCGCCGGAGTTGAACACTCACGCGCCCCACGGGGCACCACCCCAGGCACCCGGTGAGACTCACGCGGACGGCCTCCCCCTGTGCGGCGAGCGTGGTGCGGATGCGGCGTGGAAGGTCCACACCTCCGGCACTCGTCTCCAGCCGCATCAAGCAGCGGTGACACACCTGGGCCTGCGTTTCCTGCGCGCTCGTCTCACTCATGGGCCTGCCTCGTCTCCACTCCTCCACAACCTTCGCGGGCCCGCGAGGGATTTGATGACGCCCTCCCTTCCAGCGGCACGCCCGGCTGGCCGTGAGCAGGGCAGGCAGCGAGGCACCTCCCCGCCCTGCGTTCCTCCCGCAGATGCACACCCTTGGGTACAGGCCGTGTACTCCACCCGGAGTTCCAAATGAGCCGGATCCTCATCGTCGAGGACGAAGAGATCCTCACCGCCTCCCTCCGGGACATCCTCGAGGGCGAGGGCCACCAGGTGCTCACCGCCCACAACGGCATGGATGCCCTCGATACGCTCGCGCGCGAGCCGTTGGACCTGGTGCTGCTCGACCTGATGCTGCCCCTGGTGGACGGCCTGACGGTGCTCCAGCGGCTGCAACGGGACGCCCCCTCCACCGCGGTGGTCGTCGTGACCTCCTACGGCCGCGAGGCGCTCGAGGGCCAGCCCGTCCAGGGCTTCCTGCGCAAACCCTTCTCCCTCGATGCGCTGCTCAGCACGGTGCGGAGCGTGATGCCCCAGGCGCCCCCTGGCCCGAGGTGAATCCCCTCCGGACGCCCTCCACCTCCAAGGTTATAGAAACGGGGCACCCGGCCGCACGACGAGGGAGCCCGTGAGCAAGAGACCATCCCCCAGGAAGCACCGGAGCGCCCCCCCGCAGGGCGAGGTGGAACGGGTTGCGCTCGTGGATCGCTTCCCCGTGGTGGGCATCGGCGCCTCCGCCGGAGGACTGCCCGCCCTCCAGGCCCTGCTCGAGTCCCTGCCTTCCGACACCGGAATGGCCTTCATCGTCGTGCAGCACCTCTCGCCCGACCACGAGAGCGTCCTGCCCGCCCTGCTGGCCCTTCGCACCACCATGCCCGTGCTCGAGGCCCGGGAGGGGCTGGCGCTCACGCCGGACCACGTCTACGTCGGCCCGCCGGGCCTCCGCCTCACCCTCGAGCGGGACACGCTGCACCTGGGCAAGTCCCGCGCCCCCCGGGGCCGGCCCCGGATCATCGACGAGTTGCTGGGCTCCCTGGCGGAATTCGCGCCGGGCCGCGCCATCGGGGTCATCCTCTCCGGCACGGGCACGGACGGCACCCGGGGCCTGCAGGCCATCCGGAGCGCCGGGGGGACCACCTTCGCCCAGGAGCCGGCCTCGGCGGGCTTCGACGCCATGCCCCGCAGCGCCATCGACGCGGGCGGCGTGGACCACGTGCTGCCTCCCGAGGGCATCGCGGCGGCGCTGGCCCGGCTCGCCCACGGCCCCCATGCGGCCCTCCCGCCTGCTTCCTCCGGCGAGTCCGCGCAGGACCTGTCCCGCATCTTCCACCTGCTGCGCACCCAGACGGGGGTGGACTTCACCCACTACAAACCGAGCACCATCCACCGGCGCATGGGCCAGCGGATGCGCCTGAGACGCACGGACCGCCTCGCCGACTATGCCCGCTACCTGGAGGCGTACCCCGAGGAGTGCGAGGCGCTCGGCCAGGATCTGCTCATCCACGTGACGAGCTTCTTCCGGGACCCGGAGGCCTTCGAGGCCCTGAAGCACCACGTCCTCCCCGAGCGCTTCCGCGACCGGACCCCCGGCAACCCCTTCCGCCTCTGGGTGCCGGGCTGCTCCACCGGGGAGGAGGTCTACTCGCTCCTCATCTGCCTGCTGGAGTACCTCGGCGAGGACGTCGCCACCACGTCCATCCAGGCGTTCGGCACCGACTTGAGCGAGCCGGCCCTCGCCCAGGCCCGCGCCGCCTTCTACCCCGAGTCCATCGCCGCCGACCTCTCCCCCGAGCGGCTGCGCCGCTTCTTCGTGCGCTCCGAGGGCGGCTACCGCATCCACAAGTCCCTGCGCGACCTGTGCATCTTCGCGCGGCAGAACGTGGTGGGGGACCCGCCCTTCTCCCGGATGGACCTCATCAGCTGCCGCAACGTCCTCATCTATCTGGATCCGGTGCTGCAGAAGAAGGTCCTGCCCACCTTCCACTACGCCCTCAACCCCGGGGGCTACCTCCTGCTGGGAAGCTCCGAGACCGTCGGCGCCTCGGCGGACCTCTTCTCCCTGGTGGATCGGCGCCACAAGCTCTACCGCAAGAAGTCCATCTCGTACCGGCCCCGCCTCTCCTTCACCTACCGGGAGCCGGGCGTCGAGCGGCACGAGGACGCGGCCCCCCCCTCCAGGCGCGGCGCGCCGGAGGGGGATCCCCAGCGGGAGGCGGACCGGCTCGTCCTCGCCTCGTACGGGCCCCCGGGCGTCATCGTCAACGACGCGCTGGAGATCCTCCACTTCCGCGGGCATACCGGCCCCTATCTCGAGCCCCTGCCCGGAGCCGCGAGCTTGAACCTGCTGAAGATGGCGCGCGAGGGCCTGGCGCTGGAGCTGCGCGCGGCCATCCGCCAGGTGCAGCAGGGCACCCAGCGGGTCCGCAAGGAGCAGGTGCGGGTGTCCGGACGGGAAGGCGAGCGGCGCATCAACCTCGAGGTGAACCTGCTGCAAGCCTCCTCGAGCACCCGGGAGCACTACTACCTCGTCCTCTTCGAGGAGGCCCCGGAGCCCCCCGCCTCCGCCGTGCCCCGTGGGGCCAGGACCCAGGCGGTCCGCGGCCAGCGCGCCGCCACCCGCCAGGACGTGGAGCGGCTGCGCGAGGAGCTGCGCACCGCCCGCCAGCACCTGCAGACGCTGTTGCAGGAGCAGGAGAGCACTTCCGAGCAATTGCGCGCCGCCCACGAGGAGGCCCAGTCCAGCAACGAGGAGCTCCAATCCACCAACGAGGAGCTGGAGACGGCCAAGGAGGAGCTGCAGTCCACCAACGAGGAGCTCACCACCCTCAACGAGGAGCTGCAGAGCCGCAACGCCGAGCTCAGCCAGGTCAACAGCGACCTGAACAACCTGCTCGGCAGTACGCAGATTGCCACCGTCATGCTGGGAGACGATCTGCGCATCCGCCGCTTCACCCCCGTGGCGCACGAGGTGCTGGGGCTCACCGCCGGGGACGTGGGCCGCTCGCTGCGCGACCTGCAATTCCCCCTGGAACTCCCCGACCTGGAGCGCGCCGTCTCGCAGGTCACCGGCCAGCTCCTCCCCTTCGAGCGGGAGGTACGTGCCCGCGACGGGCACTGGTACTCGCTGCGGCTGCGCCCCTACAAGACGCTGGAGAACAAGCTGGACGGCGTCGTGATGACGCTGCTGGACATCGACCGGCTCAAGCACAGCCTCGACGAGGCCCAGCAGACCAGTGAGTACGCGCAAGCCCTCGTGGAGACGATGCGCGAGCCCTTCCTCGTGCTCGACCACCACCTCCGCGTGCTCACCGCCAACGCCGCCTTCTACGAGGCCTTCCAGGTGTCGGAGGCGCGCACCCTGGGGCAGCCCGTCTACCAGCTCGGCAATGGCCAGTGGGACATTCCCCCGCTGCGGCAGCTGCTGGAGGAGATCCTCCCGCGCAACACCCGGCTGAACGACTTCGTGGTGGAGCACGACTTCGAGCAGCTCGGCCACCGGCGCATGCTGCTCAACGCCCGGAAGATCTCCGGCCGGGAATTGGGGACGCAACGCATCCTGCTCTCCATCACGGACGTCCCCCGTCAGACATAAGCCCTGGCGGCGGCGGGGGGTGGATGGTTCTCTTTGCGTATTGGTGTTAAAGATTGCCGCTCATCGAAAGCACCCCCCTCCATGCAGCAGTATGCAAGTCTTTCCCGGGCCGAGCTGGCCCGGGCGCTGGAATCCCTGGACTCCACGCCCCTGGCGGCAGACGAGCTCAAGCGCTTGCTCCGCGAGCTGCAACGCCACCAGCTCGAGCTGGAGATGCAGAACCGCGAGCTCCGGGAGACCCAGCATGCGCTCGAGGAGTCGCGCGGCCGCTACGTGGACCTCTACGACTTCGCCCCCATGGCCTGCGTGAGCCTGGATGGACGGGCCTGCATCCGCGAGCTCAACCTCACCGGGGCCAGCCTGCTCCAGCGCGAGCGCTCCCACCTGCTCGGCCAGCCCTTCGCCCCCTTCGTGGAGCCGCAGGACCTCAACCGTTTCCTCCAGCACGTGCGCCGCTGCCTGCTGGGCGAGACGCTGAGCACGGAGCTGACGCTGCGGGTAGGCAAGGACCGGCGCCTGGTGCGGCTCCACAGCGCGCCCTTCGATGGTGGGGAATCCTCCGGGCAGCTGTGCCGCACGGCCCTGCTCGACATCACCGAGCTGCGGCAGATGCAACTGCGGCTGAGCCTCACCGAGCGGCTGGCCACCGTGGGCACGCTCGCGGCCGGAGTGGCCCATGAGCTCAACAACCCGCTCTCCTTCGTCCTCGGCAGCCTCCAGCTCGCCGTGCGCCGGCTCTTCGACCCCTCCGGGTCCGAGCCGGAGAAGACCGACGCCCTCCTCAAACACCTGACGGATGCCCGGGTGGGCGCCGAGCGCATCCAGAGCATCGTGCGGGACCTCGGCACCTTCTCCCACCCGGACGAGCGCCCCCCGGCGCCCATCGACGTGCGGCAGGTGCTCGACCTGTCCGTGAAGATGGCCCTGGGGGAGGTGCGCCACCGGGCCCAGGTGGTGCGCGAGTATGGGCCCGTCCCGGACGTGCTCGCGGACGGCTCCCGGCTGGGCCAGGTGTTCATCAACCTGCTGGTGAACGCGGCCCAGGCCATCCCCGAGGGACATGCGGACCGCCATGAAATCCGCCTGCGCACGTGGGCCGAGGAGCGGACGGTGTGCGTCGAGGTGCAGGACACGGGGCACGGCATCCCCCCGGAGCTGCTCGGCCGCATCTTCGATCCGTTCTTCACCACCAAGGCGGTGGGCAAGGGAATCGGGCTCGGCCTGTCCATCAGCCATGGCCTGGTGACGGCACTCGGGGGCGAGCTCAGCGTGGAGAGCGAGCTGGGACGGGGCAGCGTGTTCCGCGTCCGCCTCCCGATGGCACCGGCCGGGCTCACGGCGTCCTCCCCACCCCCACCCCAGGCAGCCCTTCGCCGGGGACGGCTCCTCATCGTGGACGACGAGCCCCTGCTCGCGCGGACCCTCCAGATGCTCCTGGCGCCGGAGCACGACGTCACGGTCGTCCATGCCGCGCGCGACGCGCTGGAGCACCTGCGCAACGGCGCCTCCTACGACGCCATCCTCTGTGATCTCATGATGGCGGAGATGACCGGGGAGCAGTTCTACGAAGAGCTCTCACGCACCGCTCCCGAGCAGACCTTCCGGATCATCTTCATGACCGGCGGCGCCTTCACGCAGACCGCCCGCGACTTCCTGGCGCGGGTGCCCAACGGCCGGCTCCTCAAGCCCTTCCACCAGGAGGAGCTCGACAAGCTGCTCGCCGTGCTCCTCCGGTAGCCGCGGGGCCGTCACGACGAAAAACCGAGGGGCCGCCCACGAATGACGGAGAGGGTGTCCACCCGGAGCCACGGCAAGTCCGCGTCTTCCGGACCGTGAGCCGGAGGGCGCGGGTGGCGTGGGGATTGCTCTGGCACGAGACCGCTGCTTCTTCGATGGAGGAAGGTGAAGCGTGTCTCGAATGCGAGGAGTCTGGAGTCTGCTGGCCGCCGCTCTCCTGGTGGGTGCGGGGTGTGGCGAGGAGGCGTTGGACGGGAAGTTGCCCTGGGACAACACGCCCCCGCCCCAGGGCTACGCCGGGGTGTTCCACTGGGAGGGGAAGGTGGATGCCTACAACCTGTCCATCGAGCCGGGAGGCGTGGTGCGCTGGTCGGTGCGCGGCTGCGACATCATCGGCAATGAGCGGGGCCGCTGGGAGGAGCGTGACGGAAAGCTGGTGCTGAGCGGCTTGCGGCAGGACGGCACCGCGACGGTGGAGCTCGCCACCGACTTCGACGGGCTCATCTCCACCGGGGCCGTGATGAGCAGCGATGGCTCGCCCACGCAGCGCTGGCCCCGCGGGGGCGTATGCCCCGTGTGCGAGAACCCCGATGGCGGCCCCGTGCTGGGGCCCATCGAGGTCCGGCCCTGTGACAACCCGTCACTGCCCTGACGGCGCATCGGGCTTCAACGGTGGGCGCGAAGACCCTCGGCGTAGTGCTGCAGCTGGCGCCGGGCGGCATCGAAGGCCTCGTTCACGGCCTGGTACGGGTCCTCGTGCGAGGCTCTGTCGCCGTGGTCACGGTCGACCACGATGTTCTTGCCGGGGACGTGCAGGTCCAGGCGGACGTGGAAATGCTTGCCCTGCTGATGATGCCGGTGCGGCTCCTCCACCACCACGTGGCAGCCAGTGATCCCGTCGAAGAACTGCTCGAGCTTGTCCGCGCTGTCGCGGATGTGCTCCGAGAGGGCCTCGCTGGTGTTCATCCCACGGAAGGTGATCTGCAGGTTTCGCTTCATCTTCGTGCCTCGTGTGTGGCTCCCGTTGGAGCCGTCGTGACGACCCCTCTCCAATGCATACGGAGCGCCAACGCCCCGCCCACGGAAAAACAGGGGGTTGGCGTGGGCCGGCGATGCAGCCTTTGCGGAGACCCCTCGGTGGGCGCGCAGCCTTTGCGGAAGGCCCTCGGACGCATACCTGGAG
>DASQMW010000088.1:0-14454 GCA_035645295.1 Archangium sp.
ACGGTAGTGCGCGGCGAGCACCAGCGGGTCGGACTCACCCATGCGCTCCAACCACTCGGCTGCCAACTGGTGGCTGCCAGGCCGGTGGCTCTCGGGCACAAGGCCGTAGGCCGCATCCCCCATCAGCGCGTGACGGAAGCGGTACTCGTCCACGCCACGAAAGCGGCCCTCGAGCAACGGCTCGATGAGCTCCTCTTCGATGAGCCGCCGCAGGTGGTGCTCCCGTGACGCCCCCGTTCCCTGCCCCAGCAGGGCATTCACGCCCTCCAACCAGAAGGTGCGTCCGAAGACGCTGGCCGCCAGCAGCACCTGCCGCGCTCCGGGCTCCATCCGCATGAGACGAGCCTGGAGCAACGCGAGCACCGACCCCGGTGCCGACTCTCCCCTCCCCTCCGCCGCCATGCGGATGAGCTCCTCCAGGAAGAGCGCGTTGCCGTCCGATTGCTCCACCACCCTCTGCACCACCCCCTCGGGGACCCGCGGCCCCAGCACTTCCCGCGCCAATTGGCCCCCCGCCTTGCGGCTCAGGCCCTTGAGCGTCAACTCCGTCAGGTGCCTCGCCGCCAATCCTGGGAAGAGCTCCTTCACCTCCGGCCTCGCCAGTGCCAGCACCATGAAGGGCTGCTCACTCAACTCTCGTAGCAACTCGTCCACCAGTTTCACGGTGAGCGCGTCGCCCCAGTGCAAATCCTCCAGGACCAGCAACACGGGCTGGTGCTCGCACTCGGCCTTCAGCAAGCGGTTCAACGCACGGCTCACCTGCGCGCCCATCAACCGCGGCTCACTCCGCGCCGCCTTCAGCCGAGGGCTGTCCTCCTCGGAGAAGGGAATGGAGCACAGCTCTCCGAGAAACACCGCCGTCTCCCGGGCCTCCGCCTGGGGCAGGTGCAAGGCCACCCGCTGGTACAGCCGCGCGCGACGCTCCTCCAGGCTCCTCGCGTCCTCTACTCCGAACAATCGCCGCAGCGCCTGCCCCAGCAGGCCGTGCGAGGCTCCCGCGCTCATCGGGTCGCCTCGCCCCAGCAACACCAGCGGTGGCTGCTCCCGCCGCTCGACACGGCGCAGGAACTCGTGACGCAGCCGCGACTTGCCCACTCCGGCTGGCGCCGTCACCAACAGCGCCCGGGCGCCGGGCTCCTCGACGCAGGAGTTGAGCGTGAAGTCGAGCAGCGCCAGTTCCTGCTCCCGGCCCACGCAATGCGTGGGCTTGCCCAACAACGGGCGGGACGCATCGACATTGAGCTGCTCGCCTTGCAGCGCGAAATTGCCCGAAGGAAAGGGAGCGAGCTGGAAGCCCGGTCCGAGCAGACCCGCCGTGACATCGTCCATCACCACGAAGGCGGAGGGAGTGCGCTCGAGCTGGCGCAGCAACTGTCCTGCCCTGTCCATGGCCTCGCCCACCGGCAGCCGCTCGTTGACGACGCCCAGGCCCGTGGTCAGCACCACCGCGGCGTCGGGCCAGCGTTCCTTGAAGGTGAGGGCATACCGCGCCGCCATCGCCGCCTGGTCCGTGGCGGTGCCGCGCTCCGGTACCAGCGTGGCCACCAGCGAGCCATCCGCCAGCAGTTCCACCTGGGAGCCCTGAAGGGGCGCGAGGTCCGTGCGCAGCGAGTCGCGCAGCGCGACGCCCTGCTTCCAATCCGCGGTCTCCTCATCCTGGGTCATGGCACCGAGCGACACCAACAGGACACTGACGAGCTTCTGCTCGGCCTCCGCTCCGCCGTCGAACCGCAGCTCCAGCCCGGTCTGCGGCAGCAGCAGCTCGGGGCTGGACTCCAGGGCGTCGAGCGCCTCGAGCAGGCTGGCGGCGTCCGGCAGCCTCCGCCGCGGGTTCTTCGCCAGCATCCGGTCCACCAGCACTTGCAGGCCCGCGGGCAAGCCCGGACGCAGCGTGTGCAGGCGCGCCGGCTCGGCGTGCAGAATCTTGGCCAGGGTGGCGGCGAAGTGCGGCGCCGCGAAGGGCGGCCGGCCCGTGAGACACTCGTACAGCACGCATCCCAGCGAGAAGATGTCCGCGGCGGGAGGAATCTCCGGCGCGCTGGAGGCCTGCTCCGGAGCCATGTAGCCCGGCGTGCCCAGCACCGTGCCTATCCCCGTCACCGCCACCAACGAACGCGTGGCGTAGCGGGCCAGACCAAAGTCCAGCAGCACCACGTCCTCGGGCCGGCCCCTTCTCAGGAAGAGGTTGGAGGGCTTGAGATCGCGGTGGACGATGTTCTGTTGGTGGGTGGTGGCGAGCGCCTCGGCGGCCCGGCGCAGCAGGGACAGGGTTTCGGACAGGCCGAGCGGCTGGCGGGTCAGCCGCCGTGACAGATCCTCACCTTCGAGCCACTCCATGGACAGATAGGGCTGGCCTGCCCCGGTGGAGCCATGCGCCACGTAGGAGACGATACCGGGGTGATGGAGCTCGGCCAGCAGCACGGCCTCACGGTTGAAGCGGTAGGCGACCTCCGGTGAGGTGACCGCATGCAGCAGCTTGAGCGCAACGGTCCGGCCCGTGGAGGAGTCGGTGGCACGATAGACGGAGCCCATTCCTCCACGACCCGCCAGGGACTCGATGATGAAGCGGCCAGCGATGATCGTCCCCTTTGGCAGGGGTCCGAGCGGGTTGGCGGGTGAAGGGGCCATCGGTTCGTTGTCCATGGAGGTGCGCTGCTGTCCGCGGGCAACCATAGCCGAGGCGGCATCCATGCCTGAAGGCAGGCTAGGATTCTGCCTCCATGACTCCTGATGCAAAGGCCTCGTCCGGTGCTCCGCCCGAAAGCACGTGTGCCGTCTGTGGCGGCGCCCTGACCTCCGAGCGGTGTGAGGGCTGTGGAAGCCCGGTGGCGCCGGGCGGCTTCCGCGTCCTGAGCCGCATTGCCATGTCCATGCACTCCCGCGTCTATCTCGCGCAGGGGGCCGAGGGGACCCGGGTGGCGATCAAGGAGCTCGTCTTCCGGCTGGCCCCTGACACCCAGCGGCTCGAGGCCTTCCGCCGCGAGGGCGAGCTACTCGCGCAACTCTCGCATCCCCGCATCCCGCGCTTCCTCGCCAGCTTCACCGAGGGCAGTGGCCCGCAGACCCGGCTCTACCTCGCCCAGGAGTTCATCGAGGGCCCCTCGCTGCTCAAGCAGCTCCAGACCCACCGCTTCACCGAGGACGAGGTGTGCGCGGTGGGCACGCAGGTGCTGGAAATCCTGCTCTACCTGCACGGACTGTCCCCCCGCGTCCTCCACCGGGACATCAAGCCCGCCAACCTCCTGGTGCGCCCGGATGGCTCGATCTGCCTCGTCGACTTCGGTACTGCCCGAGACGTGACCCGGGGCGGGACCGTCAACTCCACGCTCGTGGGGACCATCGGCTACATGGCGCCCGAGCAGCTCGGCGGCACGGTCTCGGAGACCAGCGATCTGTACGCCGTAGGCGCGACGCTCCTCCACCTCCTGTCACGCCGCCCCCCGTCGGAACTCCTGCGTGGCAAGGGGCTTCAGCTCGAGGTAGGCGAGAAGCTCAATGCCTCCCCGGGCTTCCGGTCCTTCCTCCAGCGGATGCTCGCTCCGAGTCCCGCCGACCGGTTCCCCACGGCGGCCGAGGCGCTGCGTGCGCTCGAGGCCCTCCGCCGCGGCGAGCCGCTGGCCAAGCCGGCTCCAGCCCGGTTCTGGAAGCCGCTCGCGCTGAGTTCGATGGGGCTCTCGGCCGTGCTGCTCGCGGCGCTGCTGTGGCCCAGGCCTCCCCCGCCCGAGCCGCCGCCCCGGATCGTCGAGGTGATCAAGGAAGTCCCCGTCCCCGCACCGCCTCCCCCACCCCGCGGCGTGGAGGTCCTCGTCGAGCCCTTCAATCCCCAGGTGGTGGCCCGGCTGAATTCGCTCGGGGGCTGCTTCAGGGACACGGATCTCCGCGTCACCCGCGTCTCCGTCACACGCCACCCCCACGAGCTCCTGCCGAAGCTGCGCTTCGAACTGGTCTTCACCAACAACAGCCCCACGCAGCTCTGCCAGTGGGCGCCCTTCTTCCGGCTGGTGGACGACGAGGGGACCCACATCGACCCGAAACTGGAGGAGAAGGTGGTCCTGCCGCTCAGCTCGCAGGTGCAGGAGATGACGAGGGAGATCTCCGATGCGCAGGGCTCTTTCACGGTGCGCCTTGGCCTGGTGCAGGCTCCCGACGCGGTCTACCGCGTCGATCTGCGGAGCCTGCGCGCCTCCAGGGAGCAGTGAGCCATGCGACGCACGATGCGATGGCTCCCCTTGCTCACGGCCTGGCTCGCGGGGACGGTGGGACTCGCCCAGGAGGTGAAATCCTCCATCGACCCGTCCCCGGCCTGCCCCTGGCTCGAGCGTGCCGACAACTGTTGGGCGCAAGCGCTCTCCGAGTTCGATCAGTGTGCGCCCCCCCAGGGCGTACGCGGGACGCTCTACGTCGACGGCATCTGCCGCTACTACGACGGGACATTCCTGCGCAGCGAGGAGCGCTGGGATCCGCCCTCCAGCACGCCCCAGGAGTACCGCTCCTACGAGCTGAAGTTCGAGCTCTTCAAGGTGGGCAAGCCCTGCTTCTCCTTCCGCCGCAAGCTCGTCCCAGGTGGGACCGTGAACCTCGGTGCGAAGCCCTGGCCGAAGGAGATCGAGACGGAGATCGTGACGCGGCACGGCACGGTCCGCTACGTCCAGAGCTGGGAGGTGGATCGCCAGATAGCGCTCTGGGAGGAGTACCAGCGTGCACGGCACCCCCAGGGAACCGAGGTGCTGCCCATCAAGCCCGTGAAGTGTGAACCCGGGATGATCTGCATCCGGAGCAACAAGCCCCCGGACCCGCGGCCCCAACCGTTGGACACGTATGCCTTTGGCGAGAAGTCCGTGGGCTTTCTGACCTGCCCGGATCGCTCGATGGTCATCGTGGGGTTCAAGGAGTACACGCAGTGTGACACCGCCTTGCCGGTGCGGGCACTCCGCGCGGTCCCTGATGGGCAGACGCTCGAGTTCGCCTTCATGCAGCCGCAGTGGACGAAGAAGTCGATCGCCTGCGGACCGCACAATCCCAGCAGGCCGGGTGCGCCCATCTACTTCGAGCAGCAGGTCTACTTCGAGGCCCCGGTGCCGGCCATTCCTCCTCGTGAGGCCGGGCCGGTTCCCAGCCGGCTGCAGCTCGACATCCCCTCGCCCCCATGACCTCGACCTCCTCCAGCTCCGATGCTCGCCGATGTATCGCCTGTGAGGGCATGCTCTCCGGGCCACGCTGTGACGCCTGCGGCGCTGCGGCGCTCGTGCGCGGCTACCGTGTCTTGCGGGTGATTGCCCAGGGCGAGCTGGGGCGCCTCTACCTGGCGGAGGATGCGCGCGGGCAGCGGGTCGCGCTCAAGGAGCTCGTGCTGCTCTCGGCGCCGGAGGTCCATCATCTCGAGGCTTTCGAGCGTGAGGCGAAGGTGCTCGCCCGGCTGTCGCATCCCCGCGTGCCGCGGCTCCTCGAGAGCTTCAAGGAGGGCGAGGGCACGCAGACGCGGCTCTACCTGGCGCAGGAGTTCATCGAGGGAGAGTCGTTGCTCGCCCGGCTCGCGGTGCACCGCTACTCCGAGGCGGAGGCCCGTGACATCGCGCGCAAGCTCCTCTCGGTGCTGCTGCAGCTCCACGCCCACGTTCCGAGGATCATCCACCGCGACATCAAACCCGCGAACCTCATCCTGCGGCCCGATGGCGCCCTCTTCCTGGTGGACCTCGGCTCGGCACGCGAGCTGGCCACCGGCGATGCCCGGGGGGCGACGATGACCGGCACCTACGGTTACGCCCCTCTCGAGCAGCTCGCGGGGCACGTCACCGAGTGGAGTGACCTGCATGCGGTGGGCGCGACGCTCATCCACCTGCTGACGCGGCAACCCCCGTGGGAGTTCCTCCAGGAGGGAAAGGGACTGGTCCCCGACCGGCGCCTGGATGTGACCGAAGGGTTCCGGCGGTTCATCGGCCGGCTCGTCGACACCAGCGAGGCCCAGCGCTTCGCGACCGCACGTGAGGCGCTGCGAGCGCTCGACCAGCTCGAACCTCCCGCCGCCGGGCTGGAATCTCCGGTCGCGCGCGAGGAGCGGGAGGTGAAGCGCTGGCCCCGGGCCCTGCTCGTCCTGCCGCTGCTGGCCGCGGCCACCTGGGCGCTCCTTCCCCGCCCCGCACCCGTGAGCGAACCGCCCGCTCCGGCTCCGCCTGCCGTGGTCACCCCTCCACCCGAAAGCGTACAAATCCGCGAGCCGCGGGAGCAGCCCGTCGAGGAGCCAGGCGTCCCCATCCACCTCACGGTGGAGGAGCGGGTGGAACTCGCGTCCGTGTCCAGCCCTGTCCTGACCTTCAGGCTCGAGCGGGTGTCACTCAGCGGCGCCAGGAACCAGCGGCGAGAGTTCCTCTTGGAGGGCTACTGTGAAGAACAGGGAACCCGCAGGCGCTGCCCTCGTGCGACGTGGATACACCTCAGTGACGAAGAGGGTCATGCGCCGAGGAGCACTGGGACGAACGAGACCCACGTCGAGAGCGCTCCGAGCTTCAGCTTCACCGCCTCGGTCCGGGCCTCCGCTCGCCGCTTGCTGCTCACGGTAGGTGACCCGAAAGGCGCCGACGCGAGATGGACCTTCGACATCGAGGCACAGAGGTTGGACGTGGCGCGTTGACGCAGTGTGTCTTGGTTGCGCCCAAGGCTCTCTCATGGAGCGGAGAATCCCCGATAACCCGTCTTGACACCCTCCGTTCACATGGGTGATATGCCGCGCCTACAAACAACCACCAGACCGGCGCGTATGAAAACCGGAGGACCTCGTCTGCAGCTGCAGCCTGGCGAAGGGTCACAGGAATCGTCCGCGCGGTTGGGGAGAGCATGAGATGCGCTTGAAGACAGTCGTTCTCGGTTCGATATCCATCGCGATGCTGACACCCGATGCTCTCGCGCAGACCACTCAAACCGCGCCGAACAACCCGGCAGCCGCACCGGCGCAAGCGGCCGACGCGGCCGCTGCCGAGCCCAATCCCGACGAGGAGTATGTCGAGGAGATCGTCGTCGTCGGCCTGCAACGCAGCATGCAGAAGGCGCAGAGCGTCAAGCGCAACTCCGACCAGATCGTCGATACGGTCGTGGCGCAAGACATCGGCAAGCTGCCGGACGTCACGGTCTCCGAGACGGCGGCACGCATTCCGGGCGTCCAGGTGGACCGGGCCCGGGGCGAGGCGGCCGGACAGGTGCTGGTGCGCGGTCTGCCCAATGTCACCACGACCTATAACGGACGGGAGATCTTCACCGCCGAGACGCGCAGCGTCGCGCTCGCCGACTTCCCCTCGGGCGGCATCGCGTCGCTCGACGTCTACAAGACCACGACCGCCGATCTGATCGAAGCCGGCCTCGCCGGTCTCATCGACGTCCGCTCCCGCCGGCCGTTCGACTTCGAGGGCTTCGAGCTCTCCGGCTCCGCGCGTGGCTCCTATGCCAACCAGTCGGGCATGTTCGACCCGAACGCCAACATCCTGGTCACCAACCGCTGGCGGACCGGCGTGGGTGAACTCGGTGCGCTGCTCAACTTCTCCTACACCCGCCTCAACTATCTCGACTCCGCGCGCTGGAACTCCGGGACCATCGCCACCGGGCGGGCCGACACGGGCGAGCAGTTCCGCTACCCGGAAGCCGTCGGCATCTTCTACGGGGCAGGCCAGCGCGAGCGGCCGTCCGTGAACGGAGCGGCGCAGTGGCGGCCGGCTTCTGGGCTCGAGCTCTATGTCGAGGGTCTCTGGCAAGGGTACCGCGACAGCGTCTCGGACCGCCAGTTGCTGATGGGGCTGCGGACCGCCGGCAGTGAATTCTCCAACTTGACGCTGAGGCCGGGCACCGCGGACCAGGCGCAGAGCATCACCGTCGCGAATTCCTCCCGGCCGTTCATGTTCCAGGGCGCGACCTACCGCCAGACCGACACCTATCAGGTCGCCGTCGGCGGCTCCTACGAAGCGGGGCCCGTGCGGATCACGGCCGATGTCGCTCGGACGGACAGCCGGTTCGACATGTCGATCTACAGCTTCGACCAGGAGCTGGCCACCGCCCCCACCATCAACGTCAACTTCGACGTGCCGAGGGGACCCGGCGGCGTGGAGTTCGACCTCCAGAACTTCGACCTGAGCGACCCCGCCAACTTCCGCTATCTCGGCCTCTTCGACAGGGCCTATGTCGCGGCGGGTGACGACTGGCAGGCGCGCACGGACCTCGACTGGAACACCGGCTTCTCCTTCGTCCCCAAGGTGGAGGCCGGGTTGCGGTTCACGACGCGCGACGCCTATCAGGAGAATGGTGAGCGCTACGGCACGCCCAGGGCCGGGACGCCCCTGTCCGAGCTTCCGGTCGATCTGCATGTGTTCCGCGGCGGCTTCCGGGGCAGCGACATCCAGGGGACACGGACCTGGGTCACGCCGACGTACGAGAGCCTCCAGAGGAATGTGGAGCAGCTGCGCGCGCTCCAGGGCTACACCCCGGGCGCTCCCGAGCTGTTGCGCCTCTTCGAGGCGAACGAGCAGGCCTTCGCCGGGTACGCGCAGGCGCGCTACGAGTTCAAGGTGGGCAACGTGCCGGTGGACGGCGTCCTCGGCCTCCGGGCGGTGAGGACCGCCACCAGCGTCACCTCCAACACCCTCACCAACGGCGCCATCACCAGCCAGACGGGCAACGGGAGCTATACCGATCTGCTTCCCACCGCCACCGCGAGGATCCGGTTCATTCCCGACCTCCAGCTGAGGCTCTCCGCCACCCAGACCCGTACGCGGCCGGGCTTCGACCAGATGCGTCCGATCCTCCTCGGCCCGCCGCCGCCCTGTCTGTCCGAGCCCAGCCCGCCTCCGAGCTGCCAGATCACCGGCTCGGGCGGCAATCCCGATCTCGAGCCCGTCCGGTCGAACAACTACGACGCCACGCTCGAGTACTACTTCCTGCAGACCGGTATGGCGTCGCTCGCGCTGTTCCACCGCGACTTCAACGGCTTCATCACCAACCTCGATGTGACCCGGGATGACCCCGTCTATGGGCCGGGCCGCGTTCGCGTGAACATCCCGGTGAACGGCGGCAAGGGCAGCCTCCAGGGCTTCGAAGCCTCGCTCGGGAGCTTCTTCGATTTCCTCCCGGGCTGGCTCAGCGGCTTCGGCGCCCAGGCCAACCTCACCTATCTGAACGATGAGCAGGCCTTCCCCACGGGCTTCCAGCTCGAGCTGGGCGAGAAGGGCCGGATCCCCAACGTCTCCAACTGGTCCTACAACCTCGTGGCGATGTACGAGCGCCAGGAGTTCTCCGCCCGTCTGGCCTACAACTACCGCTCGCGCTGGATCACCTCCTACGTCCAGAATCCGGAGGGTGAAGGGTTCACGGGTGAGTACGTGGACGGCGTTTCGCGTCTCGACTTCTCGGCGAACTTCACGCCCTGGCAGAACAAGCCCTGGGAGAACATCACCTTCACCTTCGACGCGTCGAACATCCTCGGCAATCCCTTCCGGAACTTCAGGCAGTTCACGCCCGAAGGCGCCACCTACCCCCGCGACGTGCGCTACGAGGAGAGCGTCTACGCGCTGGGCGTCCGCGTCCGCATCTAGCTGAAGAAGGATGGCGAGGCTGGTTGCGTTCCAGCCTCGCCGCCTTGGCCTCAACGCGGTTCGAGAGCGGTGACCTGCGGCGCGCCGTTCTGCCAGGACAGCTGGACGATGTGCATGAAACGGCCCTGGTTCGAGGGCCTGCAAGCGTTGGTCGCCGCCCATGAATGGAAGGCGAGGAGCTCCCGGTCCCCGGATTGGAACACGGTCTGATGACCGGGGCCGCTGAGGCAGGGTTCGGACGTGCTGGCGAGGAACGGGTTGCCCGGAGCATCGGCGCAGGGCCCTAGCGGCCCCTCGCACGTGGCGTAACCAATCCCGTAGCTCGAGACTCGCTGCGTGTCCTCCCATCCATAGTGATTGGCGGAGAAGAACAGGACATAGGCGCCGCCCCGCTCGAGCATGGTCGGAGCCTCGACCACGCGTCCCTCCCAGGGCTTGTCGTTGCGGATCAGGGAGACGGGGTCGCCGGCCAGGTTGAGCCCGTCGGGTGAAAGACGCTGGGCGAAGATCTCCGTCGGCTTGTTGAAGGCCGGGTTGTTCCCATCATTCTTGAAGTAGAGGTAGAGCTGCCCGTCCGGAGCACGGAACGGGCTCGCGTCGATCGTGCCGCCGAGCGCGTCCTGACACACGAGGGGTTCGGAGGCTGTCGATGTGAACGGACCGCGCGGGTCGTGGCTGGCCGCGGCGCCGACGCATTGGAGGCCGCTGGCGGCGTGGCGTGCGGTGAAATAGAGCACGAAGCCGTCCGGTGTTCGCAGCACTTCAGGCGCCCAGGTGAAGCCAGCCTTCGCCCAGGAAGGGAGGACCGGCATCGCGTCGTGCAGCCGGCTCGGCACCCGTTCATCCCAAAGGATTCGCCAGCGCGCGAGATCGGTGGACGCCGCCATCTGCACGTTGGCGCCTTGCGTATTCGTCGCATAGGCGAGGTATCGCCCCTCATGCTCGAGGATGAACGGGTCCGGGAAATCGGCGCGGAACACGGGCGGGTATGACGCGCCGGCCTGCGGGGGCTGGTCACCAGAAGTCACGCAGCCGCCAGCAAGAGCCAGTGCCGCAAGAAAGCCGAAGAACGACGCTCCATCCATGCCTGACAAGGGAACTCTCCTCATGCGCTCGCCCGAGCCGGTACTGGGGCCATGAACAAGGCTGGGGCGGAAGCGGGTTGTCCGGACTGTATCACCCAAGGAGATGGACAGGCCGAGGACCCCCGGTCCATTCACAACTTCGCCGCCCGTGCGTTCCAAGAGGAGCGTGCCACCTCCCACACCAGGTGCGCACTTCCAAGAGGCTCTGCATGGGCAATGGCAAGGTCGCGACACCGAGTCAGGAACTCAAGTGTTTTGAGCAACCGGATGCACGGTCGGTGGTGCGCGGCCTGCTGCAGCCGAAGCAGTTCAACGTACTCGAAGAGCGCCAGTGCTTCCCCTCGAAGGACACCGACCGCTTGGGATGGAATGACCATCGCTGAGTCCTTCCTCGTGGCGCGGCTGAAAGACTTCCGCCGGAATGGAGCTCCACACCTTCCCCTTCGATGTGCAGGACCTCGACATCGTGATCGAGGATGGTGAGAGCGACGCCAGCGAATTGGAGTGGGTCCTGGAGTCACACGGCACTGGGGACGTCCAGACGCTTCGCGAGCGCAATGAACTCGACTCTCCCGAGGAGGTGTTTGATCTACAGCGGGCCGAGTTCCCCGAATGGAAGGTTCTCGCCATCCATGCGGAGCGGGGCCGGCATGTGTACTCGTTTCTGGGCGACATGCCGTTCATGGGCTGGTGCACGGCGACGGGCTGGCCATCGACGAGCCGGACCTCGACCGCGAACCGCGCCCTGACGACCGAGTAGGGAGAAGGCGTACTCGCCTGCTTGGAGAGGGGCCTGTCCCGAGCAGCGAGGGGTGGGATGCCCGCGTCCGCCTGCTCCCTTGCTTGCACTGGCGCTGCCGTAGCCCGTCACATGCCCGGCTGACCGGCTCTTCCTGAACATATCTGGAACGAGGGCTGCTCCCGGCGACGACCCGGGCGCCCTCCAGGAGAGCAACGGATGCACCCGGAGACCCAGTCCCATATCGAGGCGCGCAAGGCCGTCCTCGAGGCCATCAAGGGAGAACTGGTGGATCGGCTCCAGCTGGACGTGGAGCCGGCCTGCCTCGACGACGACACCTTCCTCTTCGGCGAGGGGCTCAACCTCGACTCCATCGACGTGATGGAGATCGTCCTCTGCATGCAGTCCCGCTTCGGCGTCGAGCTACGCGAGGGCGATCTCCAGTCCATGCGGACCTTCAACACGCTGGCCGACACCGTCATGGCCTCGCGGGCCGGCGTGCGCGCCGCCTGACCCATCCCTTTCGAGCTCGAGGAAAACTCCATGCAGAAGACACGATTGAGGGAGCAGTACGCCCGGCTCCGCCAGGGCATTGGCATCCGCGGAGACCCTGGGATGGGCAAGTTCCAGATCACCGGCCCGGGAGCGCTCGACGCCGTCAACCGGCTGGTGTTGGGGGACATCTCCCGCGTCCCCATCCGGAAGATGACCTACACCCTCATCCTCCGCGAGGACGGCACCCTCCTCACCGACGCCTACGTGGTGAACCAGGGTGAAGACAGCTACCGGGTGCTCACCGGGCCGGGAGATGCCGGGGAGATCGCCCGTGCCGTCCGCGACACGTGCGGTGGGGACGGTGCGGACGTCCAGGACGTGACGAGCGACTCCGCCCTCCTCAGTCTGGATGGGCCGTACGCCTGGGAGCTGCTCGCGAACGTGGCGGGCAGGGCCGTGCTCGGCGTCCGAGACCTGGAGGTGGTGCCGGACCAGAAGATCGCCGGCGTACCGGTCACCCTCTATCGCGCCGGAAAGACGGGCGAGTTCGGCTACTGGGTGCAGGTCCCCGCGGACAGGGCCGGCGAGGTGGAGGCCGCGCTGGCCAGTGCCGGGGTGGCCTACGATCTCGCGCCCTACGGGCAGCAGGTGCTGGACATCTGCCGGTTGGAGAACCGCCTCATCAACGTGGCGCTGGAGGGCGCGGCGGCCCGTAATCCGCTGGAGCTCAACTGCCGCCTGATGGTGAGCACCGACAAGGGTGACTACCTCGGCCGGGCGGCCCTCGAGCGCGTGCTCGCCACCGGCCCGGAGCGGCGCCTCATCGGGTTGGTGCTCGAGCCCGATGGACCCGCGTGGGATGCCCCGCGGCCAGTCATCGGCGAGGCGGTGACCCACCGCGGGCAGTTCATCGGGACGCTGGCCAACGTCCAGTTCTCCTATGCCCTCGAGCGGCCCATCGCCGTCGCACTGGTGGACGCGGCCCATGCGTACGTGGGGCTCGAGCACGAGGTGAATTCGTCGGACATGCGCTACCGGGCCCTCGCGGTGTCCGCGCCCTTCCTCACCAATCGCAGCCTGGGGCTCCGCTTCCAGGAACACAGCTACCTCCAAGGAGACCGGGCATGACGAGCATGAGCACGCGCGGCACGGAGCAGGTCCGCCCCCGCGAGCGGGTGGTCATCACCGGTCTGGGGATCTACAGCCCCCTGGGGACATCCCCCGAGGCCCTGCTGGAGAACCTCGAGGCGGGCCACAGTGGCATCACCGTCCAACGCGGCTACGAGTCCGCACTGCCCCACCGCACCGTCCACGCGGGTGGCATCGCCGGGCACGACCCTCGGGACTGGTTCACGCCCGAGGAGGCACGCACGCTGGAGCGCACGGCGCAGTTCGCGGTGATCGCCGCCCGCCAGGCCCTCGCGGGCTCCGGGAGGCCTGCTTCCGCGGAGCGGACCGCGCTGGTGATGGGCGTGAGCGTGGGAGGGTTGGACAGGCAGCTGGAGCACCTGGACGACCCGGAGCAGCGGGAGTCCGTCGAGCAGGCCTGGCGGGTGCTGCGCTCGTCGCAGTACGCGCAGACAGAGGCGGTGGCGGGGCTGCTGGGCGTGCATGGGCCGCTCGTCACCGTCTCCAACGCCTGCGCCTCCAGCGCCACCGCGCTCGGCCACGCCTGCGAGCTGCTACGCCAGGGCAAGGCGGACGTGGTCATCGCCGGCGGCGCCGAGGCCTTCTCGCTGCTGGCCTACGCTCGCTTCCTCTCCGTGGGTGCCATGGCCGACGGGCCCTGCTCCCCTTTCAGTGAGGGGCTCGGCGTCACTCTGGGCGAGGGAGCTGGCTTCGTGGTGCTCGAGCGGCTGGAGGAGGCGGTGGCTCGAGGCGCTCGGCTGCACGGGGAGCTGCTGGGCTTCGGTGCCACCAGCGACGCGCACCACCTCACCGCGCCGCACCCCACCGGCGAGGGACTCCAGCGCGCCATGGTCCTGGCCCTGGCCGACGCGGGGCTGGGCCGGGAGGAGGTGGGCTACATCAACGCCCATGGCACGGGCACCCGGGACAACGACAGCGCGGAAACGCTGGCCATTCGGGGCCTCTACGAGGGCGCCCCCACCGTTCCTCCGGTCAGCTCCAGCAAGTCCTTTTTGGGGCACGCCCTGGGCGCCGCCGGCATCCTCGAGTTCATCACCTCGTTGGTGTGCCGCAACCAGGGGCTCCTCCCGCCCACGATGAACCTGACGGCTCCCCGGCCAGGGTGTGACCTGGACTACGTGCCCAATCAGGTCCGTCCGGCGAACGTGGGCAGCTTCCTGTCCAACTCGGCGGCCCTGGGTGGCGTCAACAGTGTGTTGGTGGGTGGCGAGGTGCGGCCCGGCCGGGCCCTGCCCCCGCGCCGTCAGGAGGACGTGGTCATCACCGGGCTGGGCGTCATCTCCCCGGTGGGGTGCACGCTGGAGGAGTACGCCGAGAGCCTGCGCCAGCGGCGCAGTGGCATCGTCCCCGTGCCCCAGGACGGTGGGCGGGGCACGCGGTGGGCGGCACCGGTGCGGGAGTTCCAGCCGAGGCGCCT
>DASQMW010000089.1:0-3000 GCA_035645295.1 Archangium sp.
CCGGTGGCGTCCACCGCTTCGTCCACCGCCGCCAGCGCGCCGTCCACGTCCAGCTCTGCCGTCCCCTCCTGGGCTGCGGCCACCGTCGCCTTCAGCTTCGCCTCCAGGGTGCGCAGCTTCTCGGCCACTTCCTCCGGCACTTCCAGGGTCACCTTCACCATCAGCAGTCCTCCGGGAGAGACACCCACCAGACTCTTCTCCCTCTGCCGATAGACTACCTGCTACTACCCCGATAGTTCATCCTACGCTCAGGATCAGATCCACACCCGGTGGTCCCCCGGCGATGCAGCTGTCGACCTTCTCGCCGGGCGCTGTGCGTCAGGTCGGCTCCCACAGTTGCTCTTTCGGGGCCTGCTCGGGCTTCACTCGCGTTGCGGCCTGCAAGCTTGCTCGACCTGCTTTCCGATGCCTTCTGTCTCTGGGCTTCGAGTCCGTCAGTCACCCGACCTCCCCTCCAGAGAGCTACCGAGGGGGACGACCTCCTCCTCGGGCGGGACTTCCAACCACGGGTCAGGTGCACCTTCACGGCGCCTGATGTTCCGAGACTTCCGCGACGAGTTCGAACTTGGGTCACCGGCAGCGAAAGAAGGTGCGAGGGCGGTGCGCTACCGGCTCCGCCTCGCTACCGGGAGAGGAACCATGACGTGCAGGCAATGGCGCTGGCGTGTTGCCACCACCCAGCGGGAGCTCGATGACGCGGCTCGCATTCGTTGGGCCGTCTTCGGCGGAGAGTTGGGCTTGATGAACGAACGGACGACGCCGTCGCGGCGGGAGGTGACCTGTTTCGACACGCTCGACACCACGGTGCACGTGCTCGTCTATGCCGGAGACGAGCCCGTGGCGACGCTGCGGCTGTTGTTGCCCAACCCGGAAGTGGCGGCGAGCCTGGGCGGGACGGTGGGGCTCGACATGGAGCAGCGGGTGGACCTCTCGGGCGTGCTCCAAGCGGGGAGGGTGTTCGCGGAGCCCTCGCGCTTGTGCGTACTGGAGTCGTGGCGCCACTCGCAGGCCGCCACGTGGCTGCAGGCGGGCATGTACGCGGAGAGCCGGCGGCGCGGGGTGACGCACTGGGTGGCGTCCGCGAACCTGGAGACGGACTCGCGAGAGGACGCGTTGCTGTCGTGGAGGGTGGCGGCCAGCCGGGGATGGCTGAGCTCGCGCTGGCGGGTAGACGTGCCCGACTCGTGGCAGGCCCCGGCGCATCCCCGCAGCCCCTTCTACACGCCGGAGGAGCGGGCGAGGGCGGAGCAGGGAATGCTGGACGGGCTGCGGCTGCCCAGAGCGCCGTCGCTCTTCGCCAGGAGGCTGGGGGCGCGCTTCATCGCGGAGCCGCTCTATGACACGTATTTTCACTGGTTCACGCTGCCGCTCATCATCGCGCTCGATGAGATTCCGGCGGACACCCTGGCGTGCTTCCACGCGCTGGAGAACGGCGTGAGCTCCGCCGTCTAGGTCTGGCGCGGTTCCTTCCTTCCTTTCACCTTCAACATGCAGCAGCCGGGAGCCCAACGCGCCCGGACGGGAGACGTACGTGAAAACACAGACGGAGAATCAGGCAGGAGCGCATTGGGTGGCGGCACTGGACGAGGAGGCGCGAGGGCTGGTGGCGGCGGTGGATGTGCACCCCGACGCCGGACGCCTCTTCGATGGCACCATCGACACAGCGGGCTACATTCACTACCTCATCCAGACGTATCACTACGCCCGCTGGAGCACGCCCATCCTCGGCGAGGCTGGGGAGCGGCTGAAGCGGTTGGGCCGGCACCCGGAGCTGGCGGAGCTGTTGTGCCAGAAGGCGGGTGAGGAGCGGGGGCACGAACGGTGGCTGCTTTCGGACCTCGAGAACCTGGGCTGCCCGGAGGCGCGGGTGGAGGAGGCGGCGCGTCGCCCGGCGGTGGATGCCTATGTCGGGTGGAACTTCTTCACATCGCGCTCCGGCGTGCCGACGGCAGTCCTGGGGACCTCGTACGTGCTGGAGTACCTGTCGCAGACACGCGCGGGGGGGGCTGCGGAGCGGCTGCAGGCGGTGGCCTCCATTCCCAACATCCACAAGTCGGTGACGTTCCTGCGCAGCCATGGGGCGCTGGACGGAGACCATGTGGCGGAGCTGGCGAGGCTTCTCGGGCGGCTGACGGACCCCGAGGACCAGGCGGCGATCCTCTTCTCGGCCCGGACCACCCGGAGCCTCTACCCGGGCATCTTCCGCGATGGCGGCCCCGCCCGCCACCCTCTCGCGAGGTAGAGACAGCCGCACGCAAGATGGGAGAGCCTCCCGTTCGCGAGCCCTGGCTTTCGGGAGGCGTCTTCCCATGCGGTCTCTCACGGCAAGCCTGACCGGACGCGGGGGCGTGCGTGTTCCCTCAGACGGGCTTGTTGAGGTGGGCGGCCTGGTAGAGGAAGTCGGCGCGGTTGTCGACCCCCAGCTTGTTGAAGAGGTTTCGCACGTGGGTCTTCACGGTATGGCAGGAGAGCGAGAGCTTGTCGGCAATCTGTTCGTTGGACTGGTTGCGGAGCAGGAGCCTCGCGATGTCGGCCTCGCGAGGCGTGAGCTTGCGCCTCATCTCCACGGGGAGCGGGATGGACATGGGGATTTCGTTCATCACGAGGGCCCATTGCCGGGGGCCCTCGGGGGCGGGCAGCTCGACGAACCGGACCACGCGGTAGGCCTCGATGTGGAGGGAGACCCAGACGTTCTTCCCGAGCCGCGAGTCCGCGCTCATGCGGACCAGGGCGTTCAGCTGCGTCCGGAAGAGCTCGGGGAGCCCGGAGGAGTCGAAGTCAGAGGGGGTGAACCACTTCTCCAGGAGGCCGGCGGCGCGCCGCGAGCGCAGCACCACGCGGGAGGGCGGTTCCACGATGAGGAAGCCGGAGTCGGGGTGGTTGTAGAGCTCCTCGAGGAGACAGGCGCCGGTGGTGAGGGCCTGGACGTCGCTACAGTTGCGCACCGAGTTCACCAGGTGCGCGGTGAGGCTGGAGAGGATGGTGGCGGACCGGGAGGGG
>DASQMW010000090.1:0-1745 GCA_035645295.1 Archangium sp.
GCCAGGGCCTGCAGCGGCCTGACCTGCGGCCTGTGGCGCGCACGGGAGAGCTGCCGCTGTCCTTCGCACAGCAGCGTCTGTGGTTCCTCGAGCAGCTCGAGCCGGGTCTGCCCACCTACCACATCCCCCTGGCCATGCGCCTGGAGGGAGCCCTGGACGTCTCCGCCCTGGAGCGCGCCTTCCAGGAACTGGTGCACCGTCACGAGTCCCTGCGCACCACCTTCCGCTCCACTGGCACGGAAGCCATCCAGGTCATCCACGCCGAGGCCTCGCTGCCTCTGCCCCTCGCTGACCTGAGCGCTCTGCCTCAGGCCCAGCAGGAGGCCGAGGTGCGCCGTCTGGCGGAAGAGGAGGCCCAGCGGCCCTTCGAGCTCACTCGTGGCCCGCTGCTGCGCGTGACGCTGCTCAAGCTGGCCGACACCCAGCACGTGCTGCTGCTGACGATGCACCACATCGTCTCCGACGGCTGGTCCATGGGCGTCCTCATCCGCGAGGTCGCGGCCCTCTACCAGGCCTTCACCGCCGGTCAGCCCTCGCCTCTGCCCGCGCTGCCCGTGCAGTACGCCGACTACGCCGCCTGGCAGCGCAACTGGCTCCAGGGTGACGCGCTCGAGACGCAGTTGGCCTACTGGCGCCAGCACCTCACGGGTGCGCCCCAGGTGCTGGAGCTGCCCACCGACAGGCCTCGTCCCGCCGTGCAGTCGCATCGCGGAGCCAACCTCTCCGTGCGCCTGCCCGCGGACCTGTCCCGTGCCGTCAACGCGCTGGCCCAGCGCGAGGGCGCCACGCCCTTCATGGTGCTCCTGGCGGCTTTCAACGCCGTGCTCTCCCGTTACTCGGGTCAACAGGACATCACCGTGGGCTCACCCATCGCCGGCCGCACCCACGCGGACACCGAGGGCCTCATCGGCTTCTTCATCAACACGCTCGTGCTGCGCACCCGCCTGGAGGGCAACCCCTCTTTCCGCGAGCTGATCGGTCGCGTGCGTCAGGTGGCCCTGGGCGCCTACGCCCACCAGGACATCCCCTTCGAGAAGCTCGTCGAGGAACTCAAGCCTCAGCGCAGCCTGAGCTACTCGCCTCTGTTCCAGGTGATGCTCGTCCTGCAGAACACCCCGGTCTCCGCGCTCTCCACGGCCGAGGGCACTGACGCCTCGCTGCGGATGCACTCGCTCGGGGTGGAGGGTCAGACGGCGAAGTTCGATCTGACGCTCTCGCTCTCCGAGACGCCCGAGGGCTTCACCGGCTCGCTGCAGTACAACACCGACCTCTTCGAGTCGGCGACTGCCGCGCGCATGGTGGAACACCTGCGGGTGTTGTTGCAGGCGGCCACGTCCAACCCGGAGCTGTCCCTGTCCGCCCTGCCTCTGCTCACCGAGGCCGAGCGCCAGCAGGTGCTCGTGCAGTGGAACGACACCCAGGCCGAGCGTCCGTGGGCCGGCTGCCTCCATGAGCTCATCGAGGCCCAGGCCGCCCGGGCTCCCCAGGCCGTCGCCGTCGTGTACGAGGACGGTCAGCTCACCTTCTCCGAGCTTGACCGCCGGGCCAACCAGCTCGCCCACGCCCTGCGCTCGCGCGGCGTCGGCCCCGAGGTGCGCGTCGCCCTGTGCATGGAGCGCTCGCTGGACATGGTGGTGGGCGTGCTCGGCATCCTCAAGGCCGGTGGCGCCTACGTCCCCATGGACCCGGCCTACCCCGCCCAGCGCCTGGCCTTCATGCTCCAGGACTCCCGCGCCCGTCTCGTC
>DASQMW010000091.1:0-57190 GCA_035645295.1 Archangium sp.
CCACGTTGGAGTCCACCTTCCCGTCATTCACCTTGAAGGTGATGGAGTCCGGGCCGTGATAGTTCGCCGCGGGCGTGTACGTGCGCGAGGCTCCCGAACCCGACAGCGTACCGTGTGGCGGGCCCGACACCACCGTGTACGTCAGCGTGTCGCCCTCCGTGTCCGACGCCAGCAGCGTCACGTCGACCGGCGTGTCTTCCCGGATGGTCACCAAGCCCGGCTGCGCCACCGGCGCCGTGTTGTTGACGGCCCGGAACAGCCCGCCTCCCGAGATGCCATTCACCGTGGCGAAGAGCAGGTAGTGGCCAGGGATGATTCCGGGCACGGTGGTGGTCAACGACGTGTCCGAGAAGGCGCTCAGGGGCAGCCGCAGGAACGTGTTTCCCTCCAGGGGCATGAGGCTCACCACGGGGACGTTCGCGGGCGTGCTCCGGTTACCGCCCGCGACACTGATGCCCTCCGAGATGCCGCGCAGCCTCGTCCCCGTCACCGTCACGGCCTCCAACGGGGACAGCGAGGTGGACACGTTCAGGCCTGGGCGCCAGGCATCGTTCGTTCCCGATTCGTCGAACAGGTTGCTGCCGCTGGGCGTGGCCCAGTTGCCGCCCGCGAAGAGCACCTTGCCATTGGGCAGCAGCACCGCCGCGCCCCCCTGCCGGGTGAAGGGCATGGGGCCCGCGCTGCTCCACGTCCCCAGCGCCGGGTCATACAGCTCCGCGACGGTCCCTCCTCCCGAGCCGCCTCCCGCGAACAACACCCGGCCCGAGGGCAGCAGCACCAACGAGCCCTGGTAGTGCGGGCTCGCCGTCGAGCCGGTGGCGCTCCACGTGCCCGTCGCCATGTCATACAACTCGGCGGTGACGACGGTCCCGGGGCCACCCGCCGTCAGCACCTTGCCATTGGGCAGCAGCGCCAGTTGGTGGGACGAACGGGCCGTCACCATCAAGCCGCTGGCGCTCCACGTCTCCGTGGCCGGGTCGTACAGCTCCGACGACATCAACGGGCCCAGGCCTCCCGCGACGAGCACCTTGCCCGTGGGCAGCATGATGGCCGCGTGATCGCTCCGGCCCACCACCATGCTCCCCTTCGTGTAGCGCCAGGTGTCCGTCTCCGGGTCGTACAGCTCGGACTTGTTGCCCATGCCGCTGGTCACGCCGCCCGCGACGAGTACCTTGCCGTCGGGCAGCAGCGTGGCCGTATGGGACCCATGGGGCTGGAGCGTCGGCGCCGCGCTCTTCCACGTCCCCGTGACGGGATCGAAAACTTCCACCGTCTTCGTCCCCGAGCCCGTGGTGGAGTCCCAGCCGCCCACCACCAGCACCTTGCCCGAGCGCAGCAACGTCACCGAGTTGTCGTAGCGGGCCACGGACAGGGTGCCAGCCGGGGACCAGGTGTTGGTCCCCGGATCATACAGCTCGGCCGTGGCCACGCTGCCGCCCGCGCCGTAACCGCCCGGCAGCAGCACCTTGCCATTGGGCAGCAGCACCCCCGTCGCGTCCAGCCGCTTGGTCGCCGGAGAGGGCGAGGCGCCCCAGGTGGACTCGCCCGGGTCATACAGCACGCTCGCCGTGGAGCCACCCGCGGTGAGCAGCACCTTGCCCGTGGGCAGCATCACTGCCGCGTGGCGGGTGAAGCCCGTCGGGAGCACGGGGCCGAGGGTCCACGTATGGGTGACCGGGTCATACAGCTCCGAGGACGTGTCGGTGGCACTGCCGGCCGAGCCCCCCACCACCAGCACCTTGCCCGAGGGCAACAGCGTCGCCGAGTGGAGAAAGCGCGCCATCCGCGGCAGGGTGCTCGACCACAGGCCCGTGGCCGGGTCGTACACCGCCGAGTTCCGGTCGCTCACCAGCAGCATCTTGCCCGAGGGCAACAGCGTCGCCGTGTGAGACGTGAGGTAGGGCAGCCTGCCCGGCTGCCGCCAGGTCTCCGTGGCCGGGTTGTAGATCATCACCGGGCCGGAGGAAGAGCTGTCGTTCACGTAGCCGCCCGCGATCAGCACCTCGCCCGAGGGCAGCAGCGTCGCCGTGTGGCCATACTGACCCGAGGGCATGGAAGCGGTGGGCGTCCAGGTGCCCGTGGCCGGATCGTACAGCGACGCCGCGTTGATCCCGCTGCTGGTGGTGCTGTCGTAACCACCGGCCATCAGCACCTTGCCGTTGCGCAGCAGCGTCAGCGAATGCAAGTTACGCGGCCCGGGCAGGGCGCCCGTGGTGCTCCACGTGCCCTTCGCCGGATCGTACAGCTCCGCGGTCGAGGCGCTGACGGCGCGGTCGCCGCCGGTCACCAGCACCTTGCCGTTGGGCAGCAGGAGCGTGACGGCGTTGTTGCGGACGGCGGCCATCGAGCCCGTCCCGCTCCAGGTGCCGGACACCGGATCGTACACCTCGCAGGTGGCGTAGGGACCGAAGCCACCGCCGGCCGCGAGGACCTTGCCCGAGGGCAGCAGCGAGATGCCCGCGTAGTAGCGCTGGGTCGACAGGCTGCCCGTGGAGGAGAAGCCGGGGTCCACCACCACCGGGCCCTCCAGGCCCTCCAGGTCCACCGTCAGCTCCACGGACAGCGTGCCGCCCACCGCGTAGCGCACCGGTGCACCGGCAACGGGCGAGGCCTCGACCACCGCGCCCAGCAGGCGCACCCGCCCCTGCCGGCTCAGGCCCGCCGCATCCCGCGCCACCGAGTAGTGCAGGCGCAGCACCGGCACCCCGTGCGCATCCACCAGCTCCAGGTAGTCGCCCACGTCACGCGCGGCCGTCACCTCCGGCGGAAGCGTCAGCTCGTAGAGCGTGCGGTGCACTCCCCCACCCTCCGGCAGGACGAGCAGCTCCTCCACGCGCGGAGTCTTCCACTCGCCGGCCTTCGTGGCCAAGCCGCCCGGGGCCGTCCAGAAGTGGCCGTCTCCGTAGAAGGCCGCGCCCTGGGAGGAGCGCAGCGCCGCGTCTCCACTCCCCGTCTGCCGCACCGTGAAGGAGAGGCCCCGGGTGGTGAGCACCATCTCCCCGCTCAGGCGGGAAGGCATGCGCACGTGCAGCAGCGCTTCCGGAGGCACCTGGGACAGGTCCACCGGCGCGCCGGTGAGGATCTCCGGGAAGTACGCCTGGGCGACGGCGAGCTGGCTCGCCTCCCCCGGAGCGGCACGCAGCTGCGCGATGGCGGCGGAGACGGAGGCCGCGTCGGAGCGAGGCTCCAAGCGGAGCTCCTGGGCGCGGCCCGCCTCCACCCAGACAGTGGCGGGCGATGGAGGCTGCCCACCGCAGGAAAGGAGGACGGCGAGAGTGAAAAGAAGGAACCAGAAGTGTCGGACCGTGAACATTCGGCCGGGAGGGTTGCATCAACGTCTGACGCATCTCAAGCCCCCAAGAAGGCAGGCGCGGACACGCACTGACGGTGAGATGCCTGTCCGGGTTTCCCCTCACTGCACGGAGAAGAAGGCGGGCTCCGTCGGCCCCAACGCGAGGGGCAGCGTGTGTCCGGAAGGACCGTCCACGCCTCCGGGACTCAGCCCCGAGCGCCCTGGGCGTAGGCCACGGCGAGCTGCCCGGCGAAGCGGGCGTTGTTGGTGAGCAGCGCGAGGTTGGCGCGCAGGGTTTTTCCGCTGGTGCGCCGGGCCATCTCGGAGAGCAGGAAGGGCGTCACGGCCTTGCCGCGGATGCCCTGCCGATCGGCCTCGGCCATGGCCGCGGCGATGTGCAACTCCACGTCGGCGCGAGGCAGGGACGTCTCCTCGGGAGGAGGCACCGTGAAGAGGACGCCGCCCTGCCCCAGCGTGTCGAAGCGGGCCCGGAGGATGCGCGCCGCCGCGGCCGGGTCATCCACCCGGTGCTCCAGCGTCAGCCCGGACGAGCGGCTGTAGAAGGACGGCAGCTCACCGGTGCCCACGCCGATGACGGGCACGGCGGCGGTCTCCAGCGCCTCCAGGGTCTTGGGGAGGTCCAACACGGACTTGGCTCCGGCGCACACCACGGCCACCGGGAAGCGAGCCAGGGCCCAGATGTCCTGGGAGATGTCCATGTGCTCGGCGACGCCGCGGTGGACGCCGCCGATGCCACCGGTGGAGAAGACGCGGATGCCGGCCGCGGCGGCCAGCTCGCAGGTGGCGCTCACGGTGGTGCCTCCGGTGGCGCCCTGGGCGATGGCCACGGACAGGTCCCTCGAGGCCAGCTTGAACAGGCGCTCGCGGCCCTCGGCGAGCCGGCGCATCTGGGGCTCCTCCAGTCCGATGAACACCTGCCCATCCACCACGGCGATGGGGGCGGGCACGGCACCGGCCCGGCGCACGGCCTCCTCGCAGGCGCGCGCCGCCCCGAGGTTGTCCGGGTAGGGCAGCCCCTGCGCCACCACGCTCGTCTCCAGTGCCACCAGCGGCACGCCCTGCTCCTTCGCGCGCCGGACCTCTTCGGAGTAACGCAGTTCCATGGGGCATATACGCCACGGGCCCCAGGGCAGGACAAGCGCGGAGACGTGCCGCGCCTCGGGGAGCGTTCGGCGCCGGTCAGGCCAGGGAGGCCGCGGGCGCATTGCCAGCACGGGCCGCTGGCTGTATGCCGCGCCTCGCCTTGAGCACCCCCAGCACCGCCGTGCCCTCCCCGGCCGCCCTTCGCGCGTTCTCCCTCTCGGATCTCACCCTCGTCCTGATCGTCATCATTTGGGGCACCAACTACACGGTGGTGAAGGAGTCGCTGAGCTTCTTCCCGCCGATGGCGTTCATGGCGCTGCGCTTCGGGCTGGCGGCGATGGCCATGGCGGTGGTGCTGCACACGCGCGAGGGCTGGAAGCCGCTGCCGCGCGCCACGCTGTTGAAACTGGTGGTGCTCGGGCTGGTGGGCAACACGCTCTACCAATTCTGCTTCGTGATGGGCCTGGCGCACACGACGGCGGCCAACAGCGGAATGCTCGCTTCGGGCACGCCGGTGGTGACGGCGTTGTTGGGCGCGGCGCTGGGGGTGGATCAGCTGCGCCGGCCGCTCGCGATGGGACTGCTGCTCGCGGTGCCGGGCATGCTGCTCATCGTCAGCGCCCGAGGTCCCGAGCTGGACGCGTCGACGCGCATGGGGGACTTCCTCATCCTGGGGGCCTCGCTGTGCTGGGCCCTCTACACGGTGGGCATCCGCTCGATCGGCCCCGAGCTGTCCGCGCTGCGCATCACCGCGCTCACGATGATCACCGGAGCGCCCGGGGTGGTGCTGATGGGCCTGCCCTCGGTGATGAGCCTGGATGTCGGAAGCATCAGCGCGGGCGCGTGGTTCGGCGTGGTGTACTCGGCGCTCATCCCGCTGGTGCTGGCGTACGTGGTGTGGAGCCGCAGCGTGCAGGCGGTGGGCAGCAGCCGGACGGCCATCTACAACAGCGGGACACCCGTGGTGGCGGCGCTCACCGCGTGGCTGGTGCGAGGCGAGCGGCCCACCTGGATGCAGGCGGTGGGCGCGCTGCTGGTCATCTCCGGGGTGCTCGTGAGCCGGAGGCGCTGAGCGCCAACCTCACGCGCGCCGCCGCGTCACGGTGAGGCCGTAGTCCTCGATCTTCTTGTCCAGCGTGGGGCGGCTGATGCCGAGCAGTCTGGCGGCGACGATCTTCTTCCCACCGGCGGTGCGCAGGGCCTCGGCGATGGCATCGCGCTCGAGCCTGGCGACGCGCTCCTGCAGGGTGAGCTGCGGAGGAGTCGCGCTCCCGGCTTGAATCTCCGGAGGCAGACGCAGCGCGTGGAGCTGTGCGCCGGCGTGCACCAGGGCGAGCCGTTCCGCGAGCAGCTCCAGCTCGCGGACATTGTGGGGCCACTCGTAGTCCATGAGGAGCTGACGGGCCTCGGGGGCGAGCACGGGCGGCTCCACGCGGGCGGCACGAGCGCTCCGGGCGGCGAAGAGTTCGAAGAGCATGGGGATGTCGGCGCGCCGCTCGCGCAGTGGAGGAATGACCAGCTCGAGCCCCGCGAGCTGCCGGACGAGCGAGGCATCCAGCTCCCCCTTCACGGCGAGCACGTGCGGCGGGACCTTCGCGGTGACGATGAGGCGGAAGTCCACGGGCTCCTCGCCGCCCTGGAGGGCCGGGGCCGTCTTGCGGGCGATCAACCGGGCGAGCCGCTCGGCGAGGGCGCGCGGGAGCAGCTCCACGTGGTGCAGCAACAGCGTGCCGCCATCGGCACGCAGCAACGCCGAGGCCACGGGAGGCACACCCGGTCCGCTGGCGCGCCCGAAGAGCACCTCCTGGAGGAGGGAGGCGGAATCGCGGCAGTCCACGCGCACGAGGGGCCCGAGGGCCCGGGGCGAGCGCGCGTGGATGTAGCTGGCGCACAGGGACTTGCCGGTACCGGGCTCGCCGGAGAGCACGACGGGGGCGGCGCTGGCGGCGGCGCGGCGGGCCTGCTCCACCACCTTGCGGAAGGGGCGCGAGTTGCCGGCCATGTCCACGCGGGCCGGCTGACTGCCCGCGCGCGCGCGCACGGCGGCGTAGGCCTCGCCCCCGAGCCGCCCGAGCATGGCCGCGAGCCGTCCATCGGCCTCGGAGAAGTCCGGCTCCGAGCGCTCCAGGTAGAGCACGCCGAAGGGCAGGCCGCCCGAGGCCACCAGGGGCGAGCACAAGGCCCCCGCCGAGCGGCCCTGCTCGGAGCGCTCGAGCGTGGCACGGGCCATGTCGCGGGGTACCTCCACGGAGGGCGCGCCCACCACGGCGGCGGTGAGCAGCCCCTTGCTGTCTCCGAGGAGCGCCGCCGCCGCGTCCGCGTTCAGCGCATGGAGCGAGGCCTCGGCGATGCGCCGCAGCACCATGGCCTCGCTGGTGGCGCCCAGCAGCGCCGCGCCCGCCGAGTACAGCGCCGCCTCGGTGCCCACGTGCGGCAGCACCTCCTCGACGGGGAAGAGGCTGGTGCCCTCGGGAACGGTGCCCGCGAGGGAGGCGGCGCCCAGCGGCTCGACGAGCACGGTCGTCCTGCCCACCTGGACGCGGTCGCCGGGGTGCAGCAACACCTCGCCGGAGACGCGCTCGCCATTGACGGCGGTGCCGTTGCGCGAGCCCAGGTCGGCCAGGCGCACCTGCCCCTCCTGCACGAAGAAGCGTGCATGGCGGCGGGACACATGGTCGTCCTCGGGGAGGGGAATCTCACACGAGGGGCTGCGGCCGATCGTCGCCTCGGCCTGGATCTCATAGCGCAGGCCGGCGGAGGGACCGGAGAGGAGCAACAGGGCGGGCATGGCGGGCGGCGGATGGTACCACCGCCCCCCTTACATCGGGCGTTCGGCGTTGAGCAGCGCGCGAACCTCTTCCTCGTCCAGGGTGCGGCCCTCGCGGCTGAGGGCGAGCGCGTTCACGTCGGCCTCGGCGATTTCCACGTGGGCGCCCTTGCGCCACTCGGTGGTGTGGACGGCGCCGTCCACGAGCCGGCCGACGATGACGCCCTCCTCCCAGGAGAGCACCTCGGACCAGAGCTGCTCGGTGACGGAGTTGCCCTCGGGGTGGGTCTCGAAGGGGGCGCGCACGAGGAAGGTGAGCGGCTCCATGAGGCCGCGGCGCAGGAAGCGCGCCTTGATGGCGGGCACGTGGGCCTGGGCCTGCTGGTGCATGGTCTCCGTCTGCTCGGTAGGCTCCTGGGCGAAGCGCTCGCGGAAGGGGCGCAGCAGCTCCGCGGTGTTGTGCCGGCCCTGCGGCGACACCACGGTGAGGAAGAGGCCCTCGTGGCCTTCGAAGGCCTCCAGCGGGACGCCGAGCAGGTTGGTGCGTGCCTCTTCCGAGGGCACCAGCATGAAGGTCTGCCCCTCGCTGGTCCCCATCTCCTTGCGCAGGGGGGCGCCCTGTCCGAAGGCCAGGTCGGTGCACAGCTCGTGGAGGAAAGCCTCGGCGGGGAGCAGGTCCTGCTCGCCCAGGTGGAAGATCTCCAGATCCCGGGCGCCGAACTTCTCCATCCCGTGCGAGTGCACCCACAGGGGGGTCTCCCCCTCGATGACCTCCACGGCGTGGAGGTTGACGTGGTCGCGGATGTCGAAATCCAGCTCGGTGATTTCCGCCACGTCCTCGGACTCGTGGACCTTGGAGGAGGTGATGTCCACCAGGACGCCGTCCACGTGGGCCAGGAGGATGCGGGCGCACATGAGGGCCACGAAGACGGGCACGGTGGGCTGGGAGGAGCTCGTCTCGAAGGCGAAGCGGTAGAAGGACCGGGCGCGGGTGAGCGACTCGAGCGCGGCTTCGCTGCCGGAGAACATGTCCGGGGTCCACTCGGAGGGAGCGGCCCGCGGCTCGAAGACGACCTCCACCCGGGAATCCTCGGCCTCCACGGTGAAGCCGTGGCCGTCGGAGGCGGGGGTGAAGGTCATCTCCTCGGACTCGAAGGCGGCGCGCAGCTCGCCCAGGGGGATGGGCGAGGCGCGCGAGATGGCGACGAGGTAGACCTCCATCACAGGTGCTTCTCGATCTGTCGGAAGAGGTCCACGCGGTCCACCAGGTTCGTCAGATAGTCCAGCTTATCCGTCGGGAGAACCAGGACGGGGGACATCTTGTAACCACTGAACCATTCCTCGTACAGGGAGTTCAGCCGGTTGAGGTAGGCGGTGGGGATGTCCTGCTCCATCTCGCGGCCGCGCAGGCGGATGCGCTGGCGAAGCGTCTTCACCGGGCAGCGCAGGTAGATCATCAGATCCGGTGGGGTGAGCGTCTGGGCGAAGGTCTCGTAGAGACTGCAGTACATCTGCCAGTCGCGCTTGTCGATGTAGCGCTGGCGGTGGAGGTTCTTGGCGAAGATCTCCGCGTCCTCGTAGAGGGTGCGATCCTGGAGGGCGGTGCCAGGGGAACGCTCGAGCTCGCGCTGGAGGCGGAACTTGGCGGTGAGGAAGAAGAGCTGGGAGCGGAAGGCCCAGGTCTTCATGTCCTTGTAGAAGTCAGCGAGGTAGGGGTTCTCCTCGTTGGGCTCGAAGAAGGGGGTGAGGCCGTACTTCCGGCAGAGGAAGGACGTGAGCTCCGTCTTCCCGGCACCGATGTTGCCCGCGATCGCGATGAACTTCTTCTTGGCCAAAGCACCGCGCTTGTACCCCCACCGGGCGGCGCACACCAGATCCAAGGTGGCCTGAAGGACGAGGGGGCATGCATGGTAGATACGGCCTTTCATGCCTCCCCTGCCCCCAACCCGTCCCGAGCCTGGCGCGAGCCGAGCCGCTGGCGTGGCCCTGGACGGCGGCGGGGGGCACCATTCCACCGTCCCTGAGCACGCGAGCGTGCGGGCGGCCGCTGACACCTGGAAGAGGTGGGGGCGGCTCCGTTGTTCGGGCGTTTTTGGCGGGACACCGGGCCGTACGCCGTGGTGGGCTCCCCATGAGAAACATTGACGAGGTCGCCAGGATGCTTCGCAACCTGTTGTGCATGGTGGTCGCGGTGGTCGCCACCGCCATCTTCTTCCCCGTGACCGTGGTGGTGGCGCTGCTCACCCTCAATCCGGGAGCCACGGTGTGGGTGGCCCGCCGGCTGTGGTCGCCCATCCTCATCGCGACGGGAGGGGCCAAGGTGGTGGTGACGGGCCAGGAGAACGTGGACCCGAACCGGCCCACCATCTACGTCTCCAACCACCAATCCACGCTGGACATCCCCATCCACTTCGTGACGGTGCCGGTGAACTTCCGGTACGTGGCCAAGCACCAGCTCAAGTACGTGCCGTTCGTCGGCTGGTACCTGTGGTACGCGGGGCACATCTTCGTGAACCGGGGCCGGCGCGACAAGGCCATCGCCTCGCTGGACGCCGCGGCGCAGAAGATCCGCAACGGCACGAGCGTGTTTCTCTACCCCGAGGGCACGCGTTCGGACGATGGCAGCGTGCTGCCCTTCAAGAAGGGCCCCTTCGCGCTGGCGCTCAAGTCGCGGGTGCCGGTGGTGCCCATCACCATCGAGGGCTCCGGCTCGGTGATGCCGAAGAACTCGTGGAACATCAAGCCGGGCCCCGTGTACGTGAAGATTGGCAAGCCCATCGACACCACGGGCTTCGCCGAGGATGACCGCGAGGGGCTGGCCCGGGCGGTGCGTGACGTCATCATCCAGCAGAGCCTCGAGCTGGGCGGCAAGGGTGGCGATCCCGAGAAGGTCACCGCCGCCGCCGGTGTCGAGGGTGACGCGCCTTCCCGCCTCCGCCGCAACGCCTCCTGAGGAGACCGTCTCCCCGTGCGCCTACCCTCCCCCGACTCCCGCCGTACTCCCCGCCATCGGCTGCGCTCCTGGGCGGGCGTGGCCGTGCTCGGACTGGGCCTGGCCACCGGCTGTCGGCATGGCGTGGCCACCGAGCGCCCCCTGGACGCGCGTGCGCAGGCCCGCGAGTACCTGGAGAAGAAACAGCCCGAGCGGGCCCTGCCGTTGCTGGAGGCCGAGTCCGCGCGGGCGCCGGAGGACCTGGAGCTGGCGCGGATGCTGACGGAGGCCCAGGTGAAGGCGGGCCGCACGGACACGTGGATCGCCGAGCTGCAGCGCCGCAACGCGCAGGTGGAGCGGGCGGAGAACCACTACATGCTGGGGCTGGCGTATTTCTCGCGGGCCTCGGACGCGGGGGGGCCGGCGGTGGCGGCCTTCGAGCGGGCCGTGGAGCTGAAACCGGACGAGCCCGAGCTCCACTACCGGCTGGGGCTCGCCCGCCTGGAGTCCGAGCAGTATGCGGCGGCGGTGGGTCCCTTGCGGCGCGCGGCCGAGCTGGCGCCGGAGCGCGCGGGCATCCGCCTGCCGTTGGCCAAGGCGCTGCACCGGACGGGGGATTCGACGGGGGCGGTGGCGGCGCTGGGGGCCCTGGTGCGGATGAGCCCGAGCCGAGCCGAGGTGGCCACGGCGCGGGCGCTGATGGATCAGATCGCCGACCCGTTCGCGCGCTTCCCCAAGGCGGCCGAGCCCAAGCTGGAGGAGGGCCTGCGCTACCTGAGGGAACTGGACGCGCCGCACCCGGCCATCGTGGCGTTCGAGGAGATTCTGCGGGACTACCCGGACCTGGCGGTGGTGCACGCGTTGATGGGGCTGGCGTGGCAGCGGCTGGACGACGCGGGCCGGGCGGTGGAGGAGTTCAAGCGAGCCATCGAGCTGGCACCGGAGGACGGCAAGAACCACTTCTACCTGGGCGAGCTGTACCTGGGGCGGCAGAGGCCGGAAGCGGCGCGGACGCACCTGGAGAAGGCGGTGGAGCTCAACCCGCTGCAGGACGTGGCATGGTTCCGGCTGGGGGACATCCACCTGGAGCAGAGGGACCTGAAGGAGGCGGGCGAGGCCTTCCGGGTGCTGACGTCCCTGGCGCCGGACGAGGAGGCGCCGAGGGGCAAGCTGGCGCTGGTGCGTCAGCTGGAGGGCGACTGGGCGGGCGCCGAGCGCGAGTTGCTCTACGTGGTGGAGAAGAATCCGGACAACCTGGAGTTCACCCTGCGCCTGGGCGTCCTCTTCACCGAGCAGGCGAAGCAGTCCTCGCGGCCGGAGGAGCGGAAGGAGGCAGCCGGGAAGGCGGAGCGCTGGCTGCGCAAGGTGCTGGAGGCCCAGCCGGAGAACGCGATGGCCTCGCGGGCGCTGCAGCAGCTCAAGAGCCCGTAGTAGCCAGCGGGAGCCCGAGCCCTCTACACTGGGGGCTCGATGAGTGAAGGTGCCAATCAGCCCCAGCAGCCGCGCGGGACGCCGTCGTCGACGAACATGCCCCGCGTCTCGCAGACGAACAATCCGCGCGTGATGAGCGCCGCGCGCGCAGCGCCCCTGCCCAAGGAGCAGCAGCAGGGGCAATTGAGCCAGAAGCTGAAGACCGAGTCCGCCAACGTGGCCCTCAACGCCCTCTCCATCGTGAAGGAGAAGGTGGAGGAGTTCCGCGAGCAGGACCGCTTCTTCAAGTACAAGGCTTTCATCGTGGCCGGCTGGGTGTTCCTGTCGATCAGCACGTTCGGCGTCACCTGCGCCCGGGGCACGAAGCAGATGGGAGACTTCGGCGCCAAGCTCGTGCCCGTCCCCAACGGCCGCCCCGGGGTGACGCTCATGAACAAGAGCGAGGATGCGTGGGAAAAGGTCCGCATCATCGTCAAGGACAACCGGGGCGTGGAGTGGAATGCCTTCGTGCCGCGCGTGGAAGCGGCCCATGATGTCACCATCACGCCCAAGCAGCTGCTGAACGCGAACGGCCAGGCGGCGCCCTCGGACATCGCCATCGTCGGCGTCGAGATGCAGACCGCCGACGGCGATGCCGTGCTGCTCGAGAACGGCGTGAACCTCACCGACGACACGCAGTAGCCTGACCCCCCAAAGCGCGAAAGCGCCCTTCCCGAGGGGAAGGACGCTCTCGTGCACTACCCTACGGACGACCGGTTACTCCGCCTTGGTCTCCGTGGCCTCGGCGGCCTCGGTGTCCACGGGGACGGCCTTGGCGGGACGATCCACCAGCTCCAGCAGGGCCATCTCGGCGCCGTCACCGCGACGGAATCCGAGGCGCACGATGCGGGTGTAACCGCCCGGGCGCGTGGCGTAACGATCCTTGTACTCGCTGAACACCTTCTGGAGGATGACGCGGTTGCGAACCGTCCGCTCCGCGAGGCGCACGTTGGACAGACCACCGCGCTTGCCGAGGGTGATGATGCGCTCGGCGATGGCCCGGGCCTCCTTGGCCTTGGGCAGCGTGGTGCGGATGGCCTCGTGCTCGAGCAGCGAGGTGACCATGTTGTGGAGCATCGCGAGCCGGTGGCTCGTGGTGCGGTGGAGCTTCCTCTGGCCTACCTTATGACGCATGGTGCGGACCTCGGGCCCTTTCGGGGCCCACCACTCCGGCCGTACGAGGTACCGGGTGGGAAGGATGGAACCGGCACGGGCTCCACCGTTGCTGTGTTGGGCCGGTGAGGGCCCCCTCCTCCCCCGGGGTATGCGGCCATGCCGCCCCGCGGGAGGAGGTGACTGCGAGAGTTGACTAGGCCTTGGGAGCGCCGGGGGGCACTGCGCCACCCGCCGCCGCCGCCGCAGCGGCAGCCGCTGCGGCCGCACCCGGAGCGGGCGCGGGCGGGGTCTTCGGAGGCCAGTTCTCCAGCTTCATGCCGAGCGACAGGCCCATCTCCGCGAGGATCTCCTTGATCTCCTTCAGAGACTTGCGGCCGAAGTTCTTGGTCTTGAGCATCTCGGCCTCGGTGCGCTGCACGAGGTCACCGATGGTCTTGATGTTGGCCTGCTGCAGGCAGTTGGCCGAGCGCACGGAGAGCTCCAGCTCGTCCACCGAGCGGAAGAGGTTCTCGTTGAGCTTGGCCTCCTCCTTCGGGGCCTCGACCGCCACGGGCTCCTCGGTCTCGTCGAAGTTGACGAAGACGGTGAGCTGCTCCTTGATGATCTTGGCCGCGTAGGCAACGGCGTCCTGGGGGGAGACGGAGCCGTCCGTCCACACCTCGAGGGCGAGCTTGTCGTAGTCGGTGACCTGGCCAACGCGGGCGTTGGTGACCTGGTAGTTCACCTTGCGGATGGGCGAGAACAGCGAGTCGATCGGGATGGTGCCAATGGGCGAGCCCACCGTCTTGTTGGCCATGGCCGGCACGTAGCCGCGGCCGCGGCGGCACGTCAGCTCCATGCGGACCTTGCCGCCCTCGGAGACGGTGCAGATGTGGTGACCCGGGTTGAGGATCTCCACGTCCTGGTCGGTGATGATGTCACCGGCCTTGATCTCCTTGGGGCCCTCGGCCTCGATGCGGATCGTCTTCGGCTCGTTCGTGTGCATCCGGAGGAGGACCTCCTTCAGGTTCAGCACGATGTCCGTGACGTCCTCGGCCACCTCGGAGATGGTGGTGAACTCGTGGTCCACACCCTCGATCTTCACCGTGGTGATGGCGGCACCCTGCAGGGACGACAGCAGGACGCGGCGCAGCGAATTGCCCAGCGTGGTGCCGAAGCCGCGCTCGAGCGGCTCGGCGACGAACTTGGCGTAGGTAGGGGTCAGCGAGTCCTGATCGACCTCGAGCCGGCGGGGCTTGATGAGATCACGCCAGTTCTTCGCGAGGAAAGAGTCAGCCATGTTCTTCTGCTCCTGATGACGTGGCCACCACCGACTTACCCACCGGGGTGGCGGGAGGATGGGCACGTGGGGTTTTCTTGAATAACGGCCGGCCCCGGGGCTGCACGAGGGGGCCGGTAGAAGCACGACGCCCCGGCGGTGAGGCCAGGGCGCGTACGACAGCTCCAGCGGTATGGTTTCGCCCCGAGGGGCGAGCCAAGCCGATTACTTCGAGTACAGCTCGACGATGAGCTGCTCCTGGATCGGCATGGTCAGGTCCTCGCGGTTCGGCGCGGTGCGCACCGTGGCCTTGAAGCCCTTCTTGTCCAGGTCGATCCACTGCGGCACGCCACGGCGATCCACGGTCTCCAGCGCCTCGGAGATGCGGAGGATCTTCCGGCTCTTCTCAGCCACCTCGATGGTGGTGCCCGGCTTGACGGCGAAGGACGGGATGTTGACCCGCTTGCCGTTCACCGTGAAGTGGCCGTGACGCACCAGCTGGCGGGCCTCGGCGCGCGTGTCCGCGAAGCCCATGCGGAACACCACGTTGTCCAGGCGGAGCTCCAGCTGCTGCAGGAGGTTCTCACCGGTCTTGCCCTTGGCGGCGGAGGCGCGGTGATAGTAGCCGCGGAACTGGTTCTCCAGCAGGCCGTACATGCGCTTGACCTTCTGCTTCTCGCGCAGCTGCACGCCGTAGCCGGAGAACTTCACGCGGCCCTGGCCGTGCTGACCGGGGGGATAGGGACGCCGCTCGATGGCACACTTGTCCGTGTAGCAGCGGTCACCCTTCAGGTACATCTTCAGGTTCTCACGCCGGCAGATACGGCAGGCGGAGGCGGTATAACGGGCCACGATGCTTCTCCGTGTAGAGGTGGTCTGGACCGCTCTCCACGAGGAGAGCGGCCCGGAATGGAACTAGACGCGGCGGCGCTTGGGCTGACGGCAGCCGTTGTGCGGGATGGGCGTCACGTCGCGGATGAGCGCGATCTTCAGGCCGGCGGCGGCAAGCGCACGCAGGGCGGACTCACGGCCCGCGCCAGGACCCTTCACCAGCACCGTCACGTTCTTCAGGCCGTGCTCCATGGCCTTGGCCGCGGCGTCACCGGCGGCCACCTGGGCGGCGAACGGCGTCGACTTGCGGCTGCCGCGGAAACCGCGGGCGCCGGCGGAGGACCAGGAGATCACGTTCCCGGACACGTCCGTGATCGTGATGATGGTGTTGTTGAACGTGGACTGGATGTGGACCACGCCATTGAGGATGCTCTTCTTGCCCTTCTTGCCCTTCTTGCGCGCAGCGGCGGCGGCGGTGTCTCCCGTCGCGGGGGCCGCAGCGGCCGGGGCCGCAGGCGCGTTGGTCTCTTCAGCCATGGAACTCGTTGCTCCTGGAGGTAGGTAATCGACGCCGGCACCTCGGGGGCGCCGGCGCAGGTGGAAGAACTAGCGAGCGGCCGTCGCCGGCTTGGCGCGCACGATGCCGCGCTTCGGGCCCTTGCGGGTGCGCGCGTTGGTGTGCGTCCGCTGACCACGGACCGGCAGACCCTTGCGGTGACGCAGACCCCGGTAGCAACCCAGGTCCATCAGCCGCTTGATGTTCATGGTCACTTCGCGACGGAGGTCACCCTCGACCTTGTAGGTCGCCTCGAGAACCTCGCGGATCTTCCGCGTCTGCTCCTCGGTGAGATCCTTGGTCCGGGTGGCGAGGTCGATCCCCGCGGCCGTGATGATGTCGTGGGCGGACTTGTTGCCGATCCCGTAGATGTACTGGAGCGAGATCACCGCGCGCTTGTTGGGCGGGAGGTCGATGCCGGCGATACGAGCCATCTAAGTCGTTCCTTCTGGTGAGTTGGTCTGGAGCTCGGTCCCTGAGGGGCCTAGCCCTGGCGCTGCTTGTGCCGCGGGTTGGAGGCGCAGATGACGCGCACGATGCCCTTGCGGCGGACAACCTTGCACTTGTCGCAAATCTTCTTGACGGACGCCCGAACCTTCATGGCGGTACTTCCCTTCCTTCGCTTTAGAAAAGAAAAGCCTCGAGGGCCGGTCCGCCATTCCGCGGAACCGAGCCCTTGCTACTTCGCCCGGTAGGTGATCCGGCCCCGGGACAGATCGTACGGGGACAGCTCGACCTTCACCTTGTCGCCCGGGAGGATTCGGATGAAGTGCATCCGCATCTTGCCCGAGATGTGCGCAAGCACCTTGTGGCCATTGTCAAGCACCACACGGAACATCGCGTTCGGGAGGGGCTCCATCACGGTCCCCTCAACTTCGATGGAATCATCCTTCGGCAATCAGATAACCCTCTCGCGGACCACCGGAACTCTGGAAGCGCGGCGGGATAACACTTTGGTCCAGAAGTGGCAAGCATCCTCGCGCGGTAAAACCGAATTTCTACGAACCCCTGTGTACTCCCTCGTATTCCGCCCACCTACCCGGCCCTGCGCCGGGTGAGGATTTCGGGTCCTCCTTCGGTGATGAGCACCGTGTGCTCGAAGTGCGCGGAAAGCTTGCTGTCGCGCGTCACGGCTGTCCACTGATCCTCGAGCACCATCACCTCATCCGTGCCCTGGTTCACCATGGGCTCGACCGCGAGGACCATTCCCGGACGAAGTTTCATGCCACTGCCTGCCTGGCCGTAGTTGGGCACGTCGGGCGCCTCGTGGAGGCGGCGGCCGATGCCGTGGCCACTGAAGAGACGGACCACGGAGAAGCCCCGGGCCTCTACGTGGCTCTGGACCGCGTGGCCGATGTCCCCGAGGCGGTTGCCGGGGATCATGGCCTGGATGCCCTTGTGGAGGGCTTGACGGGTGGCGTCCACCAGGGCCAGGGCCTCGGCGCTCACCTTGCCCACCGGGACCGTCCGGGCCGAGTCCCCGAAGAAGCCTCGGTACACGACACCGAAGTCTAGCTTCATCAGGTCCCCCTCCCGCAGCTTGCGCCGCTTGGAGGGGATGCCGTGCACCACCTCGTCGTTGACGGAGGCGCACAGGCAGGCGGGGAAGCCGTGGTAGCCCTTGAAGGCCGGCCTGGCACCCTTCTGGTAGATGAGCTTCTCGGACAGGGCGTCGAGGTCCCAGGTGGTGACACCGGGCGCTACGGCCTTCTCGAGCTCGTCCAGGATCTCGCTCACGATGCGCCCGGCCTCGCGCATGAGGGCGATCTCGTCCCGGCTCTTGATCTCGACCTGGCCCACGGCTGTTTCGTCCCCGCCCGCCCGCTCAGCGGGCGCTCAGGCCTTGCCCAGGGCCTTCTTGATGTCCGCGTACACGCCCTCGGGCGACCCCACCCCGTCGATCACCTTGAGCAGGCCCCGCTGTGCGTAGAACGGCTCCAAGGCCGCGGTCTCCGCGTCGTACTTCTTCAGGCGCTTCTCGATGACGTCGGCCTTGTCGTCGTCACGCTGCACGAGGCCGGCGCCGTCCTTGTCGCAGTAGCCCGCCCGCTTCGGGGGGTTCTGGTAGACGTGATAGACGGAGCCACAGGTGGGGCACGAGCGCCGCCCCGAGCCCCGCTCAATGAGCTTCTCGTGGGGCACCTTGAGGGACACCACGGCATCGAGCTTCTTGCCCAGCCGGGCGAGCATGCGCTCGAGCGCCTCGGCCTGGGGAGGGGTGCGCGGGAAGCCGTCCAGGACGAAACCATTGGCGCAGTCCGGCTCCTTGAGGCGCTCCTCCACGATGCCGATGACGATTTCGTCTGGCACGTAGGAACCAGCGGCCATCAACGGCCCGGCCAGCTTGCCCAGCTCCGTGCCCTCCCGGACCGCCTTGCGGAGGATGTCACCCGTGGAGACCTGCGGCAGCTTGAACTCCGCGTACAGATTCTTCGCCTGGGTCCCCTTCCCCACGAAGGGCGGGCCAAACAGGATGAGGTTCATAGATTCCTCTCAGCTCGACAGGAAGGAGCGCAGAAGGGCGACGGCGCGAACATCCTCCCGCCGCTCACACACCCCTGGAACGACGAGGCGCCCCTCCCCGGGGTGAGGGGGGAGGAGCGCCAGGGAAACGGCTGACTCGACTAAGCCGCCACGCGAACCCGGCCGCGGATGCGCGGGCCGCGCGGACCAGCGAAGCCCTCGTAGTTGCGGCTGATCAGGTGGCCTTCGATCTGCTGCACCGTGTCCAGCGCCACGCCCACGACGATGAGGAGCGCCGTGCCACCGAAGGTGAAGCGCACGCCCAGCACGTTGCTGATGATGGACGGAATCACGCAGATGGCGGCCAGGTAGAGCGCGCCACCGAAGGTGATGCGGTTGAGGACGCCCTCGATGAAGTCCGCCGTCTGCCGGCCCGGACGGATGCCTGGGATGTAGCCGCCCTGCTTCTTGATGTTGTCCGCCACGTCATCCGGCCGGAAGGTCAGCGCCGTGTAGAAGAACGAGAAGAAGATGATGAGCAGCACGAAGATGCCGTTGTAGACCCAGGGGCTGCCCTCGATGCTGCGCTGCACGTTCTGCAGGAACGGGAACCAGGTGCCCAGGGTGGCCGGGAAGGACAGCAGCGCGCCGGCGAAGATCGGAGGAATCACGCCCGCGGTGTTGACCTTCATCGGGAAGTAGGTGGCCTGACCCGCGAACATCCGCCGCCCGGCCATCCGCTTGGCGTACTGCACGGGAATCCGCCGCATGCCGCGCTCGACGTAGCAGACCACGCCCACCACCAGCACCATGAAGGCCAGCAGCGCGCCCACGGCCGCCACGCTGATGATCTCCTGAGCGATCATGTCCAGCAGCGTCTTACCGCTGGGCAGCAGACCGGCGACGATACCGGCGAAGATGATGAGGGAGATGCCGTTGCCGATGCCGCGCTCGGTGATGCGCTCACCCAGCCACATGATGAACGCGGTGCCCGCCGTCAGGGAGATGACGGTCATGAAGGTGAACCAGGCGTTGTCGTTGGGAACGACGATCTGGTTGAAGCCGCTCTGGCCCGCGTCGGAGCGGCCCAGCGAGGCCAGCCAGCGCGAGATGCCGATGCCCTGGATGACGGACAGGAGGATCGTGCCGTAGCGGGTGTACTGGTTGATCTTCTGACGGCCGCCAGCACCCTCCTTCTGGAGGCGCTCCAGGCTGGGCACGACCACAGCCAGCAGCTGGATGATGATGGAGGCGGACACGTACGGCATGATGCCCAGACCGAAGATGGACATCTGGTCCAGGGCGCCGCCGGAGAAGAGGTTGAAGAGCGAGAACAGGCCGCCCGACTGGCGCTGGGCGTCCATGAACGCGTTCATCGCCGCCCGGTCCACGCCAGGCGTGTTGATGAAGATACCGATGCGGTACACCGCGAGCAGCCCCAGCGTATAGATGAGCCGGCTGCGCAGCTCCGCGATGCGGAAGACGTTGGCGAAGGCGTTCAGAGCCACGTGGGAACCATCCCCCAAAAAGGTTTCAGCGAGAACAACAGCGCCCCCATCCGAATTCGGAAAGGGGCGCGGAATCTTACACGGATAGAGAGGCGCGCACCACTAGGAGTGTGATGCGCCCTCCCCTCACGACTTGGCCTTCTTGACACCCTTACCGCTGTGGGCCTTGGCAGCGGACTCGGGCTTGTGGGCCACGAGCGGCAGCTCCTCGACGGAACCGCCCGCCTTCTCGACCGCCTCGCGAGCCGTGGCCGAGAGCTTGTGCGCCCGGACGGTCAGCTTCTTGGTGAGCGTGCCGTTGCCAAGCACCTTTACGCCGTCGTAGCGGCCCTTGACCAGGCCGCGCGTCTTCAGCGCCGCCTCGTCCACCGTGGCGCCCGCGTCGAACGCCTCGAGGTCCGCCAGGTTCACCACCGCGTAGATGGTGCGGTTGGGAGAGGTGAAGCCGAACTTCGGCAGCCGGCGCTGCAGGGGGCTCTGACCGCCCTCGAAGCCCTCAAACCGCATGTTACCGGAACGGGCCTTCTGGCCCTTGCCACCGCGGCCGGCCGTCTTGCCCAGACCGCTACCCTGGCCACGGCCCACCCGCTTCTTGCGGTGCCACGAGCCAGCGGGGCGCTTCAGGTTGTTGAGCGTAGTCATTGTCTGAACCCTCTCACTAGGCCTTGGTGGCCTGGCGGGCGCGCGCGGCGTCCCGGGCCCGGATGTGCCGGGGCTTGCGACGGGTGGTCTTCGGGGCGTCGCCCTGCACCGTCTCGGACGTCACCAGGTGACGCACCTTGTTCACCATGCCGCGATTCGCCGGCGTGTCCTGGAGGAGCCGCTCGTCGCCGAACTTCTTCAGCCCGAGGCTCCGGATGGTCGCGAGCTGGTCCTCGGACGAACCCGCGAAGCTCTTCGTCAGCTTGACCTTGAGCGCCATGATTAACCCCTCGCCTCTTCGGACTTCTGGGGACCCACGTCCTTGCCGCGCAGGCGGGACACCTGCTCCGGCGAACGCAGCGTCTTCAGACCGGCCACCGTGGCCTTGAGCACGTTGTGGGGGTTCCGCGAGCCCTGGCTCTTGGTCAGGATGTTGCGGATACCCGCCGCCTCGAGGACCGCGCGCACCGCACCACCGGCGATGACGCCCGTACCCTCACCGGCCGGCTTCAGGAGCACCCAGCCCGCGCCGAAGTGCCCGAGCACCTCGTGAGGAATGGTGTGGCCCTGGAGCGGAACGCGGAACAGGTTCTTCTTCGCGTTCTCGCCACCCTTGCGGATGGCCTCGGGGACCTCGTTGGCCTTGCCCAGGCCGATGCCGACGTGGCCGGCACCGTCGCCCACCACTACCAGCGCGGCGAACGAGAACCGCCGGCCGCCCTTCACCACCTTGGCGACGCGGTTGATATTCACCACCCGGTCGGTGAGGTCGAGATCGTTTGGATTGATCGGAGTTGCCACTTGGGAACTTCCTTATTCGAAAGGTTTCTAGAACTTCAGCCCGCCCTCACGCGCGGCATCAGCCACGGCGGCGATACGGCCATGGTAGGGGAAGCCGTTGCGATCGAACACCACCGCGTCGACATTGGCCGCCTTGCACTTCTGGGCGATCAGTGCGCCCACGCGCTTGGCCTCGGCCTTCTTGTCGCCCTCGGCGTTGCCCTTGAGCTCCTTGGAGAGCGACGAGGCGAAGGCCAGGGTGCGGCCCGTGGTGTCGTCCACCACCTGGGCGTAGATGTGCTTGAGGCTCTTGTAGACCGACAGGCGCGGGCGCTCGGTGGTACCCGAGAGCTTCCGGCGGATGCGGTCCTTCCTCTTGAGGCGCGGATCGAGTTTCTTCGACATGGATGATTCCTTCTCCGTCCGGCGGTGATGGGGACTTCCACCGCCGGATGATTGCGCGGCCCCAGCTGGAGCCGCGCGGTTGGGTGTTCACTCCGACTAGGCGGTGCCCGTCTTGCCTTCCTTGCGACGGATCTTCTCGGTCGAGTACTTGATGCCCTTGCCCTTGTACGGCTCGGGCGGGCGCAGCGCCCGGATCTTCACGGCGGCGGCCCCAAGGGCCTCCTTGTCCGCGGACCGGAGCGTCAGACCCAGCGTGGGCAGACCGTCCTCGGTGCGGGCGGCCTTGTCGACCTCGGCCGTCACGCCCTCGGGCAGGTTGAACACCACCGGGTGCGAGTAGCCCAGCGACATGTTGATCGTCTTGCCCTTGACCTCGGCGCGGAAACCGACGCCGCGGATGTCCAGGCGGCGCTCGAAGCCCGTCGACACGCCCTTGGCCGCGTTGGCCAGCAGCGTGCGCGTCAGGCCGTGCAGGCTGCGGGCCTCACGCGACTCATCCTCGCGCTCCACCCGCACCTCGTTGCCAGCGATCGTCACCTTCACGCCCTTGGCGGGAAGCTGAACGACCATCTTGCCCTTGGGGCCTTCGAAACTGACCTGGCGGCCCGACACAGTGGCCTTCGTCTTGTCCGCCAGCTTGACCGGAAGCTTTCCAATCCGACTCATGATTTCCTCAGTGCAGTCAGTCCAGGTCGCGGCGGTGAGCCGCGGCACCCGGGGGGCTGGCTAGTAGACGGTGCAGAGCAGCTCGCCGCCGACCTTCTGCTTGCGAGCCTCGGAGTCCACCATCACGCCCTTGGAGGTGGACAGGATCGAGATGCCCAGGCCGCCGAGCACCTGAGGAATCTCACGCACGTTGACGTAACGGCGCAGGCCGGGCTTGGACACGCGGCGGATGCCGGTGATGGCCGGAGCGCGATCCTGGCCGTACTTCAGCTGGACCGAGATCTCGTTCTGGGGGGCGCGCTCGTGGACGGTGTAGTCGCCGATGAAGCCCTCGGACTTGAGGACCTTGATGATCTCGAGCTTGAGGTTCGAGTGCGGCATGACGACCTTGTCGTGACGCGCGCGCGAGCCGTTGCGCAGGCGGGTCAGCATGTCACCAATGGGATCGTTGACAACCGACATAATGCTACCTTCCGTGCGGAGCGGTCTCACCGCGTCCGCGCTCGCAACCGCCGCGCCTGCCGGGCCCATCCCGGGGGTTCGCCACGGTTGCCATGCATGGACTGCTTCGGCCTGCCCTTCAAGGGCAGACCAGGCACCCGGACCCCTGCTCGGGGTCCGGAAGCCCGCGTCCGACTACCAGGACGACTTGGTGACGCCGGTGATCTCGCCGCGGAGCGCGCGGTGCCGGAAGCAGATACGGCACATGTTGAACTTCCGCAGGAACGCGCGGGGCCGACCGCAGAGCGGGCAGCGGTTGTAGGCGCGGACGGAGAACTTCGGCTTGCGCTTCGCCTGGGCGATCTTCGAGAGCTTGGCCATGGATGCGAATCCTCGTTACTGGCGGAACGGCATGCCGAAGTGACGCATCAGCGCCAGCCCCTGCTCATCGTTCGCCGCAGTGGTGACGAAGCTGATGTTGAGCCCCTTCACCTTCTCGATCTGGTCGTAGTTGATTTCCGGGAAGATGATCTGCTCGCGCACGCCGAGCGTATAGTTGCCCTTCCCGTCGAACGCCTTGGGGGACACGCCCTTGAAGTCACGCACGCGCGGCAGCGCCACGGTGATGAGGCGGTCCAGGAACTCGTACATGCGGTCGCCGCGCAGCGTGACGGCGCAGCCGATGGCCTGGCCCTGGCGCAGCTTGAAGTTCGCGATGGACTTGCGAGCGCGGGTCACCACGGGCTTCTGACCGGTGATGGCACCCAGCTGGTCCACGGCGGACTCGAGGATCTTGTTGTTGGCGAGCGCCTCGCCCAGACCCATGTTGACGACGATCTTCTCGAGGCGGGGAACCTCCATCGGGTTCTTGAGCGCCAGCTCCTTCATCAGCGCGGGCACGCCTTCCGTGCGGAAGCGCAGCTTGAGACGCGCCGGGCCGACCTTGAGGCCCTCCTCGATGTTCGCCGCGAAGCCTGCCTTCTTGACTTCTTCCTTCTTGCGGCCCTTCTTTTCCTTCTTCGCCGCGTCCTTCTTCTCTTCAGCCATCGTCTTGTCCTCTGCTTCGGAGCGCCGCCGTGGACCCAGCGCGCCGATCAGTACTGCGTGGAAACTGGTAACACCGGAGCCCCCACGGGTCCTTCGGGGCCCCGGGTATGCTCGCCCGCCCTCCCCTCACCCGAGGTAGGGCAAAGGGCGCGCATACATGCCCGAACCGCTACTCCTAGTCAATCAGGGCGTCGCAGTTCTTGCAGAACCGCTTCTTCTTGTCCCCATCAGCCCGGATGCCCACGCGGGTCGGCGCGTTGCACTTGGCGCAGACCACCTGCACGTCCGAGATGTGGATGGTGCCCGGCTTCTCCACGATGCCGCCCTCGGGCTGCTGGGGCGTCTTGCGGAGGTGCCGCTTGACCAGGCGCACGCCCTCGACGGTCACGCGCTGGGCCTCGCGGTCGATCTTCAGCACCTTGCCGCGCTTCGTCTCCGGGGTCTTCTCCGAGCGCTCGGCGCCGGCGATGACCTGGACGGTGTCTCCAACCTTGAGCTTCTCCATGGTTCCTCTCCCTCCTCGCGGACCGCCTGATGCCCTACTAGAGGACCTCGGGAGCGAGCGAGATGATCTTCATGAACTTGCGGGCGCGGAGCTCGCGGGCCACCGGCCCGAAGATGCGCGTCCCAATGGGCTCCATGTCCTTGTTGATGAGGACGGCGGAGTTGCCATCGAACTTGATGTAGCTGCCATCCGCACGGCCCACCTCGCGCGCAGTGCGCACGATGACCGCCTTGGCCACATCACCCTTCTTCACCTTGGAATTCGGCAGCGCCTCGCGCACCGACACGACGATCACATCGCCGATGGACGCGTACTTGCGCTTCGAGCCACCGAGCACCTTGATGCAGAACACCTTCTTGGCGCCCGAGTTGTCGGCCACGTCGAGCACGCTCGTCATCTGAATCATCTGGAATCTCCTATCTCAGCTACGGCAGGCCCATCCGGCGAGGACGGGCACCGCGCGGCTCGAGCCACGGCCTCGCGCGCCTGTGGGCTGCGCGAGCTCGGACGGCTCAGACGTTCTTGCTCTTCTCCAACACCTCGACCACGCGCCAGCGCTTGTCCTTGGAAGAAGGACGGGTCTCGGAGATACGCACCCGGTCACCCTCGTTGATGGTGATCTTGGAGGGGTAGTCGTGATCCTCGACGTGCGCCTTGTACTTCTCGCGCATGCTCATGATCTTCCCGTACTTCGGGTGAGACGCGCGGCGCGAGACGGTGACAACCACCGTCTTCTGCATCTTGTTGGAGGTCACGATCCCCACGCGGGTCTTGGGACGGCCGCGGGTGGAGGTCTTGGCAGAGGTGGATTGAGTCGCTTCAGCCATGAGAAAAGCTCCTAAGCCTTCTTCTCCGCCCGGGACTTCTCCCCCAGGACGGTCAGGATGCGCGCCAGGTCGCGCTTGTGCTGGGTGCGCTCGGACGGGTTGTCGAGCGAGCCGGTGGCCCGCTTGAGCTGATCCTGGAACAGCGTCTCGCGCAGCTCGGCCGCGCGCCGGTTCAGGTCGTCCGCCGAGAGCTCCTTGAGTTCCTTCGCAGTCGCCATCTTCAAATCTCCTTCAAGCCAGAGGGCGGCCCTCTACACCAGAGGGGCCGCCCGGAGGCAGAAAACTAGAGGGCCAGCTCGCTGCGGCTGACGATCTTCGTCAGCACCGGCAGCTTCGCCTGGGCCAGCTTCATGGCAGCCGTGGCAACCTCGGGCGTCATACCCTCCATCTCGTAGAGGATGCGGCCGGGCTTGACCACCGCCACGTAGTACTCCACACCACCCTTACCGGTACCCATGCGGGTTTCGGCGGGCTTCTTGGTGATCGGCTTGTCCGGGAACACGCGGATCCAGATCTTGCCGCCACGCTTGATGTGGCGCGTCATCGCGATACGGGCCGCCTCGATCTGCCGCGAGGTGATCCACCCCGGCTGCAGGGACATCAGGCCGTACTCACCATAGGTGAGATCGCTGCCGCGGTGGGCCTGGCCGGGCATACGGCCCTTGTGCATCTTGCGGAATTTCGTACGAGCAGGCTGAAGCATCGTCGGTGTCCTTCAAGCCCGAGCGAGCCGCCCCTCTCGAGGCGGCTCCCGGGGAAAGTTAGCGGTTGGCAGCCGGCGCGGCCTGGCCACCCTTGGTGGGCAGCACCTCGCCGCGGCAGATCCAGACCTTGCAACCGATCTTGCCGTAGGTGGTCTTGGCCTCGGCGAAACCGTAGTCGATGTCCGCACGGAGGGTGTGCAGGGGCACGCGGCCCTCGCGGTACCACTCGTAGCGAGCCATTTCCGCGCCGCCGAGACGGCCGGAGCAGGCGACCCGGATGCCCTTGGCGCCGAACTTCATCGCCGTCTGCAGCGCCTTCTTCATGGCGCGGCGGAAAGCGATACGGCGCTCGAGCTGGGTGGCGATGTTCTCGGCCACCAACTGCGCGTCCGTCTCGGCCTTGCGGACCTCGACGATGTTGAGGAAGACCTCGTTCTTGGTGAACTGCTGGAGGTCCTTCTTCACCGTCTCGATACCGGCACCGCGCTTGCCGATGACGATGCCCGGGCGCGCGGTGTGCACGTTGACCTTCACCTTGTTCGCCGCGCGCTCGATCTCCACCTTGGAGACACCCGCGTGGGCGAGCGACTTCTTCACGAACTCGCGGATGCGGATGTCTTCATGCAGCCACTGCGCGTAGTTCTTGTGCTCGAACCACTTGGAATCCCAGGTCTTGATGACCCCGAGGCGGAACCCAATGGGATGGACTTTCTGGCCCAACGTGCTTCTCCTTCGAATCGGTTGCGTGGGGCGCCAGGGGGCGGCCTTACTTCTTGGCCGCCTCCTCCAGCACCACGTGAATGTGGCTGGTCTTCTTGTTGATGCGCGTGGCGCGACCCATGGCGCGCGGCATATAGCGGCGCTGGGTCGGACCCTGATCCACCGAGATCGTCTTCACGATCAGCTTATCCACGTCGACCTGTCCCTTCGACAAGTCGGTCGCGTTGGCCACGGCGCTCTTGATGAGCTTGGCCACGGGGACCGCCGCGGCGCGGCTGGTGAAGCGCAGGATGTTCAGGGCCTGCCCCACCGGCTTGCCCCGGACGAGCGCCGCCACCGTAGAAACCTTACGGGGCGACATGCGCAGGAACCTCAGATGTGCCTTCGACTCCATGTCATCTCCTCTGGCGGACGCCGCCTGTCAGCGGGGCCGGCTACTTGCCCTTGGCGACCTTCTTCTCCGCCGAGTGACCGCCGAACGTACGCGTCGGGGCGAACTCGCCGAGCTTGTGGCCCACCATGTTCTCGGTCACGAAGACGGGGATGAACTTGCGGCCGTTGTGCACCGCGAAGGTGTGTCCCACGAACTCCGGCAGGATGGTGGAACGCCGGGACCACGTCTTCACAACACTCTTCTTGTTCGTCTTGATCATGTCCTCGATCTTCTTCACGAGGAAACCATCGACGAACGGACCCTTCTTGATCGAACGCGCCATTGTGTGAACCCTCGACTACTGGCTGCGCGCGCCCGGACGGCGGACGCTCACGATGAACTTGTCAGTACGCTTGTTGGTGCGCGTGCTGAGACCCTTGGTCTTCTGGCCCCACGGCGACACCGGATGCGGATTACCCTGGCCGGACTTGCCCTCACCACCACCGTGCGGGTGGTCGACGGGGTTCATCGCCAGACCGCGGACGGTGGGCCGGATGCCCAGCCAGCGGCTGCGGCCGGCCTTGCCGATGCGGATGATCTCGTGCTCCAGGTTACCGACCTGGCCCACGGTCGCGCGGCACTCGATGAGAACCATGCGCACGGCGCCCGAGGGCAGACGGACCTGGGCGTAGCGGCCCTCCTTGGCCATCAGCTGGCCGGAGGAACCCGCGGAGCGGATGATCTGGGCGCCACGGCCCGGCTTCAGCTCCACGTTGTGGATGATGGTACCGATCGGGATGTTGATCAGCGGGAGGCTGTTGCCCGGACGGATGTCCGCGCCCTCACCCGCCATGACGGTATCACCGACCTTGAGGTCGACCGGGGCGAGGATGTAGCGCTTCTCGCCATCCGCGTAGTGCAGGAGGGCGATGTTGGCGGAGCGGTTGGGGTCGTACTCGACCGCGGCGACCTTGGCCGGCACGCCGTCCTTGTCCCGACGCTTGAAGTCGATGACACGGTAGCGGCGCTTGTGACCACCGCCCTGGTGGCGGCGGGTGATGTGGCCGTGGACGTTACGGCCGCCGGACTTGGACAGGGACTCGGTGAGCTTCTTCTCCGGCTTGCCCTTGGTGATGTCCGCGAAGTCAGACGCGGTCATCAGACGGCGGGCGGCGGAGGTCGGCTTGTACTTCTTGATGCCCATGGTGGTTCCTCAACGACGGTCAGCGCAGTGCGCTAGACCGCGCCTCCCTCGAAGAGCTCGATCTTGTCCCCTTCCTTCAGGGTCACGACCGCCTTCTTGAAGTTCGGCCGCTTGCCAATCGAGCGACCCACGCGCTTGGTCTTGCCGCGCACGATGTTGGTCCGCACACCCTCGACGCTCACCTTGAAGAGCTTCTCGACGGCGTTGGCCACATCGTACTTGGTGGCCTTCTTGTCGACGATGAACGAGTACTGCCGGAACTTCTCGCGGGCCGCGTCCAGCTTCTCGGTGATGAGCGGTCCCTTGATGACGTCGTTGATCTTCACGAGAGCGCCCCCTCGATGGCCTTCGCGGCCGCGGAAGTGAGCACCAGGTGCTTGTGGCGGAGCACGGACTCGAGGTTCAGGCCCTCGGGGGGCAGAACGTCGAACTTCGCCAGGTTGCGCACGCTACGGTGCAGGTTGGTGTTGTCCTTGGCATCGATGACCAGCGCGCCGGACAGCTTCAGGCGCTTGGTCAGAGCCTCGAAGGCCTGCTTGCTCTTGGGAGCGGACAGGCTGAAGTCGCTCACGATGATGAGCGTCTTCTCACGGGCGCGCAGCGACAGAGCCGCCTTGAGCGCACCGCGACGGACCTTCTTCGGAGGACGGTAGAAGTAGTCCCGCTGCTTGGGGGCCATCGCCTTGCCGCCGCCCACCCAGTGGGAAGCGCGGATGGAACCCTGACGAGCGCGGCCAGTACCCTTCTGCTTCCAGGGCTTCTTGCCACCGCCGCTCACCAGCGAGGTGTTCTTCACACCCACCGTACCCCGGCGCCGGTTGATCTGCTGCATCTTCGCGACCTCGTAAAAGAGGTTCGCGTTCGGCTCGGCACCGAAAACATCGTCGGAGAGCTCGAGCTCCGACACTTTCTTCAAATCCAAGTCGACTACGTCGAACTTCGCCATGGCTCTTTCCTCTGGGGAACGGAGTGGAACCGCGAGGGCTCAGCCCCGCTTCCTCAGGACTTGATCTCCACGTCAACGCCGGCCGAGAGATCCAACTTCATCAGCGCGTCCAGCGTCTGCTGGGTCGGCTCGAGGATATCGAGCAGGCGCTTGTGAGTACGGATCTCGAACTGCTCGCGGCTCTTCTTGTCCACGTGCGGCGAGCGCAGAACCGTGAACTTGTTGATGCGCGTGGGCAGGGGGATCGGACCGGCCACCTTGGCGCCCGTGCGCCGAGCCGTCTCCACGATCTCGCCAGCGCTCTGATCCAGGAGCTTGGAGTCGTACGCCTTCAGCCGGATGCGGATCTTCTGTGTCGCCATTCGCAAAAACCTCTTTAAACGGCCTCTGCCTTCGGGAGGCGCTACGACCAACGTCCCCTGGATGTCACAGAGCCATTTCTTCGAACGAAGGGGCGCGGCTTGTACCACCGGCCCCTGGTGGATGCAACCTTATTCCCACTTCCCCGAACTCTTCTGAACAAAAGCCCGGGGAAGCGAGGGTACAACGGAACTACGCGATGATCTCGGCCACGACGCCGGCGCCCACGGTACGGCCACCCTCGCGAACAGCGAAGCGCAGCTCCTTCTCCATGGCCACAGGGGTGATCAGCTCCACCTCGATGGCGATGTTGTCGCCAGGCATCACCATCTCGACGTTGTCGGGCAGCTTCACCGTGCCCGTCACGTCCGTGGTGCGGAAGTAGAACTGCGGGCGGTAGCCCTTGAAGAACGGGGTGTGACGGCCACCCTCTTCCTTCGAGAGCACGTAGATCTGCGCCTTGAACTTCGTGTGCGGCGTGATGGAGCCGGGCTTGGACAGAACCTGGCCACGCTCGAGGTCCTCACGCTTGAGACCACGCACCAACGCGCCGATGTTGTCGCCCGCGCGGCCCTCGTCCAGCAGCTTGCGGAACATCTCCACGCCCGTGACGACCGTCTTCTGCGTGGGACGCAGACCGACGACCTCGACTTCCTCGCCCACCTTGATGATGCCGCGCTCGACGCGGCCGGTGGCCACCGTACCGCGGCCGGCGATGGAGAACACGTCTTCCACCGGCATCAAGAAGGGCTTGTCCGTCGCGCGCACCGGGGTGGGGATGTAGCTGTCCACCGCCTCCATCAGCTTGAGGATGGACGGCTCGCCGATGTCCGAGGTGTCCCCCTCAAGCGCCTTGAGGGCGGAGCCAGGAACGATGGGGATGCTGTCGCCCGGGAAGTCGTACTTCTTGAGCAGGTCGCGGACTTCCATCTCCACGAGCTCACGCAGCTCGGGGTCGTCCAGCATGTCGACCTTGTTCAGGAAGACCACGATGTAGGGGACGCCGACCTGGCGGGCGAGCAGGATGTGCTCACGCGTCTGGGGCATCGGGCCGTCAGCGGCCGACACCACGAGGATGGCGCCGTCCATCTGCGCCGCGCCCGTGATCATGTTCTTCACGTAGTCGGCGTGGCCGGGGCAATCGACGTGGGCGTAGTGACGATTCTTCGTCTTGTACTCCACGTGCGCGGTCGAGATGGTGATGCCGCGCTCGCGCTCCTCGGGAGCCTTGTCGATCTGATCGTACGCGAGGAAGGTCGCGCCGCCGGACTTCGCCAGCACCTTGGTGATGGCCGCCGTGAGGGACGTCTTGCCGTGGTCAACGTGGCCGATGGTGCCGATGTTGACGTGCGGCAAGCTTCTGTCGAACTTTTCCTTGGACATAACGCTCCTCGAAAAAATGGAGCCCTGAACCAGGATTGAACTGGTGACCTCATCCTTACCAAGGATGCGCTCTGCCAACTGAGCTATCAGGGCTTGTATCTGCGACTACAACACTGGAGCGGGAAATGGGACTCGAACCCACGACATTCAGCTTGGAAGGCTGACGCTCTACCAACTGAGCTATTCCCGCGATTGCGATGGAGGGGGTTGGATTCGAACCAACGAAGGCGTAGAGCCGGCAGATTTACAGTCTGCTCCCTTTGGCCACTTGGGTACCCCTCCGCAACGCTGTCCTCAACTACCGTGAAACCACTGTTCTTCCTACTGCTTTTTTGCCCCGGGCCCTCATCCGCGGCCCCGTGCTGGCCGGCGGCGGGATTTGAACCCGCGACCTACTGATTACAAATCAGGTGCTCTACCAACTGAGCTACACCGGCATCCATCACTCCGGCTGCGTCCCCTACCCGCCCGTCCCACTGACCGGAACCGTCAACCGCCCGTCCCGTCGAGGCGCGCCCTTTTAGAAGTCCCCGCCGTCCAAGTCAAGCGGTTTGATCCGGAGGGTTCAACTCCCAGCACCGGGACGCGACGTCCCCCGCTGCCGGGCGGCCTCGTATAGCAGAATCGCCGCCGAAACGGACGCATTCAGGGAACCGACCTGACCGAGCATCGGAATCCCGAGGCGGAAGTCACAGTGCTCCAGCACTCCCTGGCGCACGCCTGCTCCCTCGGCCCCCACCACCAGGGCCAATGGCCCGTCCAGCCGGGCGCTCCACAGGGGCTGGGTCGAATGGGGGTCTGCTGCAGCGATCCACACCCCGGCCTCCTTCAACTCCTCCAGGGTCCGCGAGAGGTTGACCACCCGCGCGACGGGACAGTGCTCCACCGCCCCTGCGGAAGCCTTGGCCACCACCCCCGTCACCGGCACCGCCCGATCCTTGGCGATGACCACCCCGTGCGCTCCCATCGCATGCGCCGAGCGGATGATGGCCCCGAAGTTGTGCGGATCCTGGATGCCGTCCAGCACCACTAGCAGCGGAGGCCGCCCGCTCTCCTCGGCCGCCTCCAGCAGATCCTCCAGCTCCGCGTATTCGAAGCCCCGCAGCTCGGCCACCACGCCCTGGTGCACACCGCCCTCGGCCATGGTCGCCAGCCGCTCCCGGGGCACCCGCTCCACCCGGATGCCCGCGTCCCTCGCGCGGCTGAAGATCTCCGCCGCCGCCTTCGCGGCGAGCTGCCCCTCGGTGACGAAGAGGCGCTCCACCCGCTCCGCGTGCGCTCGCAGGGACTCGAGCACCGGGTTCACCCCGTAGACGTAGCGCTGCTCGCCCCGCTCCCGCTCTCCACCGCGCTCGCGCCCTCCCCCACGCTCCCCGCGCTGCTCCCCGCGCTCACTGCCCCTGGACGATCGCTGGCGCACCACGGACTAGAGGACCTCGACGGGCAGGGAGAACGTCTTCTGCTGACGGGCGCACAGCTGCTCCGAGCAGATGAAGAAGGTCAGCTTCGCCTCCAGCGTGCCCTTGCCGGCCGCCGTGGCCTTGAACGGCACCTCGAAGCGGGGGTCCACGAACTGCTGCCCTGCCGCCTTCTTGGCCACCGAGTCCTTGAGCGCCAGCTTCTCCTGCGCGGGAGCGAGCTGCGTGCCCCCCTTGAGTTCCAGCTTCAGCGGCGCCTCATCGGACACGTGGGCCCCTGCCTTGCTCTTGATGGACAGCACGAACACGCCCTGCTCCCCCGCCTTCACCTTGGTGGAGGTGCCCTCCGTGCTCACTTCGTAGAGGGTGGCCGGATCCACCTGCCCCTCAGCGTGGACCTGGGTGCTGGCGATGGCCACCAGCGCGGCGGCCAGGGAAGTGATGCGTCGCAAGTGCAGCATGGTTCGTTCTCCTCACGGAAAAGCGGGGGCACCCTATCACCGACCCTCCGACGTCCGGGGACCTCTTTCTGTTCACGCCTCGCCCGCGGAGGCCTTGGGCGTCCGCTTGCGCTTCGACGGGCCCCCGGGCTGCGGCTCCGGCAGTCCCACCCTCGGACCTCCGGCCGCCAGTTCCTCGGCGCGCTGAATGATGATGCTCGCCAGGTCCAGCCCCGTAGCCGCCTCCATCTCCGGCAGGGCCGGCGAACTGTTCACCTCGAACACCTTGGGGTGCCCCTCCTGCACGTCCAGCAGGTCCACCGCCGCCACCTCCAACCCCACCAGCGTGGCCGTCCTCTCCGCCGCCTTCCGCTGGGACTCCGTCAGCTCGATGCGCTCCAGCCGGGCTCCCCGGTTGAGCGTGTAGGACAGTCGGCCGAACCTCGGACGGCGCCGCACCGCCGCCACCGCCCGGCCTCCCACCACCACCACCCGCACGTCCTGCCCCTTGTTCTGCACGTACTGCTGCATGACCAGGTTGTGCCCCAGCCCGAGGATGGCCTCGAGCGCCGCCTCCAATGACTGGAGGCTCTCGCACACCATCACTCCGTGCTTCTCCTGGCCCTGCAACAGCTTCACCAGCACCGGCACGCCGCCCACCAGGCCCACCATGGCCTTCAGGTCCGCGGCGTCACGCGCCATCACCGTCGCCGGGATGTCGATGCCGTGCGCCGACAACAACTGCAGCGAGCGCATCTTGTTGCGGGACTCGGCGATGGCCCGCGCCGTATTCACCAGTGGAACCCCACACATGGCGAACTGATTCACCACCGCCAGGCCGTAGTTGCTGATGGATTGCCCGATGCGCGGGATGACCACGTCGCACGCGGACAGCTTCCGGCGCCGGTAATAGAGGTTGGCGCGCTGCCCATCCAGGTGCATCTCCACCCGAATCGGGTTGAGCACACGCACCTGGTGCCCTCTCGCGCGTCCGGCCTCGACCAGACGCTTGGTGGATGAAATGGAGGCGGAGCGCGAGAGGATGGTGATCTTCATGGGCGGCCAGGGCGGGCGCCGGAGACATAGCCCCGGCCCCTCACCACGTAAAGCCGCCCCGAAGGCTACCGCTGCTGAACGGCACGAACCTCGATGTCCACCGGATTCGCCGACGTGGAGGCCTTGATGCGCTCACACGTGGAGCCCGTGAAGGTGATGCCCGCCGCCGTCAGGTTCCAGGTGTCCGCCCCCGAGGCGAGGCGCTCCCCGTTCATGTACACCACCACCAGCTCCTGGGAGCTCGGCGCCTGGCCGGCCTCGAATTTCAGCAGGCAGGGATCCTTCACCAGCACCTTCTCGCCAATCTGACGCAGGGCCGACACCAGCTCCGTCCTGTTGCTCGCCTGATAGAAGCGGCGGCCGCACAGGCCCTTGCTCTTGTCGCACGTGTCACCCGCGCCACAGTCCGTGTCCACCGCGCACGTCCGGGGGAACTCACCCGCCTCGGCCATGCCATTGAGGGTCGCCGCACCCCGGCGCCCGGACTCGGTGGTGGCATTGAAGTCCGCGCCAAAGCCGATGACGATGGTCTTGATCTGCTTGGCGCCCAGCGTCTGCACCGCCGCCACCGACGCGTTCGTGTCGAGGCAGCCAATCTTCTGCGCAAAGGTGCAGTCGGACAGGGTGCAGAAGCAGCCCGCGTTCGGATGCGGCGTCGGGAACTCCTCGTTGCAGTTGGGCAGACCGTCCGTCAGCAGCAGCACGAAGTCGTCGCGGTCCGTCTCCAACCCGGTGCCCACGAACTGCAGGCTCTTGCTGGTGGGCGTACCACCCTGCGGCATCGGCGCCGTGGTCGAGTAGTTCTTGATGGAGAGGATCTCGTTCTTCACCTTCTCGGCGTTGGCCGCGAGCGTGGCGTCGTCATCCGTGTCCGTCTCCGGCAACGAGATGCGGATCTTCGTCGTGGCGCCACAGGACGGGTCGCTCGGGTAGGTGGCGAGCCCCATCCGCGCGATGGTGCCACTGGTGGAGAGGAAGTCCTGCATCGCCGCCTGCAACTCGCTCCAGCGCGTGGGGCACACGTTCGTGTCGCACGGACGCGAGTCGCCACAGCGCACGCCACCCGGATTGCACGCGGGCAGCGACGGGTTCACCGGATCCGTCATCGAGCCGGACGTGTCCACCAGCAGCATCAGGTTCGGCTTGCGAGAACGCGCCTCGATGCGCCGCGTCTCCGTCGTCTGCGAGATGGCCAGTGGCTCCACCGGCTCGAAGTCATACGTCTGGCAACCGGTGGCGAGTACACCACCAATGGTGCCCAACACGAGGGCCCTCAGGAGAGTCAGCTTGGCGCGCATAATTTAGAAATCGCTCCTCGGAATCACGCGCGGGATCCCCCCGCGCTCACCAGGGTCCGGCCCCGAAAGCGCACCGAGGATACCCTCTCCCGCGCGCCCTCGGCCAGCACCAATCCAGTGCCTACCTAGAGGGCAAGGGTGCGTGCTCCTGCTGTCAGACGCCACAACGACGCCAATCCCATCACCTCGTCCAGCGTCCCCTTCAACTCGTCAGGCGCGTATCCGCAGATTCTTACCGTGGTGTCGCACGCCACCAGCTTCGCTCCCAGTGCCCGCGCCTCCTTCAGCATCCGCGCCGGCACCGGAACCCCCAACCCCTCCGCCCTCGCACTCTCCGACAACTCCTTCTCCGTGTGCGGCAGACCGAAACTGCCCCTCACCAACGCCCGCAGGGCGTCGAAGGCGAAGACGAAATACACCTCGTCCCCCATCGCCGCCGCGGCGATTCCCATCGAGGCGGCCTGGAACGCAGGCTCATACGTGGCGTGCTGCAGGAAGAAGAAGACGCGGCCGACCATACGGCGCGCGACAATACAAGAATCCACTTTCAGCAAAAGGCACTCGGGGTGCGTCGAATCCACCCCGCTCTCCGGCCTATAAACGGGCTCCGTTGATGTCCAGACGAGGGAGCTCCCCGATGCCTTTCTCCCCACAGCCCTCCCCGGCTCGCGCCGCTTCGCACCGCCGTCCGTGGCATTCGTCACTGGCGTCCACCTGCGCGCTCGCCGCGTTGCTCCTCACGGGCTCCTCCCACCTCGGCCAGGCCTCCGCCGCCCTGATGCCGCCCTCCGCTCCCAGCGCCCCTCAGCCCCGCGGCACGCTGCAGGAGGAGATCCTCCGCTTGCTCGACAAGCCTGAGGCCCTCCCTCGTGAAGCCGACTGGGCCCGGCTCGGTCCCGACGCCCTGTCCGCGCTCCTCGGGCTCGCCAGCGACCCCAAGGCCTCCGAGCCCCAGCGCTCCCGCGCCGTCGCCGCCATGGCCGTCGTCGCCCACCCCGACGCCTCCCTGCGCCTCCAGGAGCTTTTGCGCAGCACGGCTCAGCCTTCTTCCGTTCGCACCGCCGCCACCCTCGCCCTCGGTCGCCGCGCCGGTCTCGAGGCCATCCCCGTCCTCTCCCCCCTCCTCGCCGATCCCAACGAGCAGGTGCGCGTCACCGCCGCCCAGACCCTCGGGCGCGTCGGCGGCGCCGAGGTCCGCAAGGCCTTAGAGGAACGGCTTCCTCTCGAGGAGAGTCTCGCCGTCCGCGAGGCCATCCAGCAGGGACTGAGCTACATCGAGCCGTAGCGGGAGAGGGGGTTGACGCGGGTTCAACCCGGGGTCCGTGGCACCCTCACCCCCGTCCCCTCTCCCGGAGGGCGAGGGAGAGGAGGGGCACGGTGGGCCTCTGGGACTTGGGGTCTTCCGGTGGGCAAGCGAGGAGGCTCTCGCATCGGCTCCGGCCTTCCGTTAGATGGGGCCATGCGCCCCACCGTCCTCCTCTTCGATATCGATGGCACCCTCGTCACCACCGGCGGTGCCGGCCGACGCTCCATGGCGCTCGCCTTTCAGTCCCTCCACGGCCGCCTCGATGCCTGTGACTCCTTCAGCATGTCCGGCATGACCGACCGCGCCATCGTCCGCAGGGCGCTCGACATCATCGGCGTCCACCCCTCTCCCGACGCCATCTCCGCCGTCATCGACTCCTACCTCCACCACCTCGCCCAGGAGGTCCCCCTCGTCGATGAGCGCGACTACCGCCTCCACCCCGGCATGCGCGAGGCCGTCGACGCCGCCCTCTCCCGCCCCGGTTTCGCCGTGGGACTCGGCACCGGCAACGTCCGCCAGGGCGCTCGCATCAAGCTCGAGCGCGTCCGCATCCACGACCGCTTCTCCTTCGGCGGCTTCGGCTGCGACCACGAGGACCGCGTCGAGCTCATCCGCCATGGTGCCCAGTCCGGCGCCTCCCAGCTCGGCGTCCCCCTCCCCGAGTGCCGCGTCGTCGTCATCGGCGATACCCCCAAGGACGTCGCCGCCGCCAAGGGCATCGGCGCCACCTGCATCGGCGTCGGCACCGGGAGCTTCACCCCCGAGGCCCTCCTCTCCTGCGGCGCCGACTACGCCTTCCCTGACTTCACGGCCCGCGAAGCGCTCGCCGCCCTGCTCGACGATCGCTGAGCACCGCCCCCTCCCTCCCCCAGGGTGTGGTATCTCCCGCCGCCCCGCTCCAGGTCCCGAGGAGGCCCCTCCCCATGTCGCTGTCCACCCTCGAAGCCTACGATCTCGTCCGTTTCGCCGAGGCCATCGACTCGCGCCTCGCCGCCGCCGATGAGCTGCTCGCGGGCCGCCCGGGTCTGGAGCGCGAGAAGGAGTGGCTCTCCACCGCCATCCAGATCGTCCGCACCGAGCGCGCCCCCGCCCCCGCCCTCCTCGAAAAGGTCCGCGACCTGCCCGAGCTCGAGGAGGTCCGCGAGGAGTTCGCTTTCACCCTCCAGAACCTCTGGGTCGACTCCCTCGAGAAGCTCCACGCCGGCATCACCTTCTGCGCCAGCAGCCGCGCCCCCGTCATCGAGGCCCTCTTCCCCCACCTCAAGTTCCCCCAACTCCGCCGCGCCTCCCGTGAGGCCATCCAGGAGTTCGGCTCCGGCTACGAGCGCCGCCTCAAGTCCTCCTACGTCTCCCGCATCCTCGCCCGCGACGACTTCTCCTTCGTCCGTCCCGTGCTCGATCAGGTCGCCACCGCCTACTCCACCTGGCAGGCCTGCTTCGCCCCCGTTCAGCTCCCCCATGAGCAGGCCGCTCCCCTTCGCGCCGAGCTCATCGCCCTCGGCAAGAAGCTGGACGTCGCCCTCCGTCAGGCCCGGTGTCTCGCCGAGGCCTCCCTCGCTCCCATCCCGGATGCCTTCGAGAACTCCGGCCTCGCCGCCAAGCCGCGCAAGCGCGCCGCTCGCGGGCTGCCGTTCATCGACCCCGCTGAGCTGGGTGCGACCGAGGCCGCCGCCCCCGAGACCGAGGCCACCGAGGCCGTCCCCCTCGTGACCGACTCCGCCGAGCCCAGTGCCGCCGAGCTGGCCGAGCTCGCGGCGCTCTCCGGGGCCGCTCCCGCCGAGCCGGAGTCCCCGAGCGACACCTCGGGCTCCAGCGACGCTCCGGCCGAGGCACCTCCTGCTCCCGAGGCCGCCGCGGCTCCCGCTCCCGAGGCCCCGCAGGCTCCCGAGCCCACTCCCGCTCCCCCGGCCGCCGAGCCTCCGAAGGCGCCCTCCAAGCGGGGACGCAAGAAGAACGATTCCAAGTCCACCTCGGAGCCGGCCTGAAAGCAGTGGCCCCGGGCCACCGTTAAGAGGATTCGGCCATGGCCGACGTCGCCCTTCCCATCGACCCCCTCCTGCCCGAGATCGTCGCCACCCTGCGTGGCGCGAACTCGCTCGTGCTCGAGGCCCCTCCTGGCGCCGGCAAGACGACCCGCGTTCCCCGCGCCCTGCTCGAGGCTGGTCTCGGCAACGGCAAGGAGATCGTCGTCCTCCAACCCCGCCGCCTCCCCACCCGCCTCGCCGCCCAGCGCGTCTCCGAGGAGATCGGCGAGCGCGTCGGCGAGACCGTCGGCTACCAGGTCCGCTTCGAGGACGTCCGCGGACCGAAAACCCGCCTCTCCTTCGTCACCGAGGGCGTGCTCGGCCGCCGCCTCCTCTCCGACCCCACCCTTCGCGATATCGGCGCCGTCGTGCTCGATGAGTTCCACGAGCGCCACCTCTCCGCCGATATCTCGCTCGCCCTCCTGCGCCGCCTCCAGCAGGGCCCCCGCCCCGACCTCAAGCTCGTGGTCATGTCCGCCACGCTCGAGGCCGCCCCCATCAGCGCCTATCTCGGCAACTGCCCCACCCTGCGCTCCGAGGGCCGCCGCTTCGACGTCAGCCTCGAGTACCTCCCCACCGCCGATGACCGCTACCTCGATGCCCAGGTCCTCTCCGGCATCAAGCGGCTCCACGCCAATGGTCTCGATGGTGATGTGCTCGTGTTCCTCCCCGGCGCCGGTGAAATCCGCCGAGCCATGGACGCCTGCTCCGAGTTCGCCGGCCGCCACGGCATCGACCTGCTCCCCCTCCACGGCGACCTGCCCCCCGCCGAGCAGGACCGCGCCGTCCGCCGCAGCTCGCGCCGGAAGATCATCCTCTCCACCAACGTCGCCGAGACCTCCGTCACCATCGACGGCGTCGCCGCCGTCATCGACACCGGCCTCGCCCGCGTCGCCTCGCACTCGCCCTGGTCCGGCCTGCCCATCCTCAAGCTCTCCAAGGTGAGCCGGGCCTCCGCCACCCAGCGCGCCGGCCGCGCCGGCCGTACCCGCTCCGGCCACTGTCTCCGCCTCTACACCCAGCACGACTTCGACGGCCGCCCCGACCAGGACGCCCCCGAAATCCGCCGCATGGACCTGGCCGAGACCGTCCTCTCCCTGCGCGCCGCCGGCATCACTGACCTCGCCTCCTTCCCCTTCTTCGAGGCCCCTCCCGCCGCCTCCCTCGAGGCCGCCGAGAGTCTCCTGCGCCGCCTCGGTGCCGTGGCTCCCAATGGGACCGTCACCCCCATCGGCCAGCGGCTCCTCCGCTTCCCCCTCCACCCCCGCCAGGCCCGCATCATCGTCGAGGGCGAGAAGCGCGGTGTTGGCGCCGACGCGGCCCTGCTCGCCGCCCTCGTCGGTGAGCGCGACATCCGCCGCGAGGCCCGCACCAACCTTTCCGGCCCCGGCCGCGCCGCCAACGTCGTCGCCGGGCCCTCGGACCTGCTGGAGCTACTCGAGCGCTTCCGCCAGGCCGAACGCTCCAACTTCTCCCCCGGCCGTGTGCAGTCCCTCTCCCTCGAGCAGGGCGCCGTGCAGGCCGTGGACCGCGTGCAGCGCCAGCTCCGGCGCGCCGTCCGCGAGCAGGGGCAGCGGCCCTCCCGCCCCGAGGACGTCGAACAGGCCCTCATGCTCAGCGCGCTCGCCGGCTACCCGGACCGCGTCGCCCGCCGCCGCAAGCCCCGCTCCCCCGAGCTCCTCCTCTTCGGCGGTGGCACCGCCCAGCTCTCCGACGTCAGCGTCGTCCAGGAGCCCGAGCTCATGATCGCCATCGACGCCGAGGAGCGCCCCGGCCGCGGCGCCATCATCCGCATCGCCAGCGCCGTCGAGCCCGAGTGGCTCCTCGACCTGTACCCCGATGCCCTCGAGGAGGTCGACGCCCTCCAGTGGAACCCCTCCTCCAAGCGCGTCGAGCGCATCACCCGCTTGGCCTACGGAAATCTCGTCCTCGAGGAGACCCGAGCGCCTGCCCCTCCCTCCGAGGCGGCCGCCCGCGTCCTCGTGGAACAGGCCCTCGCCGCCGGCCCCGGCCGCTTCGCCGACCCCGAGGCCTTGCAGCAGTGGCGCACCCGCGTCGCTTTGCTCGCCCAGGCCTTCCCCGAGGCCGGTTTCCCCACCGTCGACGACGCCTTCATGCGCGACTCGCTCGCCTCCCTGTGCGCCGGGGCGCGGAGCTTCGCCGACCTCGACGGGGTTTCACTGCTCGACGCGCTGTACTCCCGGCTCTCCTCCGAGCAGGCCCGGCTTCTCTCCAACCACGCCCCCGAAAAGGTCTCCCTCCCCGGTGGCCGCACCGCCAAGGTCCATTACGAGCCCGGCAAGCCTCCCTGGGTCGAGTCACGCCTCCAGGACTTCTTCGGCATGGCCCAGGGCCCCAGTGTCTGTGCTGGAAGGGTTCCCCTCGTGCTCCATCTGCTCGCCCCCAATATGAGGGCCGTGCAGGTGACGACCGACCTCGCTGGGTTCTGGGAGCGGCATTACCCGTCCCTCCGCAAGGAGCTCTGCCGGAAGTACCCAAAGCACAGCTGGCCCGAGGATCCGCGCCATGCGCAGACTCCGGCCGAGCGTGGACGGCGGATTTGAGCGGGGGACGACGGGTGACGGCGTAGACCCTCACCCCAGCCCTCTCCGAGAGGGAGAGGGGGCTTACACGGAGGCAACCTGGGAGCCGTGGCACCCTCACCCCGTCCCTCTCCCGGGGGGAGAGGGGTGGTTGGCGGGGTGGTTGGCGGGGTGGGTGTGGCGCTTGGGTTTACTGCGCCCGGCTACAGCTTCTTGCGCATCTCCAGGTGGTCGATTCCCGCTTCCTGGAAGACCTCGCCCAGCGGCTCGTAGCCCTGCCTCTTGTAGAACTCCAGCGCGTACAGCTGCGAGTGCAGCAGGATGCCGTTCACTCCACGCCGGCGCGCCTCGTCCTCCAGGGACGTCAGCAGCATCGCGCCCACTCGCGCCTTCCGGTGCGCCTTCAACACCGCCATGCGCCCAATCTGCCCCCACGTCCCCGTCTCACCGGGCGGCGGCTCGGCCAACATCACCAGACGCCCCGTCCCAATGGCGTGTCCTCCCTGGAACGCCAGCACGTGGTACGCCTTCGCATCCTCGGCGTCCCGCTCGATGCCCTCGGGCACGTGCTGCTCCTCGATGAACACCACCTCACGGATGGCGAGCGCCTGAAACAACTCAGCCTCGGTCTTGATCTGAGCAATGCTGACGGGCTGTGGGGTCTCCGGGTTCGACATGGCGTCGGCCACCGTACACAAATCCCGGCGGGGCAAACAGACGAAAAGGCACCCCACCGTTCTAAGCACCCCCCCGACTCGATGCTCCCCCTCCAGGCCACCGGACGCCTCCCCCTCATCGGCGTCTACGCCCTCTACTTCAGCATCACCGGCATCGTCCTGCCCTTCCTCCCCGCCTACCTGAAATCCCTTACGCTCTCCGTCTCCCAGGTCGGCCTCCTCCTCTCTCTCAGCCCCCTGCTCTCCCTCGGCGCCCCCCACTTTTGGGGCCACCTCGCCGACCGCACCGGCCGCCCCAACCGCGTCCTCAACCTCGTCTGCTGCGGGGCGTGCGTGGGCTTCATCCCCCTCATCTTCGTCGACCGCTTCCCCACCCTCGTCGTCTCCCTCGCCGCCTACGCCTTCTTCGCCTCCTCCATCAGCCCCCTTCTCGACACCCTCGCCCTCCAGCACATCGCCCGGACCGGTGGCTCCTACTCCCACCTGCGCCTCTTCGGCTCACTCGGCTTCGTGCTCTCCTCCACCCTCTTCGGCTTCACCGTGGACTCCGTGGGCCGCGCCACCGTGGTCACCGCGCTCGTCCTCCTGACCGCGCTCGCCCTCTGGAGCTTCACCCTCCGTGACGCTGGCGCGCCCCCCGCCCAGGTGCCCGTCCACCCCCTCGCCGGGCTCCAACTCCTCGCCGACCGGGAGCTGCGCTGGCTGCTCGCCGCCTGCGCCCTCCACTGGATCGCCTGCGCCCCCTACCACGGCACCTTCTCCATCTTCGTTGGCTCGCTCGGACTGCCCCCCTCGGTGGTGGGCCTCGCCATGGGGTTCGGGGTCGCCTCCGAGGTGCTCGTGATGATCCTCTACCCCCGCGTAGCCAACCGCATCTCCCCCCGCGACCTCCTGGCCATCGCCTTCGTCGCCAGTACCCTGCGCTGGGCCGCGCTCTCCGTCACCACCTCGCCCGCCCTCATCGCGGCGCTCTCCCTGCTCCACGGCCTGTCCTTCGGCGCCTTCTACGTGGCCAGCATCGCCTTCGTCGCCCGCCGCGTCCCTCCCCACCTGCGTGCCTCCGGCCAGGCCCTCTTCGCCGCCATCACCTTCGGCGTCGGCGGGCTGGTGGGCTACTCCTCCGCTGGGGCCGGCTATGACTGGCTCGGCGGACACCGCCTCTTCGCCACCGCCGCCGTCCTCGAGCTCGCCGCCGCCGCGCTCGTCCTCCGCATCACTCCCGAGAAGCCCCGCCTCCCGGCGTGATACCCTTCGCGCGATGCGATCCGCTCTCCTCGCACTCGTCCTCAGCCTCATTTCCATCCCCGCCGCCGCCCAACCGGAGGTCTTCTTCGGCTCCGGCAACGACGTGCCCAACCTCAAGGAGGAGGACTTCGACCGCCGCTTCCTCAGGACTGGCGTGTACCAGGCCCTCTCCCAGGGAACGAAGGACCCGAACTGCGCCCAGCTCCTCGGCGGGCTGCTCACGCTGCTCGGGGAGACCGCGCCCCTGCTGCACAAGCGCGACGAGAACTTCTACCTGGACCCCCTGCTCGTCCACGCGCTCAATACCCAGCTGAGCACCCAGCGCTTCCAGGCCAACGCGTACCTGGTGGCCATGGTGCGCCGCGTGCTGATCGACCGGAAACTGCCCCCCAACTGGTTCCAGACCGCGGCCGCCCTCGGGCCCGTGGTGCTCACCATCGACGTGGGCAAGCTGCGCTTCCTCTCCGAGGGGCTCCAGCCCATCGACAGCTTCTTCCTCACCCTGCCCGCCCTGCGCGAGCGCTATGAGATCGAGGTCCGCCGCGCCAACGCCACCGCCGCCCGCTCCGCCGAGAAGATGTTCCGCGAGAGCTACCTCGACCGGCAGGTGGCCTTCGGCGGCCTGGAGCTGATCGACCTCGACATCGAGCAGCCCAAGAAGAAGAAGGCGCCCAAGAAGCGCCGGGGCCAGCCCATCGTCGAGGAGGAGCCCGAGGCGCCCACGGCCGTGGCGAAGCTGGTGTGGTACCCGGTCGCCGCCGACGAGGGAGAGCTCAACCCCTTCGGCACGCCGAAGAAGCGCTTCTCCGTCAACATCACCGCGAAGCTCGCGCCCCAGCAGTACCTGGACCTGAGCCGCATCCCCAAGGGCACCCAGCTCATGGTGCGCGGGCGGTTCTGGGGCTTCAAGAAGGCGGTGGACGAGCTGGAGCTGCGCGACGGGCTCATCTTCCAGGACCGCAACTGGTCCCAGGGCAACGTCCTGGCCGATCCCAACGCCGTGGCCCGCTGCCCCCTCGCCGTCAACGATCTGATGGGCTCGGCCCCGGCGCAGTCGGGCGCCTTCGGCCAGCCGAGCCGGTAACCCCGAAGCGCGCCGCCCCTTCCGCCGACAGCCTCCTCACCCGGGGAGGCGTCCCGCCGGTGAGCTTCCCGTCCACGGCCCGGGAGTCCCCCGCGGCGCCCTCCGTCGAGTGCCCCCTGGCATGGGCCGTGCTCCCCTCAGGTCTCCCCCAGCACCGCGAGGGCTCATGAAGGTCGACGGACACCCTGAAGCAGCGCCGGCCCAGCCGGCCTCGGAGAAGGGACGTTTCCAGGAAGTGCTGAAGAAGTCCCCTCCGGAGGCGGCGAAGGCCCCCCTCCAGGGAGGACGGGCAACCCGGCCCTCCATGGCCACCCCACGTGGAGCCACCGGAGCCCTGGCCGCCACCGGGCTGGCACGGACACCACAACGCGGCGCCTTCGCCAGCACCGAGCACCTTGGCCAGGTACGCCAGGGCCTGAATGCCGAGGCCCACCGGCTCCGGGACGTGCGCGGAGACGCCCACCAGACGCACCAGGAGCGGATGCAGCACCGCGTGACCGACCTCATCGCCCGGGAGCTGGCCCGGGAGCCGCGCGCCGAGCCGGTGGCACCCCGCTCCACGCCCCCCTCGCCGGGCCCGGAGACTCCGGCCTCGCTCCCCTCGGTGGAGGCCCTCTCCGCCGTGGGAGGCGCCCGTCCGGGAGGTGCCGGAGGGGCGGCGCTGGAGACGCCGGCCCCGGAGATCCGCGTACAGGCGGCCCTGGCGCTCATCGAGCAGATCGAGGTGTTCGTGAAGTCGCAGCGGCCCGCGCTGGCGATGCGCCTGGGTGGAGCGCTGGACGCCACCGTGGAGGTGGAGCGCACGGGCGAACGGGAGGTGTCCCTGCGCATCCAGGGGCGCCGCGGGCGCTTGCCCCAGAAGGACCTGGCGCGCATTCGCGACGCCCTGTCCGCTCGCGGGCTGAAGCTCAGTGCCTTCCTGGCCTCCTGAGACGGACTCCGGACATGCGAAAGGCCCTGCCGCCTCTCGGCGGAGGGCCTTGGACGCCTCTCCCCAGCGGGGCGACGGGCCTACTTGCCGGGCTTGGCCTCGAGCATGTTCCGCTTGCCCTTCTTGTCCTTGTTCTCCTCGGCCTCGGGCAGGGGGGCCTTCTTCTCCGCGATGTTCGGCCACTGCGTGGAGTACTGCGCGTTCAGCGCCTTGTACTCGGAGTACTCGGAGGGCAGATCCGACTCGGGGAAGATCGCCTTGGTCGGGCACACCGGCTCACACGCACCGCAGTCGATGCACTCGTCCGGGTGGATGACCAGGAAGTTGGAGCCTTCGTAGAAGCAGTTGACCGGGCAGACCTCAACACAGTCGGTGTACTTGCACTTGATGCAAGGCTCGGTGACTACGTACGCCATTGAAATCTCCTCGTGGACTGAGTCCGTGTCCGTGCGCGCGCGCACAGTACATGGGTTGGGACGGGGGGGGCACTCCTTAAATGGAGTACCCCCTGAGCCTACTCATCCCAGGAGCCCCTGGGCACGCATCAGTTCGGCTACCAGGATCGCTCCCTTGGCTGCTCCCATCTTCGTGTTGTGGGAGACGAGCAGGTATTTGAAGCCGTTCTCCAGCACGCCGTCCTCGCGCACCCGGCCCACCGTGGTGGCCATGCCCGCGTGCGTGTCCCGGTCGAGCCGCGGCTGCGGACGGAAGGGATCCTCCAGCACCTCGATCCAGCGCGGCGGCGCGGACGGCAGGTTCCGGGACACCTCGGCGCCCCGCCACTCGCGCATCGCCTGCACCACCTCCTGCACGGAGGCCTTGCGGGCCAGCGACACGAAGACGGACTCGGTGTGGCCCTCCATCACCGCCACGCGGGTGCAGGTGCACGACACCCGCACGTCATGCGAGGTGATGGCGCCCCCCGCGGCGTCCAGCGTGCCGAGGATCTTCTTGGTCTCCACCTGGACCTTCTCCTCCTCCTTGGGGATGAAGGGGATGACGTTGTCCAGGATGTCCAGGCCGATGACGCCGGGCGAGCGGCCCGCGCCGGACATGGCCTGCATGGAGGTCATCAGCACTGACTTGATGCCGAAGCGCTCGGCCAGCGGGGCCAGGGTGATGGCCATGCCGGTGGTGGTGCAGTTGGGGATGGGGACGATGTAGCCCTTCCAGCCGCGGCGCTTCTGCTGCTCGCGCACCAGCCGGGCGTGGTCGGCATTCACCGGGGGGATGAGCAGCGGCACGTCCGCCTCGTAGCGGAAGGCGCTGGCCGCGGAGAACACGGGGATGTCCCGCGCGAGCCGGGGCTCCATCTCCTTGGCCACGTCCGACTCCACCGCCGAGAAGGCGATGTCGTAGTCCTTCGCCTGGACCTCCTCGCCGCTCACCACCTTCATCTTCGCGATCGACTCGGGGAGGGCCTCGGGGACGAACCAGGCGGTCATCCCGTTGGAGCCCCGGAGCGCCTCGGCGTAGGCCTTGCCCGCCGAGCGCGGCGAGGCCGCCAGCCCGGTGAGCTCGATGGTGGGGTGATCCTTCAGCGCGGCGATGAACTGCTGGCCGGCGAGTCCGGTGGCGCCAATGAGTACAGCGCGAAGCTTGGCCATGGTGTCAGACTCCCTTTCTCGTGGGGGCCGAGAGATGGCGGGTCCTTTACACCCTTTGGCGCCGGACTTCTACGCACCGCGGCGAGCACATATCCCGCCAGGGCTCAGCACAGGCCGCTAGCCGAGGCCCCCGCCATGTGGCTCTCGGTCGGCAGCCCGTGGGTAATCCACCCCTGGAGGCCACCGTCCAGGCACACGGCCCTGAGCCCCTTGTGGTTGAGCACGCGGCAGGCCCGGCGCGCATCGGAGCCGTCCGGGGAACACCCACACACCACGATCAGCTCGTCGTCGGGGAGCACCTCCGCATCCCGTAGGATTTCCTCGAAGGGCATCCACAGGGCACCAGGGATATGCAGACCGTAGCGATCCCAATCCTCGGGATCACGGCAGTCGAGCACGAGCACTTCCTCGTCTCCGAGCCGTACATAGAGCTCGGTACAAGGTATACGGGGATCCACCACCCGGACCTCCTGCTGCGGTGTCTGTCCCGCAGAACGAGGAGCTCCCCCATTCCCTTCCCCGAGCCTGCCCGCCTGCCCCGGACCGCGCCCACCTAGAGACCGAGCTGCTTGGCGATGATCTCGTTCATGATCTCGCTCGTCCCCCCGCCGATGGGGCCCAGGCGCGCGTCCCGCCAATGGCGCTGGATGTCGTACTCCATCATGTACCCGGCGCCGCCATGGAGCTGGAGGCACGCATCGGCCACCCGGCAGGCCGTCTCGGTGGCCACCTTCTTGGCCATGGACGTCTGGGCGATGGCGTACTCACCCCCCACGTGCAGGCGCAGCGCGTGGTAGGTGAGCTGGCGCGCCGCCTCGAATTCGGTGGCCAGCTCGGCGATCCGGTGCCGCACCACCTGGAACTCGTGGAGCGCGTGGCCGAAAGCCCGCCGGTCCCTCACGTGGGCCATGACGACCTCCAGCATCTCCTCCATGGCTCCGAGCGCCCCCAGGGCAAGCGACAGGCGCTCCCACTGGAAGTTGCCCATGATCTGATAGAAGCCCTGCCCCTCCACGCCGCCGAGCAGGTTGGCCGCGGGCACCCGGCAGTCCTCGAAGAAGAGCTCCCCGGTATCCGAGGCGCGCCACCCGAGCTTCTTGAGCTTGCGCCCCACGGAGAACCCGGGCGTGCCCTTCTCCACCACCAACAGCGCCAGGCCCTTGTGCCCGGCATCGGGCTTCGTCTTCACCGCCAGCACGACGAAGTCCGCCCGGACCCCGTTGGTGATGTAGGTCTTCGAGCCGTTGACGACGTAGTGGTCCCCGTCGCGGCGGGCGGTGGTGAGCAGGCCCGCCACATCCGAGCCGCCATGGGGCTCGGTGATGCCGAGCGCACCGATCTTCTCCCCCCGGATGGCCGGGGCGAGGAAGCGCTGCTTCTGGTCCTCGGTGCCGAACTTGTGGAGGGGACCGGTGGCGATGGTGTGCTGGGCCCCGAGGCCCGCGGCGACCCCGCCCGAGCCGCAGCGCCCCATCTCCTCGAGCAGCACGGCCTCGTAGAGTTCCCCGGCGTTGGAGCCCCCGTAGGCTTCCGGGTACTTGAGACCGAGGAAGCCCAGCTCGCCGAAGCGGGTGAAGAGCGCCCGGGGGAACTCCTCCTGCTCCTCCCACTGGGAGGCGAAGGGCTTCAACTCCTTCTCCACCACGGCCCGGACGGTGCGGCGGAAGGCCTCGTGCTCCTCCTGGTACAGCCCGTAACCCTGCAGCATGATTGACGTTCCTCCAGTAGGTGGCTGGACCGCTCGCCGGGGATGCTACCGGACGAAGATGTGCACGCCCCCCTCTCTCCTGTCTTGACCCGGCTGTGTTGGGTTCATATAACGCCGTACACGCTTCTCGCGGCGCCATAGCCAAGTGGTAAGGCAAAGGTCTGCAAAACCTTCATCCCCCGGTTCGAATCCGGGTGGCGCCTCACAGCAAAGGCCCGATGTGGACTCCGGTTCACATCGGGCCTTCGTGTTTCCGGACTCTGGCAGGATGGCGGCCCCACTCGTCCTGGAGCCCCTGCCTGAGCACTGCTTCCTCCCGCCGGCTGCTGTCCTCCCTCCTGTCCCTGTCCCTTCTCGGCTCACCGGCCCTGGCGGCCGAGCCGTCCAAGCCCGCGACGAAGGCCTCGGAGGCCTCGCGGGCCGATGCGGCGCGGCTGGTCTCCGCCTTCCTGGGGGACACGCCGCTGATGAGCGATCTGCAGTCCCTCGTGGACGAGGTGGGCGGAAGGGCCACGGGCTCGCCGGCGAACCTGCGCTCCGTGGACTGGGCGCTCGCGCGCTTCCGGGAGGCGGGCGTCGAGGCGCGCAAGGAGGCCTTCCAGATGCCGGGCCTGTGGCTCGAGCGCTCGGCGTCCGCCACCGTGCGCGGCAAGGGAGTGGATTTCTCTCCCCGCATCGCGGCCATGCCCTTCTCCACCGCCACGCCCAAGGGCGGGCTGACGGCGCCGCTGCTGGATGCGGGCAAGGGCACGGAGAAGGAGCTCAAGGCGCTCGGGGAGAAGGCGAAGGGCGCGTTCCTGCTCGTGGACACGACGGAGCTGAAGAACGTGGACGACCTGTTCCGCGAGTACGCCGAGGCCGCGGAGATCGAGCAGCGGGCCTTCGCGGCCGGCGTGGCCGGGGTGGTGTACGTGGGCTCGCGGCCCAACAACCTGCTCTACCGGCACAACGTGTCGGTGGGCATGCGCAACACGCGGCCGATGATGGTGATGGAGCGTGACGGAGCCCTGCGCGCCCAGCGCCTGCTGCGCACGGGCAAGGCGCTGACGCTCACGGCCGAGCTCGATCTCCAGATTGGGCCCGCGTACGAGAGCTACAACGTCATCGGGGAGATCCGCGGCAGCAAGCGCCCGGACGAGGTGGTAGTGCTCGGCGCGCACCTGGACTCGTGGGACCTGGGCACGGGAGCGCTGGACAACGGAGCCAACGTGGTGGCGCTCATCGACGTGGCGCGGCAGATGAAGCGGCTGGGTATCAAGCCCGCGCGCACCCTCCGCTTCGCGCTGTGGAACGGCGAGGAGCAGGGCATGTTCGGCTCGGAGGGCTACGTGAAGGCGCACGAGGCCGAGCTGGACAAGCACGTGATGGCGTCCTCGTTCGACATCGGCTGCGGGCGCATCAACGGCTTCTTCACGGGAGGCCGCCCCGAGCTGCCGCCCCTGGTGGACGTGGCGCTCGAGCCGGTGAAGGGACTGGGCCCGTTCACGCAGTTGGACGTGCCGATCGTGGGCACGGACAACTTCGACTTCATGCTGCACGGAGTGCCCAACCTGGTGGCCAACCAGGAACCGGCGCTCTACGGCCCGAACTACCACGCGCGCTCGGACGAGCTGGACAAGTGCGATCCGCAGCAACTGCGGCTCAACACGGCCATCGCGGGGGCGCTGGCGTACGGCTTCGCGCAGATGGACGCGAAGCTGCCGCGCCACTCGCGCGCCCAGGTGGAGGAACTGGTCCGCACCACGGACCTGGGCCAGCAGATGAAGAGCTTCAACATGTTGGAGGACTGGACGTCCGGGAAGCGCGGGCGGAAGGCCAACACCTCCGCAGGCCCCGCGACGCGCTGAGGTGCTCCGTGGCCGTCGGGGCCGTCGGGCTCCGGCGGCTTCGGGATTGCACAGCGCGAGGGGCATGATGAAATCTCCTCTCATGGCCCCCAGTCGTCCTCCCGATCCACCATCCACCGAGCGAAACGCCCCGTCCGTCGAGGCGGCCTTCCAGGCGGCGCCTCCGGAGATGGTGGCGGAAATCCTCAACGGCGAGCTGCACCTCAGCCCTCGCCCGGCCCGCCCGCACACCAGCGCGGCATCGGGCCTGGGTGCCATCCTCACCATGCCCTTCAGGTACGGCGAAGGAGGCCCGGGCGGGTGGGTCATTCTTGATGAGCCCGAACTGCACCTCGGCCCCCGGCCAGACAAGCTCGTGCCAGACATCGCCGGATGGAGGCGCGAGCGCCTGCCCGGGGCCATTGGAGGAGCCAACGCCCCGGCGCACTACGACCTCGCCCCGGACTGGGTGTGCGAAGTGCTTTCCAAGAGCACGCGGCGCATCGACAAGATCCAGAAGATGCGCATCTACGCCCGCGAAGGCGTGCGGAACGTGTGGCACGTGGACCCGGTCGCCCAGACGCTCGAGATCTTCCGGCTCGAGGGGCGGCACTGGCTGCTCGTCGATTCCGTCGCCGGAGACGAACGCGTCCGCGCCGAACCCTTCGAAGCCTTCGAGCTCAAGCTGGCACTCGTCTGGGCCGAGTAGGCCCACCCATGGTTGTTCACGTATCAAGCAAGCTCGGATCCTCCCACACATCCTCATGGCCATCCGCGACCAGAAATCTCCATCCTGGAGGGAGGCCCAGGAACTTCAACGCAAGCGGACACGACTCGGCCAGATGGGCCACATGCACGGGCTGGAAGAAATCAGGCTCCGCTGATGGCTCGCCACCTGCCCAGATGTACCAGCCCGTGGTGTTTCCCTGAATGGGATGTCTCAGCCCATTGATGGGCATGAGTCCACTCCTCACGTTGAGTGAAATCCCGACCTTCATGTCCGAGGGAGACTCAACGAATGGCGTTCCATGTTCTTCACAAAGCCTGAGCTGTGAATCGCGAACGTCGTCACTCATGACGACTTCAGCCCAGCGCCGCGCGCGCGTTGCGGAACATCCGCATCCAGGGGCCGTCCTCGCCCCACTCCGGCGGGCACCAGGAGTACGTCACGCTCCGGCTCACCCGCTCCGGGTGCGGCATCATGATCGTGACCCGCCCGTCCCTCGACGTCAGGCCCGCGATTCCGTGCGGCGAGCCGTTCGGGTTCGCCGGGTACGTCTCCGTCACCCGCCCGTGGTTGTCCACGAAGCGCACCGGCACCATCCCCAGCCCGTTCACCCTCGCCGCCTCCTCCGCGCTCGCGAACTCCGCCCGCCCCTCGCCGTGCGACGACGCGATGAGGATGCGGCTGCCCGCCATGCCCTTGAAGAACAGCGACGGGCTCTCCGCCACCTCCACCTGCACCAGCCGCGCCTCGAACTGCTCCGACACGTTGCGCACGAAGTGTGGGAAGTGCTCCGCGCCCGGAATCAGCTCGCGCAGCTGCGACATCATCTGGCAGCCGTTGCAGATGCCCAGCGCGAAGGTGCCCGAGCGCGCGAAGAACGCGGCGAACTCATCCCGGGCCCGCGCGTTGAACAGGATGGAGCGCGCCCAGCCTCCGCCCGCTCCGAGCACGTCGCCGTACGAGAAGCCTCCGCAGGCCGCGACGCCCGTGAAGTCCTTCAGCGACACCCTCCCGGTGAGGATGTCGCTCATGTGCACGTCCACCGCGGTGAAACCCGCGCGCATGAACGCCCGAGCCATCTCGAACTGGCTGTTCACACCCTGCTCTCGCAGGATGACCACCCGGGGCTTCGTGCCCTTCGCGATGTACGGCGCCGCCACGTCCTCCTGCGGGTCGAACGTGAGCCGCGCCGACAGGCCAGGGTCGCCCGGATCGCACTTCGCGGCGTACTCCTCCTCCGCGCAGCGCGGGTTGTCGCGCAGCTTCTGCATTTCGTAGCTCACGCGCGACCACACCTTGCGCAGCGCCACCGTGTCCTCCTCCAGGAGGACCTTCCCGCCCTGCCGCACCCGCACCGTCAGCGCTGCCTGGGGCCTGCCCAGCTCGTGGCTGTGCGCGCCCAGCCCGTGCTTCGTCAGCACCTCGCGCACCCGCTGGAGGTCCCCGGCCTTCACCTGCAGCACCGCGCCCAGTTCCTCGTTGAAGAGCGCCGCCACGGCATCCGGGCCCAGCGCGGCCACGTCCACGTCGAAGCCGCAGTGCCCCGCGAAGGCCATCTCCACCAGCGTGGTCAGCAGGCCACCGTCGGAGCGGTCATGGTAGGCCTGCACCAGGCCCGCCTCGTTGAGCGCCTGCATCGCGGTGAAGAAGCCCTTGAGCGTCTCGGGGCTCTCCACGTCCGGGCAGCGCGGGCCCACCTGCGAGTACGCCTGTGCCAGCACCGAGCCACCCAGCCGCTGCTTCCCACCCGCCAGGTCCACGAACACCAGCCGCGAGTCCGCGCCCGGATCGAGAAGCTGCGGCGTCAGCGACTTGCGCACATCCAGCACCGGCGCGAAGGCCGACACGATGAGCGACAACGGCGCCGTCACCGCCTTGCGAGCCCCCTTCTCCTCCCACACCGTGCGCATGGACATGGAGTCCTTACCCACCGGAATGGTGAGGCCCAACGCCGGGCACAGCTCCATGCCCACCGTCTTCACCGCGGCGTAGAGGTTGGCGTCCTCGCCCGGGCTGCCGGCCGCCGCCATCCAGTTCGCCGACAGCTTCACATCCCCCAGCTTGCCAATCCGCGCCGAGGCGATGTTCGTCACGGCCTCGGCCACCGCCATGCGCGCCGAGGCGGCCGCGTCGATGAGCGCCACCGGCGTGCGCTCGCCCATGGACATGGCCTCGCCCGTGTAGCCCGCGTGCGCCGACAGCGTCACCGCGCAGTCCGCCACCGGCACCTGCCACGGGCCCACCATCTGGTCCCTCGCCGTCTGGCCCCCCACCGTCCGGTCGCCGATCGTGATCAGGAAGCCCTTGTCCGCCACGGTCGGGTGTCCGAGCACCCGCCCCAGCAGCTCCTTCACCGGCGCGTCCAGCTTCAGCTCGGCGTGCGTCAGCGGCCGCGACTTCACGTCCCGGTGCATGCGCGGCGGCTTGCCGAACAGCACGTCCATCGGGATGTCGATGGGCGCGTTGCCGAACTGCCGGTCCGTCAGCTTCAGCGCCTGTTCCTCCGTGGCGTCACCCAGCACCGCGAAGGGCGCCCGCTCGCGCTCGCACAGGGCCGCGAAGCGCTCCAGGTCCTCCGGCGCGATGGCCAGCACGTAGCGCTCCTGCGCCTCGTTGCACCAGATCTCCACCGGCGCCATGCCGGGCTCGGCGTTGGGCACCTCGCGCAGCTCGAAGCGGCCACCCAGGTTGTTGTCGTGGATGAGCTCCGGCACCGCGTTGGACAGGCCACCCGCGCCCACGTCGTGAATCGAGCGGATGGGGTTGGCGTCGCCCTGCGCCCAGCAGCGATCGATGACCTCCTGGCAGCGCCGCTCCATCTCCGGGTTGTCGCGCTGCACCGAGGCGAAATCCAGGTCCGCCGCGCTCGTGCCCTGCGTCATCGAGGACGCCGCGCCACCGCCCAGGCCGATCAGCATCGCCGGGCCACCCAGCACGACGATCTTGTCCCCCGGCTTCAGCGTGCCCTTCTGCACGTGCCCGTCCCGGATGTTGCCCAGGCCACCGGCGATCATGATGGGCTTGTGGTAGCCGCGCACCTCGACGCCCTCGGGCGTGGTCACCTGCTGCTCGAAGCTGCGGAAGTAGCCGCACAGGTTGGGCCGGCCGAACTCGTTGTTGAAGGCGGCGCCACCCAGCGGGCCTTCGATCATGATGTCGAGCGCGGAGACGATGCGCTCCGGCTTGCCGTAGGCCTGCTCCCAGGGCTGCTCGAAGCCAGGGATGCGCAGGTTGGACACGGAGAAGCCGCTCAGGCCCGCCTTCGGCTTCGCTCCCCGGCCCGTGGCGCCCTCGTCGCGAATCTCTCCGCCCGCGCCCGTCGAGGCGCCCGGATGCGGCGAGATGGCGGTGGGATGGTTGTGCGTCTCCACCTTCATCAGGATGTGCGCGAGCTCGCGGTGGAAGCGGTACTCGCCGCTGGCCACCTCCGGGAAGAGGCGCTCCACCTCGAAGCCCTCCATCACCGCCGCGTTGTCCTTGTACGCCGACAGCACGCCTTCCTGGTTCGCCGCGTAGGTGTTCTTGATGGACTGGAAGAGCGAGCGCTCCTGCTGCTTGCCGTCAATCGTCCACGAGGCGTTGAAGATCTTGTGCCGGCAGTGCTCGCTGTTCGCCTGCGCGAACATCATCAGCTCGACATCGGTGGGGTTGCGCTCGAGCTCGGTGAAGCGCGCCACCAGGTAGTCGATTTCATCCTCGGCCAGCGCGAGGCCCAGCTCGCGGTTGGCGGTGACGAGCGCGGCCCGGCCACCCCCCACCACGTCCACCGTGGTGAGCGGACGGGGCGTGTGCCCGGCGAAGAGGATGGCGGCGTCCTCCTCGCGCCCCACCACGGCCTGCGTCATCCGGTCGTGCAGCACCGGCTGGACACGGGCGAGCTGCTCGGGGCTCAGGGGCTTGCCCGCCCGGTCAGCGACCCAGTAGGCCACGCCCCGCTCGATGCGCCGCACGGCGCGCAGGCCGGTGTTCTGGAAGATGTCCGTGGCCTTCGAGGACCAGGGTGAGATGGTGCCGGGGCGCGGGAGGACCAGTTGCAGGCTGCCGCGCTGCTCGCCGCGGGTGAGCCGGGGGCCGTACTCCAGCAGCCTGTCCATCAGGGCCCGCTCGGACTCGGAGAGCGCGACCGCCAGGTCGATGAAGTGCACGAACTCCGCGTAGACGGAGGCGACGGCCGGCTCCAGCTCACGGCAGCGAGCGAGCAACTTGGCCAGACGGAACTCGGAGAGGGCGGGGGCACCACGCAGGGTGTGCATGGAGTCGCCTCTTATCTCCACAGCCCCCCTCCTGCATCTGAAAGAGCGCGTCACCGGAGCGGGAACCGGCCGTCTCCCCTGCCCTCCCCCGGGTGCTCGGAGGGCCCTCGGCCGGGTCCGGATATGGTTGAATACCGCCGCCGATTCGACATGGCCGGGCACCACGGTGTCCGGCGGGGGAGTCTCCGAGGAACAGCATGGTGAGAGCGAACACGATCCTGGCCGCCTTGTGCGTCCTGATGCTGGGTGGGGCCTGCTCGGCTCCCACTCGCGAGGAGCCGGCATCGCTGGCCCCGAAGGCCACCCGCCGGGCCCTGGGTGAAGGTCCCGCCTCCCTCCTCGACGTGGGCATGAAGGCCGAGCGCGCGCTGGTGCGCTACCCCGAAACCCCCACGGCCGCGGGGACGACGCTCCTTTTCACGGCCAATGACGACAGCACCGGGCCCGAGCTGTGGAGGCTCGACGCCACGGGCCCCGCACTGGTGGCCGATATCGTCCCGGGTCCTGTCGGCTCGACGCCCTCCAGGTTGTTCCACTCGCGGGGGCTCACCTGGTTCGCCGCCGCGGACGGGCAGCATGGCGTGGAGCTGTGGCGGACGGACGGCACCACCTCGGGGACGTTCCTGCTCAAGGACATCTTCCCCGGCACGGACAGCTCCCGGCCCACGGAGTTCGCCGAGCTCAACGGGTGGATCCTCTTCAGCGCCAATGACGGCGGCTCCGGAACCGAGCTGTGGCGGACCGATGGCACCGCGGAGGGCACGAAGCTCGTCCGGGACATCTCCCTGGGCACGGGCGGCAGCGAGCCCCAGTCGTTCACCGAGCTCGGCGGCAAGCTCTACTTCCTGGTCAACGCACCCGGGGGCACCCGGCAGCTATGGCGCACCGATGGCACCCCCGAGGGCACCACGCGAGTCGGCGCGAGCGTGACCGTCACGGCCGTCTCCCCGGCGCGAGGGCTCGTCCGGTCCGGCCGGGCGCTCTACTTCGCGGGCAACGAGGGCACGGCGGGCACCGAGCTGTGGAAGACCGATGGCACCGAGGCGGGCACCGTCCGCGTCAAGGACATCCTCCCGGGCGCGACGGGCTCCAGCCCCGTGCAGCTCACCGCCTTCGAGAGCGCGGTGTACTTCGTCGCCACGGACGGCGTGACAGGACGAGAGCTGTGGAAGACCGATGGCACCGAGGCGGGCACGCAGCGCGTCCTGGAGCTCGTCTCCGGAAACAACTCCGTGGAGAAGCCCGACTCGCTCGTCGCCACGAGCACGCGCCTCTTCTTCATGATGAGGGACGCGGGCAACGCCGAGAGCGCCCTCTACGCGACGGACGGCACGGCCGCGGGTACCTCGAAGCTGGTGGACTTCAAGGCCGCGAGCGGCAAGGGCCCCCTGCTGATGACGGCCCATGGAAGCACGCTCTACTTCACCGGCTATGAGCCGGGCGTGGGCCATGAGCTGTGGACGAGCGACGGCACGCCCTCGGGCTCCCGGCGCATCGGCACCAACCACTTTCCGGGCGACCGCCTCGCGGACCCGGTCCCCAAGGCGTTCACCGTTCTGGGGGACACGGTGTACTTCGTGGCCACCGCGCCGGGGACAGGCCTGTCCGACGAGAACCCGCCGCTCCCCACGCTGTGGAGGACGCGGGGCGATGCGGCCACCACCGTCCCCGTCGGAACCGGCCTGACGCCCACCCGGGGCTCGAATCCCGCGCCCTTCGCCTCGTGGGAGGGCGCGCTGTACTTCACCACCTTCGAGCAGGAGGAGGCGGCACAGCTGTGGCGGACGGACGGAACGGTGGCGGGCACGCGGCCGCTCGTGAACATCGTCCCCGACGATGCGCCCGCATTCACCGCGGAGTCCGGCCTGAGCGCCCTGACGCCCTTCAACGGAGCCCTCTACTTCGCGGCCATGCCGTCGCTCGCGGAGGGCTTCCGGCTCTGGAAGACGGATGGAACCCCCGCGGGCACGGCCCGGGTGACGAGCAGCGTCAGGCTCACCACCGAGGCCAGCTCGCCCATGGAAATCGTCTCCCACGGCGGCCTCCTCTACTTCGCCGGCCGGGACTCCACGTACGGCGTCGAGCTGTGGAAGAGCAACGGCACGGCGGCGGGCACCACCCTCGTGAAGGACATCGCCGTGGGGAGCGGTCCGTCCTCTCGCCCCTCGCGCTTCACTCCCATGGGTGACGTCCTCTACTTCATTGCCCGGAATGCCTCCGGCGGCCGCGAGCTGTGGAGGACGGAGGGCACCGAGGCGAACACCTCCCGGGTGGCGGACATCCGCGACTACCTGGGCATGGGCGCCGTCATGAACATCGCCGGAGTGGTGGGCAGCACCCTCTACTTCGTGGCCAACGAGGAGAACACGGGCATCGAGCTGTGGAAGACGGACGGCACCGAGGCGAACACCTCGTTGGTGAAGGACATCGCCCCGGGCATCCTGGACGCCGGGCCCTCCGCCTTCGCGGTGATCGGCAGCGTCCTCTACTTCACCGCGAGCGACGGCTTCGGCACCGAGCTGTGGAAGACGGACGGCACCGAGAGTGGCACCGTTCTCGTCAAGGAGCTCTCCACCGCGAGCGGGGGCTCCAAGCCCGCCGCCCTCACGGTGCTCGGAAAGACGCTCTATTTCACCGCCGACGATGGCACCTCTGGCCGCGAGCTGTGGAAGCTCGACACCACCGGGACGGAGCCCGTCCCCGTTCGCGTCAAGGACATCTTCCCAGGCCCGGGCAGCGGCGTGCTC
>DASQMW010000092.1:0-13208 GCA_035645295.1 Archangium sp.
GGGAGGCCGTGGCACTGGAACCCGCGGCGGGCGGAGGCGGGAAGGAGAAGAACACCACCTCTGGCTCCTCGGGGAGCGCGGCGGCCTGGGGGGCTGTCTGGGGCATCGCCAGCCACGCGAGCAGCGTCCCGCCGTGCACGAGTGCGGCGATCAGCAGGGCCCACGCCCACCGCTCCCGGTCCCCTCCACCCGAGGTGGCCTCGCCCATCCGGAAGAGGCCCGCGGAGGGCCTTACGTCCTGCCCGGGGGGGGAGGCCACGTCCTGCATTCCGATATGGAAATTGAGAATCATTCTCAGTTGCGCCCGGGAGAGAGATACCCCACGTCAACGAGGTCACCGAGCTCGCGGGCCTGAGGGCTGTTCTCCGGGAGCTGGAGGTTCTTCTTCGCCTGGGCGGACTGGTGGCCGGCGGTGCTGCGGCCATCTTCCCAGGCGGCCTGATCGAAGACTTCGCGGCAGCGGGCCACCTGCTCGGCGGTGAGGACGTTGGGGATGTGAAGCATCATGGCGGCGGTTCCAGGGTTGAAGGACGTGGCCTGAAGAACCTAACCAGAAGTCCCCTTCAACGGCAGGGCGACTCGTGAGTCCGGTAAGCGCCCCTGACGTCCGCTCCCTCGCGCCAGAAGAACGCGGCTTCGAGGTACTCCGGCCAGTCCTCCCGGCGGAGCGGGCAGCGGAGCGCGCGCGCGGCGGTCGGTGCCAGCAAGGAGTCATGCGTCACGAACACATGGAGTCCCCCGAGGGTGCCGGTGTGGCCGAGCATGTGACTGACGAGCGTGGAGGCCGCGGAGGTGGGCTCCGCGAGGCCGGGGAGCACGCCCTCCCCGGCAATGAGGTACTCCACGAAGGACTCCAGGCCGAGCCGTTGCAGCGTCTGCCCTCCGAGGTGCTCGTCCACGATGAACGCACCCGGAGCACCGAGCAGGCGATCGGGGATGATGTCGAGGTTCGCTCGGGCACCCTCGCGCAGCGCCTCCGCTGTCTGCACGCAGCGGAGGACGGGGCGGGCTGTAATCGCTCGAGCCAGTGGAGGACGGAGGTGGGGAGCACGGCTCCTCCTCGGCCGGGTTGTTGCTCGGGCGGCGGACCGTTCATGGGCACTCCGCGATGAGCACCTGGCTCACCGCCGCCAGGGAGCGCCGTTCGATGAGTCTCAACCCCACGTTCTGGAAAAGGGCGCGGAATTCCGCTTCGGTGCGTTCCCTGCCTCCGGTCGTGACGAGCATGTGCAGGTCCAGGAGTGCGCCACCCATGTCCTCGTGGCCGAGCACCAGCTCGATGACATGGAGCCGCCCGCCTGGTGCCAGTGATTCCCGCGCACGCTGGAGAATGCGTGCCGCATCCGCGTCGCTCCAGTCGTGGAGGATGCGAGCCAGGACGATGGTGTCGGCCTTGGTGCCCCATGGCGCGAGGAGGTCTCCCGCGATGACCTCCATCCTGCCGGACAGCTCCGCGGGCACCTCCACGCTTCGAGCCACCTCGGGCCTTTCCAGCAGCAGGCCGCGGAGTCCAGGCCGCTCCCGGAGGAGGTTTCCCAGGAGCACACCCGAGCCTCCTCCCGCGTCCAGCACCGTCCCGTGCGTCACGTCGTGCAGCGCCTCGGCGATGCGGGCGTAGTCCTGGCGCGCATAGCTCGCCATGGCCCGGTGGTAGCTCGCAACGTGCTGCGAGTCTTTCGCTATCTCCTCGAAGAAGTGGGGTGGTTCCCACGTGCCGTGGGCGCGCAAGGCCTCGGGGAGCGCCTCCCATGGGCGGTAGCAGTCCCGCCCCCAGTGGAGCGCCGCATCGGCCATCTGCAACGGGTGCTCACGGTGGAGCAGGGCGCCCCGGGGTGTCGCACGCCAGGTGTCTCCTTCGCGTGTCACGAGCCGCAGCTCGCCCAGTGCGCGCAGCAGCCGCTCGCATCGGTCCGGTGCCAGGGCCCGCAGCTCCGCGACCCGGGCCGTGGTGGCGGGCAGGGCCTCGATGATGCGCAGCTCCGCGGCGGCACACAGGGCCTGCGTCCTCCAGAAACCCACCAGGTCTCCCGACAGTGCCCGCAGCTCGCTGCGCCTGGGTGGCCGCAGCTCGCGCACGGTCTCTCCCGACTCATCAATGACGAGCAGCGAGCCGTCTTCACACTCCACCCTCGCCTGTCCATTGTAGAAGGGCTCCACCGTGACGAAGCGCCGCGCGTAGAGGGACTCGCCCTCGCTGTCCACGTGGTGCCAGCCGCGCTCGTCCCGAGCCCGGGCGTAGCCCTTGTGGAACACGTCCAGGTCCAGGAAGCGCCGTCCGTTCAGCGGCTGGCCGTCCTTGTGGATGTGCAGGTGCAGCCCCGAGGTGTCCTGCACCACCGCGAGGCCGTCCCGGAAGTCTCCGGCATACGCGTACCGTTCCGGGTACGCCGGGTGGCCCTCCCGGCCGACATGGAAGTAATGGCCGTCCCTCTCTCGCACCGTGCAGCGGCCGTCCTGGAAGTTCCCGCACCACGCGTACCGCTCGGGTGACAGCTCCGAGCCGTCGGGGCGGATGTGGAAGGCTCCGCTCCCGTCCACCACCGTGGCCAGCTCCTCGTAGAACCCGAAGGTCCGCGTGAAGCGCCGCGTGTAGGCGGCCCGGCCCGTGGCGTCGATGTGGAAGGCGCCCGTGCCGTCCTTCGCCGCGGCCAGCCCCGGGGCATGAAAGGACAGCACCTCGAGGAACCGGACCGGGTAGAGCGGTGCCCCTTCGAGCGTGTGATGGGTCCGGTCCGCCGACACGCGCGTCCTCGCCCACGGGCTCATCGTCCCGCCTCCACCGGCTGGCGCATGTTGCAGCTCCGGCAGAGCGGGTGCTCCTGGTACGTCTCGAGCAGCCGCTGGTAGGCTTCGCCGTTCCACACCTCCTGGATGCCCACCTGGAGCAGGTTGCCGAGCTCACCCAGGGTGCGCCGCTGCTCGTCTGGCGCGCAGCACGGGTCGAAGCGGCCCTCGGCGCTCACCCAGGCCTCCTTGCCCAGGAATGGGCACCGCGCTCCCGGCGCCAGATCCTCCACCGCGCCCGCGTCCAGCTCGTGGATGTTCTCCAGCAACACCCGGCGGTCCTCCGGCAGCGGGTGCTCCTCCACCGCCCGGCGCGCCTCGCGCACCGCCGCGTTCCAACGAGCGATGGCTTCCGGGTCGCGCCGCATCGACAGCGGTTTGATCTGCGCGAAGTGCGCCCACAGGTGGTGCCCCTTCACCCGGTCCACCCCGAGGCTCGCGGCGAGCCGCACGATGTCCGCCAGCTCGCCCACGTTGGTCTCCAGGAAGGTGAGCTGCAGCGTCACCCGGCACCGGTGCCCGCCCGCCCGGGCCTGCGCGTCCCGCTCGGCGATGAAGATGCGCAGGTTCTCCAGCACCCGCTCCCAGCGCGTGCCGAGCATGATGGCTTCCTGCGTCTGCTTCGTCGCCCCGTTCCAGGAGATCTTCACGTCCGACAGGATGGGCACCAGCCGCCGGGCCCATTCGCGCGCTCCCCGACGGGGGAAGGTGCCGTTCGTGGTCAGGTTCATCAGCAGCCCATGCGACATGCACAGGTCGATGATGTCGTCGAAGTGGTCGTAGATGAGCGGCTCGCCCATCGTGGAGGGGATGATCTCCCGCAGGGGCGTGTCCCGCGAGTCCTCCATCACCTGGCGCAGCAGCTCGATGGGCATGCGGCGTTTCGGCTTCCCAGCGGCCTTGCGCGCGCTCTGCTTGTCGCTGTGCGGCGAGTGCTCCTCGCACATGATGCACTTCAGGTTGCAGTCATCCGGGTTGGTGTCGAACGTGATGCGCCAGGGGCCCGGCTTCGAGGGGGTCCGCGAGGCGCGCTGATCCCGGATGACCTGGGCGTAGAGCGCCTCCACGTCGTGGACATGGTCCTTCATGTCCAGCACATCGCCACTCTCCGACTGGAGGTAGCCGCGTGCGCCGAGCCGGGTGGCCAGCGCGGGCTCGTCCACCAGCTTCTGCAGGGCGTGTGTGAGCGCCACCGGATTCCGGTGCTCGAAGAGCAATCCATTCACCCCATCCTGGACGTACTCGCTCATCCCGCCCGCGTCCGCGGTGATGACGGGAACGCGCGCCTGCAGGGCCTCGTGGATGACGAGCGGCGAGTTCTCCGCCCAGATGGAGGGCACCACGATGGCGTCCACATGGTTGAACACGTCCCGGACGATGTCCGGGTTGCGGTACTCGGGCAGCCACTCGACGCGCCGGGCCGCATCACCCGGCAGCGCGCGGGCCAGCGCCTTGAGTGCGTCCGTGTTCGCTCCACGGGGCCGGCCGTAGATGCGCAGCCGTGCCGGCCCTCTCACCCGGCCGAAGGCCTCGATGAGGTGGTGGATGCCCTTGGCCGGGATGTGCGTGCCGATGTACCCGAAGACGAACTCCTGCTCCGGCTGCCGCTCCCGGCCGGCGAGCCGCCCGAGGTCGAAGCCGTAGTCCAGGTAGCGCAGTTTGGAGGCGGGCAGGCCGAAGTCATCCCGGAACCGCTCCAGCAGGTAGCGCGAGGGCGCGAGGAACACGTCCACCCGTCCGGCCATGCGCCGCACGTGGTCCATCCGCCGGTGCACCCAGTCCGACCATTGGGTCACGTCCCGCTCGCGCTCCTCGGGAGCGCCCGAGAAGTAGCGGGCGTAGCAGCGCTCGGCGCACTTGCGGTTCTCCTGGCCCTCGCACGCGGCCCAGAGGTTGCCTGGGTCCTCCGGGTGCATCTGCATGAACTGGCCGCGGGGGCACATCAGCCAGTAGTCGTGCAGGGTGAAGACGATGGGGATGCGACGTGACGCCGCCTGTTCGAGGAGTGAGGTCGACAGGTGGTTGAGGTGTCCCACGTGGACGACGTGGGGCCGGAGCGTGTCGAGCAGCCCGGCGAAGCGTTGGTCGACGCCCTCATGCCGGTAGCGGTCACGGCTGTTGGGCATGTTGACGAGGTGCAGCTCGACGCGCGGGTCGTCCGGGTCGCGCTCGTGGAGCATCGCGTAGTCCGGAGCGAAGGGATCCTCGTAGCGCGTGAAGACGTGGACCTCGTGCCGCTCGGCGAGCCCCTGGGACAGGGCCTGGGTGTAGACCTCCGAGCCGGCGTTGAACCGCATGGGATAGCCGTGGATGACTTGCAGGATGCGCATGGGATGCCCCCAGTCGTGAGGGCGGCTTCTGTCCGGGTCTCGCCGCCGTTCGGCCCAGCGACCGCACCGGCTCGAAAGCCGTCCACCCGACCCGTAGGTGGTGCTCCGCGGAAGTAGGGTTGCGGGAAACGTAGACCCCGCTCCTCCGGGATGCCATCCGCCCGATGGGCGGTGTCGGGTTTGTGGCTTTAGACTCGGGCCCATGCTCGCGACCCTGCTCGTCCTCTCCGTTCTCCAGCTCTCCCCGGCGGACGCACCCCGGCTCGACGTGGAGCCGCCTCGTGCGTTGAGCCTGCTCTCCCCGTCGCTCGCCGCGCCCCCGAGCTACGGGCTCCTCTCGCATGAGCACGAGCCCGGCAGGCCCGTGCGCTCCTCGCCCTTCTCCTTCCTGCGGGCCTTCGGCGAGCTCTTCACCGGCTTCGGCTCGCAGCTCGTCGTGGGCTCCGGCCTGTGGGCCGTGGAGGTGCTCACCCTCTTCGGGGCCACCGTCCTCTCCTCCGCCTTCACCGGCGGCGAGGGCACCGATTTCGTCCTCGGCGCGGGCACCCACGCGATGATCGTCCTCAACGGCGCCATCCTCCCGCTGCTGAGCACCCTGCCCATCTGGCTCATCGCCAGCACCGACCTGGGCTACTCCCACAGCTTCATCTGGACGTGGCTCTCCGGCATCGCCACCTACGCCGCCTTCTGGTCCTTCCAGTACGGCCAGCCCTCGCGCTACGCTGGCCTCGAGCTCGTCCTCTGGCCCACCCACGTGGCCAGCTGGTTCCTCGTGGCCCTGGTGCAGACCGTCGTCATCAACCTCACCAAGGAGCGCTCCTCCTCCTTCGCGGCCAGGGCTCCCTCGGGCGCGCTGCTCAACGTCGATGGCAGGCGCATCTCCGTGGGCGCTCCGCTTCCGGTGATCGCCCCGGACGTGTCCCGGCCCGGCCGCGTGGTGTCCGTGTTCTCGCTCGCGCAGGGTCGTTTCTGAACGGGACGGTTGCTCGGCAGGAGGGCACAAGGCCGTCACGAGTTGCCGCTCTCCCTTGTTCTCTCGTATGACAAGGGGTGGACACCGGAGGTGTACCGTGTCGCCCTCTATTTCGCGTCGCTTCATCCCCGGCCTCGTGCCGGGGTTCCCGCTCGGGCTGTTGGCCCTGGTGCTCGGGCTGCTGCCAGCGGCGGTCCGCGCCGAGCCAGATACCTTCGGTCTGGGCAATGGCCAGCATGGCAGCCTGCGGGTGGGGAGCGCGGGGTTCGTCATCAATGACGCCACGGCGCTCACCGCCGAGGCCTCCGCGGGGGCCACCGAGCTGAGCGTGGCGGACGCCTCGGCCTTCAAGGCGGGCGAGCTGGTGCTGGTGCTGCAGATGGGGGAGGAGCTGTCCTTCGATGCGCTCCGCGCGGCGGTGGACGATCTCGACGCGCGGGGCTCGGGCGCGGGCCGGTGGGAACTGGCGCGCCTGTCGGAGGTGTCGGCCGGGGTGCTGCGCCTGAGCGCGCCTCTGGTGCGGCGCTTCGCCACGGTCTCCCAGGTGGTGCGCGTGCCCGAGTACACGGATGTGCGCATCTCGAATTCGGGCACGCTGCGGGCGCGGCCCTGGGACGGGCGCAGCGGCGGAGTGCTGGCGTTCCTGGCCACCGGCACCGTTTTCAACCAGGGGGCGCTGGACGTGGACGGGCTGGGCTTCCGGGGCGGCTCGGCCGAGACGGGCGTGGCCGGGGCGCTCTACGACTGCGCGGCGCAGGATGGGACGGCGCCGGGCGGAGGGGGCGCGCGCAAGGGCGAGGGGCTCGCCGGCCTGGGCGATGCAATCCCCCGGAGCGGGTATGGCCGGCTCGCCAATGGAGGTGGGGGCGGCAACTGTCACGACGCGGGCGGTGGAGGTGGAGGCCATGTGGGCCAGGGCGGGCAGGGCGGCCGTTCCTCGCAGGAGGCGTCGGAGCGCGATGTGGGAGGCCGCGGCGGCTCGGCGCTGCGCTATGAGCGGACCGAGGAGCGGTTGCTGCTCGGTGGCGGCGGTGGCGCGGGCATCGAGGGCTCATCGGGAGGCGTGGGCGGCGGCATCGTCTTCGTGCGCGCCCGGGAGATCCAGGGCCCGAAGCCGCGCGGCTTCATCACCGCCAACGGGCTGGCCGCGCCCTCGGCCAGTACTCTGCACGGAGGCGGCGGAGGTGGAGGCGCGGGTGGCACGGTGCACGTGCGTGTCGCGGAGCGGCTCGGCTGCACCGTGCTCTCGGCCAACGGCGGGGTGGGCGCGAGCAGTGATACCTCTCCGGGTGGTGGCGGCGGAGGTGGGTTGCTGTTCATCCAGGCCGAGAGAGGCGTGCCCACGGACTGTACCGCCACGGTGAGCGCGGGACTCTCGGGTTACACGCCCGAGGGCACCCGGGGCGCGGAGCCCGTCGCCGTGGGGGACCCCCTCTATGAGGGCCGAGCGGACGTGCTCGAGCAGGCCTTCGCCGCGCCCGCGGTGCCCCGCTGGCTGTCTCCGGGGGCCGGGGAGGGGGGCGTCGCCGCGAGGCCCCGCCTCGAGGGCAGGACGGCGCCCGGTGCCACCGTGCAGGTGCTCCTCGATGGCGCGCCGCTCGGTGAGCCCGTGGTGGCGGACGACACCGGCGTCTTCTCCGTCGTGCCTTCCACGGAGCTCGCGGAGGGGCCCCACGAGGCGTCCGCCTGGGCCGAGCAGTATGGCTACAGGAGCGCCCCGTCGGCGCCGCTCGGCTTCACCGTGGGCGACCTCGTGCTGCAGGTGGGTTTCGGATGTAGCGTGGCCTCGGGGAGCGGCGTGTGGGGGCTCGGGCTCGCCGTGCTCGCGCTGGTGCTGCGTGGAGTCCGGAGGGGCGCGGGGAGGAGCTGAGCGGGACGCAGGCCTTTGCGCGCCTACGTGTCATCCCGATACCCGTCGGCCATGGATAGCGGGTAGAGGGCGCGGTGGTTGAAGTCGGGGTGGTACGCCGCCAGGTAGAACTCGGAGCCAATCTTCACCCACGCTCGTCTCGCGGGTTTGGGTTGTGCCCGCAGCCAGGCCTCCGCCTCCTCGCGAGTGGCGAAGGAGGCCGTGGCCACGGGAGGGCTCACTGCCTCGAGGTCAACGAGATAGTAGTTGATGCTTCGGGTTGCCGGCAGCCGGCGGAAGTTCGTTTCGCGATCATACATCACTGCGTGATAGTCATTCCCGATCAGGATGTCGGCGAAACATGGTGGAGCCGGATGCTTGTCGAGCCACGCTTGCGCCTCCTTCTTCGTGGTGAAGGCAGCCACGACATAGGGCGGTGCGTGAGCCTCGAGGTGCTCCAGGTACAGGTTGAAAGCCTCGTACTGGCCGGTCACCGAGATGAACCGAAGCGTATCGAGGATGACCTGGATCAGCTCTTCTTCTCCAACGGCATCGGGGTCGTCGAGGAGCTTCGTGAAGAACGCCTCGGTTTTGCTCATGCGCTCCCTGAGCACCGGGAAGTCATATCGAGGCTGCGCGAGAGCAACGGAGGGAAGGCCCTTGCGGAAATCCTCGAAAGGGTAGCGCTGGCCGGTGTCTAGAACGAAAAGGAGGGCGTCTCGCGCGAGGCCGAGAATGCGAGCCTGCTCGGGCGGCTGATCCTCTCTCCATCGCTTTCCAATCACCTCTTGAGGGTGCTGGAGAATGGTTCGAACCTTCATGGTTGTGAGACCGCGAGCTGAGGCGCAGCGGGGATATCGTGTGACGCGAAGAGGAGGGCCGGTGCGAGGATGAGACCCCCGCTTCCCGTGGCAATGACGACGAACGCCACCCCAGCAATGACGATGGCGGCTCCCACCAGGAGTTTCTCACGATTCTGCTTCAGCCAATCCACAGCCCCGCCAAGCGCCGTGAATTCGACGGCTTCGGCTGTGGCCAGGTCACGAAGGTCACAGCAGTCGCGGTAGGCGGGAAAGCACTTGTCGCGGCACATTTTTTCCTTGGACCACTTGGTCGCATGCGTCCAGTTCGTGCCCTTGAGTGAGCCCAAGCACATCTTCTGGCACTGATCGAACTCCTCGTCACAGTCGCGCGTCCAGGCCGCATGGACGATGTGTCCTCCCGTGAGACCGTTGCCCGCTCGGTACGGAGAGTATCTCGACAGGTCGAAGTCGCTGATGGGCCTCCACGAGTGCTTGACCTGCCCCCCGTGCGCCTCTTCGATGACGAGCACGTAGCGGGAGAGGTCCTTTGGGTTCGCGGGGCCGTGCGAAGCCGGGTATCTGGCCGCACTACAGGAGACGAGTAGGAGGCAGAGGGTCGCGGCCATGAGCCGGTGAGGAACCGAGAGCTGTTCCATAGAGGGGGGGCCTTATACCACCACTCTGACGCAGTGCTTCACGCCGGGGCCGCATTCCGGTTTGGTGTGTATTCCGTATTTTTCATGGACATGCGTGAGCAATCCCCTCTACCCTCCCATCCGCTACTCAGGCGCCCACGCTCGGAATCGAGACTGAAATGAAGAAGCTCTTCCTGGCTGTCATGACGATGGTGATGGCGATCGGCTGTTCGAACGGGCCGGCGCAGGTGGTGGATGAGGCGGAAGGCTTCGCGCTGCTCCAGCGCGACGCGACCACGCTCGAGGCCACGTACCGCTCGGGCGGCGCGGCCGTTCGCATGCTGGTGGTCGAGACCTCCGCCAACGTCGTCGAGGTGACCTACGACTTCGGAAATCCGGTCATCGGCTTCCACATCGACTACACCCAGGGCGTGGGCAAGTTCATGCCCGAGGGCAACGCGCTCGACGCGGCGCAGGCCCAGCTGATCACCCCCCTGCTCGAGGGCATCTCGAAGGCCGTGCCCGAGGAGGGCCAGCGCACGCGCTCCGAGGACGCGGCGATGCGCCAGACGAGCTTCATGCAGATCGTTCCGGTGGGTGAGCTGCTCTCGTCCTATGAGTACGTCTCGGCGCGCGGCTGGACGCACATCTCCTGCACCTGCGGCAGCCAGAACATCGGCGGCTACACCCGTCAGGCCGGCCGGGGCTGCGGCTGCACCGGTGGCTCGGGCCAGGGCTGCAAGGGCCGCTGCGGCCAGGGCTGCGGCATCACCAGCACCCCCGCCTGCGTGGGCTCCACGGCGTACACCCAGGACTGCGCCAAGCACGATTACGGCCTCGGGTCCTTCTCGTCCGCTTCCGATGACTACTCGTTCGCGGGCAACAACTGCAGCTGCAGCGGAGTCGGCACCTGCTACTAGCTTCCTCTCGCAAGACCCTCGCCGCGCTGGCCTTCGTCGTGGGCACGGCCCTCGGGTGTAGCCAGGCCTCCAATCCCTGTTCCGACGGTGCGCGGCTTCATGGCCGTGCGCCGCCGGAGGGGACGTTGCAGTGGTGCGCGAAGCCCGACGGCAAGAAGCACGGCCGTTGGGTGGAGTGGCACTCCAACGGGAAGGTGAAGACCGAGGGGTCCTACGTCGACGGCAAGATGGAGGGCCGCTGGGTGAGCTACTTCGACACCGGCGTGAAGCAGCTCGAGGGCGAGTACCGCGGCGGCCTCAAGCAGGGCGTGTGGACCCTCTACTACGAAGAGGGGCAGAAGAACCGCGAGGAGGTCCACTCCGCCGGCTCGCAGGAAGTGAAGTGGACCGCGTGGCGCTCCGACGGGAAGAAATGGGCCGAGGGGACGCTGTTCGCCCAACATTCCCAGGGCCCCTACTCGGAATGGCACCCGAACGGAGCGCTGGCCGCTCAGGGCACCTACGCCAATGGCGAGAAGGCCGGTGAGTGGAAGTACTGGGACCTCGACGGCAAGCCGTCGGTCGAGGCACAGGGTGACTTCTCGCGCGACTGAGCGCCGGAAGGCGTGGAGGCTCGCCGCCGTGCTGCTCCTGCTGGGGGCGGGCGCGTGCGGCGTGCCTCCCGCTCCCTCGTCCGTGCCCGCGGTGGAGCGGCAGGCGGTGCTGGGCGGTGTGCTCGAAACCGGCTCTCCGGCCGTGGGGGCGCTCGTCCCGGTGTCGCCGCTCTGTGGCGAGCCGGATGCGTCCTCACCGGTCATGTGCACGGGCACGCTGATCGCCCCCCGGGTCGTCCTGACCGCGGCGCATTGCGTGGAGAGTCCCGACGTCTCGCAGGTGCTCTCGGTGGTGTTCGCTCCCGAGCCCGCGCGGGCCCTCCCCACCGAGCGTGTCCGCGTCCTCGAGGGCCGGCTGCACCCCGCCTTCAACGCCGTGGAGAACGACATCGGTGTGCTGATCCTCGCCGGGGACGCGCCCGTCGCGCCGGTGCCGCTGTCCGGACTGGCGTTGCCGGCGGACGTGGTGGGGCGGACCACGCGGCTGGTGGGCTTCGGTCTCGATGACGAGGGAAGGACGGGCTACCGGCGCAGCGGCCCGGCCCGGGTGACGGGGGTCGCGCCGGGGACCTTCTCCATCGAGGCCTCGCCTGGGATGTCGTGCGGCGGCGACAGCGGCGGTCCCCTGTTCCTGGACCTCGACGGTGCCGAGCACCTCGCCGGTGTCACCTCGTATGGCGATCCCTCCTGCACGAGGGGCATCAACATGCGCGTCGACGTGCATGAGGCCTTCCTCCAGGCGAGCCTCGATGACGTGGCACGGGCACCGCCCACGCGGCCACCGTTCGACGCCTCGGTGGATGCGTGCACCGTGCGCTGCGAGGGCCACGCTGACTGCCCGCTCGGGATGGCCTGCGTCACCCGGTCCCGTGGGGAGAAGAGCTGCGCGGTGGCGGGCCTCGAGGCGGGTCGCTTCGGTACGGACTGCACCGGGCCCGAGGGGGAGCGGTTGTGCGTGAAGGCGGGCGGGGCATGCCGTTTGTGGCTGCCCTGTGACGAGCCCGGACCCGAGCCGGAACCCGAGCCAGAGCTGGGCGGGGGCGGCTGCGCGGTCACCAGGGACAGCGGTGGCTCGGGCGCCGTGTTCGCCGCGCTGCTCGCACTGGTGGCAAGGGCCGCCCGCTCCCTGAGGCGCCGCCCCTGAGCGCCTACGCCACCGGCTGGCGCGCGGGGTAGAGTGGTGCTCGTGGCGAATGTCTTTCGAGTCCGGGTGGAGGCCTCCAGCTCCCGAGGGGCCGCGCTGGTGTTGGCGCGGGCGCTCCAGCTTCCCCTGGAGGCGGCTCGCCAGCTCCTGACCGAGTCTCGTGTCCTGCCCAGGGACCTGGAGGAGTCCGAAGTGCGGCGGCTGGTGGCGTCCCTCCAGCAGCACGGCGTGACCAGCGAGCCGGTGCCGGTGGTGGGGCTCGGCAGCGCCATGTGCGGCACCCACTCCTCCCTGTCCGCGGATGCGCCCTGCGAGGATTGCCGCGAGCTGGTGTGCGTGCTGTGCAGGGGGGCGGAGGGCCAGCCGCTCTGTGCCCGGTGCCGCGCCCAGCGGGCCCGCCGCACCCGTGCGAAGTGGATGCGCGTCTCCGTGCTGCTCGCCGTCCTGGTGCTCATCGTGCACTGGGGCACTTCGCGCCAGCGCACCCGGGAGCGGCGTCTGACGTGGGCTCGGCCGTTGAACGTGGCGGTGGTGCTGCTCGCCCGCGGCGAGGTGAAGCCCGAGGTGAGCGAGGCCTGGCGCGAGGGCGTGGGGCGGTTGGAGGACTGGCTCGAGCGCGAGGCGGGCCGCTACCGCTCGGACCTGAGGCGCCCGGTGCGTTTCGTCCTGGCCGGTCCCCAGCCCGCAGCCGGGTTGGATTTGTCGCCGCCCGAGGACTCGTGGGTGGCGCGGGCCCGCCATGCGTGGACGCTGTCGCGTGCCCTGTCCGCCGTGGATGAGGCCGCTGGCTTGTCCGCCCAACCGTTGGATGCCCGCATCTACGTGATGCTGGAGCCGCCGGCCGAGGACGGTGCGCGCTTCGTGGAGGGCATGGCCGAGGCGGGCGGCTCGGTGGGCCTGGTGCGCGGGTTGTTGGAGGAGACCGCGCTCACCCTGGAGCTGACGGCGGTGGCGCACGAGCTCTTCCACTGTCTGGGCGCCGCGGATGCCTATGACGAGCGGGGCCATGCGCGCGTGCCCGAGGGGTTGGTGGAGCCCGGGCGCCAACCCCTCTACCCCCAGCCCGCCGCCGAGGTCATGGTGGGCGAGGTGCCGCTGGGTGAGGACCGGGGACGTCTGCCCAGGTCGCTGGAGGAGGTCCGCGTCGGCCCCGCCACGGCGGAGGCCCTGCGCTGGA
>DASQMW010000093.1:0-40424 GCA_035645295.1 Archangium sp.
GGGCGCGCCGGCCAATCAGCCCATTCCGAACGAGGACATGAACGACACCAAGCGCACCACCGACCCGATGCACTGACAGCCCGGCTACAACCTGGGTCGGCGGAGGGGTGTAGCGAGCTAGCCTCGTTACACCCCTGCTCGTCCGACAGATGGGTCCACATCCGGCAGCCGACTTTGAGTCACCCCTCCATCAGTCATGCAGGAGCCCCTGCAGGCGCCAGCGCGACAGGAGGAACTCCCAGAAGGCACGCCGGCGTCCGAGGTGCCGCTGAAGCTGGGGCCAAAGCCGGACCACCTCGCCGAGAGAAACCCACTTCCACACGTCCGTGTCCCGCGCTTCACGGAGGATGAGGCCAATCAAGCGCACGCGCTCCGGCTCGGACGCCGAGCGTAGTCGCTCGCGCAGCTCGCGCACGGTCATCGGATCGTCCCAGAGGAAATAGGGGACGGCGTTCTCATCCCGGAAGTCGGTGTCGAGGAGGGTCATGGTCGTCTGCCCTGACCGGAAGTGTAGGCGCCGACAGCGGGAGTCACCAGCGCCCATCCAGCCTGCTCCCGAGGTTGAACATCAGGGTTGGGAGCAGGCCAGCGACGGACGCGGGGAGCGGCTCACGGCACCGGCTGCGCGGCCTGGGCCGCCTCTTGCTCCGCGGCCCGGCGCTTCTCGGCCTCGGCCTTCAGGTGCTTCAGGCCCTGCTGGAAGTTGTTGCCGAGCATGTCGTTGATCATCCCGACGAAGTAGCCGCCCATGATGGGAGGCAGCGTCCCGCTGTCCACCCAGGTCACCTTCGTCCCGCCGCCCTCCTGCGTCCACGTGAGCGAGCCGTGTGCGTTGACCGCCTCACGCGTCTCGATCATCTCGTCGACCCACACGCCCGAGGCCACGTCGCTCTTCGTGATGGTCATCTTCCCGAGCCCCATCTTCGGGCCCTGCCACGCCCACCACGCCCCCACGCCCGAGGCGGGACCGCCGTACTCGTTCTTCACCTCGGGGTCCATGTCCTTGGTCCACGCGGCCCACGACTGCCAGGCCTTGAGGTCATCCACCAGCGGGTGGATGTGCTCGGGCGAGGCGTTGATGACGATCGACTTCTCCACCTTCCACTGCCTCGGCAGGAACAGTCCGACCACGGTCAACACCACCACGAGCCCCACGAATCCAAGGCCCAGACGCTTCAGCGCGCGCTTCATCTACTCCCCTTGTCACCGGGTGACAGATTCCGGCGCGGCACCATACACCGGGGCCTCCTCGCGCCAGATTTCACGCGCCTCGTCCACGCTCACGGCGCGGAACCGAACGGTGGCCCCCGGCCTGCGGGCGGCCAGGCGCCCCCAGTCGGCGCGGATGACCACGGCGAGCACCGGGTAGCCGCCCGTGGTGGGATGGTCCGGTCCGAGCACGATGACCTCGCCGGACCCGGGCACCTGGAGGGCACCCCGCACCATGGGCCCGGAGAGCCCCGAGCCCTCATCCTCCAGGGGCAGTCCCGGCCCGCGCAGCCGCATGCCCACGCGGTCGCTGGTGGGCGACACCGTGAAGGCGCTCTCCAGCAACACCTCCACCGCGTCCCCGCCGAAGCGCCCCAGGTCCGGCCCGAGCACCACCCGCACCTCGGCCTCCAGCGGCAACACCACGCCGGGCTCCTCGCGCGGGCCCCCTCCGGCCCCGAGCGGCAGCACATCCCCGCGCTTCAACGCCCGGCCCTCGACACCACCCAACCGGGCCACCGGCAGCGTGCCCCGCCCACCGAGCACCTCGGGCACGCCGAGCCCACCCTCCACGGCGGCGTAGCGCACCACGCCCGCCTCGGGCACCGGCACGGAGAACTGGCCACCCGCCTCCACCTGGAAGGCGCGGCCATCCACCGACACCCACGCGCCGCGCCCGTGCAGCCGCAGCTCCAGCCGGCCGTAACACTCCAGCGCCGCCGCGCTCCACCCGTTGCCCACCGCGCGGTTGGCCGCGGCCAGCCACTCGGGCACCAGCGCGCCTCCGGGCGGCACCCCCTGGTGCATGAAACCCGCGCGGCCACCGTCCTGCACCATCGCCACTCCACCGGCCTCGAGCACCTCCAGCCACGCGTCCATTCAGTCCACCCGCTCGAAACGCACCCGGTCCCCCAGGCGCAGCAGCGCACCGGAGCCGGGCTGGAAAGCGGTGAAATCCACGGCGGTGCCGAGCAGGTTCCATCCGCCCGGCGAGGCGAACGGGTAGATGCCGGTGCGGCGCCCGGCGAGCCCCACCGAGAGCGCTGGCACACGGGGCCTCGGCGTGGCCAGCCGGGGCGCGGCGATGCGCCCGTCCACCTCGCCCAGGTAGGCGAAGCCGGGGAGGAAACCGATGCTGCGCACCGTGTACTCGCGCGAGGCGTGCAGCAGCGCCACGTCATCCACCGAGAGGCCCACGCGCTCGGCCACGGCCTCAAGGTCCGGCCCGTCGTAGCGCACGCGCACGGTGACGAGCGGCGGCTCCTCCAGCAGCGCGGGAGTCACGGCCAGCCGGCCCAGCACGCGCCGGGGATCCTCCGGAGGCGCCGCCGGGTCGAAGTACACGCTGGCGTACTCCTCGCACATCACCACGTCCACCACGCCGGGCTCGGCCTTCAGGGACTCCAGCATCCGGCGCCGCTCCAGCCGCGCGGGCAGGACGAGCCGCAGCGCGCCCTCGCCCAGGGGCTCGGCGCGCAGGGACAGCACATCCAACACGGCGCGCACCTCGCGGGCCATGTCCACCGCGCCCGGAGAGTCCCCGTGCACGCACAGCGTGTCCACCGTGCCGCCGAGGGCCAGCCGCAGCGCGTTCTCCCGGGCCACCGCGGGATCGTTCAGCACCGCGCCCGGCTGCCCGCGGGGAATGAGCGAACCATCCGGCCGGGTGCCCCGGTCCGCGAAGCCCTCGCGCGCATAGGAGAGCCCCGCGGCCCGGGCGGCCTCGCGCAGCGCGCCGGAGCCGGGCCCGAGGAAGGTGATGCCAGGGCCGAGCGCCTCGAGGACGCCCTCCACGACGGCGCGGGCGAGCGCAGGGTCACGGTTGGCGGAGTGGTACAGCGCGCCATGGGGCTTGGCGTAGCGCACGGGCACGCCCACCTCCGAGGCGAGCACCATCAACCGGGCGCACTGGGCGGCCACCTGGGCGCGCAGTACCTCCGGGGCCACCTGCAGCTCCTGACGGCCGAAGTTCTCGCGGTCCTCGAAGGAGGGGTGCGCTCCGGCGCGGGTCCCATGGCGCGCACAGGCCGCGAGGGCCCGGCGCATGGACTGCTCGTCGCCCGCGTGCCCGCCGCAGGCGATGTTGGCCACCTGGGCGCACGCGTACAGCCGCTCGTCCTCCTCGGGTAGCTCGCCCAGATCGATGTTGAGGAGACACTCCGCCATGGTTCCACCGCCCCCGCGCGTGGAGCTACACGCCGGACGTAACTATAGCGGTTGCGTTCCCTTCCAACAGCGCGAAGGCCTCTAAGCCAGCCGAAGTAAGTTCTGTCAGGGGCGGCCACCGCCAAGGCCGAGAAATCGGCTTCGGGGCTGATGCCCCCTGAACGGAATTACTTCGCTTGGCTTAGGGCAGCCCTCGTCGGAGCCCCAACATCTTGAGTGCACCTGGCAGGGGGGCGGGAGTCACAGAAGCGGCACGTCCGGCTCGAGGGGCGGTTGACCGGTGAGCTCGGCGAATTGAGAGGGCTCGAAGCGGCAGAGGTTGATGGCGCCATAAAGGCCTGTCGTGTCACCACTGAGCTTGTAGCGGCCATTTGGAGTGAACGCGGCCCAGCCGGCCGGGAGGTGCGCATAGGAGGCCTCCTCCTGACCCGTAGCGACCTCAAACCGGTACACAAGTCCGTTCACAAGGGCCACGGCGAGGTGGCGACTGTCCGGGGAGAAGGCGACGCTCGTCACATTGGATGAATGGCCCTGGAGGCGGCGCAGCTCGCTGCCAGTGCGCACGTCCCACAGCCGCACCGTGTTGTCGTAAGAACCACTGGCAAGCCACTGCCCATGTGGCGAGAAGGCGACGCTCGACACATCGGACGAATGGCCTTGGAGGCGGTGCAGCTCGCTGCCGGTGCGCACGTCCCACAGCCGCACCGTCTTGTCACTAGAACCACTGGCAAGCCACTGCCCGTCTGGCGAGAAGGCCACGCTTATGACCCAGTCCGAATGGCCTCGGGGGCGGCGCGGCTCGCCGCCGGTACGCACGTCCCATAACTGCACCGTCTTGTCATCGGAACCACTGGCAAGCCACTGCCCGTCTGGGGAGAAGGCCACGCTCCTGACCCAGTCCGAATGGCCCTGGAGGCGGCGCAGCTCGCTGCCAGTGCGCACGTCCCACAGCCGCACCGTCTTGTCGTCTGAACCACTGGCGAGCCACTGCCCATCCGGCGAGAAGGTCACGCTCCTGACCCTGTCCGAATGGCCCTGGAGGCGGCCCAGTTCGCTGCTGTTACGCACGTCCCACAGCCGCACCGTCTTGTCTTCGGAAGAGCTGGCGAGCCACCGCCCGTCCGGCGAGAAAGCCACGCCTGTAATATAGGACGAATGGCCAGGGAGGCGACTCAGCCCTCTACGGGTGCGCACGTCCCACAGCCGCACCGTCTTGTCGTTCGAACCACTGGCGAGCCACTTCCTGTCCGGCGAGAAGGCCACGCTCCTGACCCAGTCCGAATGGCCCTGGAGGCGGCGCAGCTCGCTGCCGGTACGCACGTCCCACAGCCGCACCGTCTTGTCGACGGAACAACTGGCGAGCCACTGCCCGTCCGGCGAGAAGGCCACGCTCATGACCTTGTCCGAATGGCCCTGGATGCGGCCCAGCTCGCTGCCGGTGCGCACATCCCATAGCCGCACCGTCTTGTCGTCGGAACCACTGGCGAGCCACTGCCCGTCCGGCGAGAAGGCCACGCTCCTGACCCAGTCCGAGTGGCCATGTAGACGACGCAGCTCGCTGCTGGTGCGTACGTCCCACAACCGGACTGATCCGTCCATATATCCAGTGGCAACCCACTCACCGCTCTGGTGGAACGCTACGGTGCTGCACGGATCCAGGGTGGAAACGAAGATTGCATCTCCAGGACGCTCGGGCCGAGCGTAAGCAGCACCGGTAAGTCGGGTGTGGCTCGACTCCAGCACTGAGCTGTCGAGTCGCGTCTCAAGGAGATTGACCCCGACAAGAGTCGCATCGTCGAGAGACGTACCCTTGAACGAAGTTCCCCGGAGCTTGGCAAAGGTGAAGTCCGCCCCCGAAACATCCACCCGCTCCAGCACAGCACCCTCGAGATTGGCACGAAGGAGCTTCGTCGCCTTGAGCACGGCCCCGGAGAGCTGAGCGCCCTCACAGTTCGCGGAGGCAAGCACCGCGCCCGAGAGGTCGGCGCCCTGGAGCTTCGCCTGGGCGAGGTTGGCCCGCTCCAGCACCGCGTCCACGAAGGAGACGCCGCGCAGATCAGCGCCATGAAAGTTTGTGTCCACCAGCACGGCACGCTCGAAACGGGCGTTGCGGAGGTCCTCCCCCGCGAAGCTCCGTCCCGAGTGGTCCTGACCCGAGTAATCGATCGGTGCGAGGGCTTCACCCAATGAGCGGAGCACCTCGGTCGCGTTGATGACCAAGTTCTCCCCTGGCTTGCCAGTCAGTACACCGCGGGCCCACGAGGTTGCCCGCGCCCGGGTGGCGAGCGCGGTGAAGAAATCGACCATGAGCGCCGACATCGGCTGATGCGAGAGCAGTACCTCCGCGGAAGCTTCTCCCGAAACATCGATTCCCTTGGCCGCAGCGTCGGCGATCAACCACTCCATGACCGACTGATGGATGAACGAAAAGGCGCCCTTGTCGTCGCGCACCAGCAGCGTGCCCGAGCCGACATCGTGTCCCGCCGAGTGGAGATCCATCGGCTGTTCCTGACGGCTCATCAATTTCGGCAGCGCTGTCTGGGCAATCGCCGGCAGTTCCTCCACGGCCACCGTGCGTTGCAACCGCTGCCACAGCACGAGCGCCACCGTCCGCGCAGCCTCCCACCGCTCTTGCGTCGCGAGCCCCTGGCCCAGCCTGCGCTCCGTCTCGCCACCGAGCCATTTCTCCATCAACATCCGGTACAGCGACGCTGCGGTAATGACCCCCGATCTTTCCTTGGCCTCGCGGAGCTGGTCCTCGGGAATCTCGATGATGAACGAGAGCATCCGCGGATTGGTGGCGAGCGCGGCCAGATCCTTCACCTCGTCGAGCAACTCGAGCCGTGCCTCGGCCTGGGTCCGGTCTCCGAGGAGCTTCTCCAGAAGCTCGAGGATCTGCGGGCGCTCGAAGGGCAACAGCTCGGCAACGGTGTAGCGGATGCCGGAGCCCTCCAGCCGCCGGCCGAGTCCCGTTGTCTCGCCACGGTCGCGGAAGTGCTGCGTGCGGCTCGTTGCCACCACCCGGGCCCGGTCACGTGCCGCCTGGAGCAGCGTCTCGAAGTGGGCCGTGGCGCGCTCGTAGGAGACGCGCAGCGCCAGCTCGTCGTAGCCGTCGAATAGGAGTACGATCTGCCCGTCGGCGAGCATGTGGTTGAACGCCCTGGAACTCGGCGGCCGGTCCCAGCCCTCCTTCTTGAAGTGGCTGGTGACGAGCACGTCGAGCTGGTCCGTCTTCTCCAGTTCGCGCATCTCGATGCGGATCGGTGTCGGTGCGCCAGGCAGGAGCGCGAGGCGCTGGGTCAGCTCGCGCAGGAGGAAGGTCTTCCCTGTGCCGAACTCTCCGAGCAGCAGCACGAAGTGGCCGCCCTCGTCGGCCGTGACGAGCCGCTCCACCTCGGCCAAGGCGTCGGTCTTGGCTTCAGCGGAAGGAGGGAACCGCAGCCGCTGCTTCACGTAGAGGCGGGGCGGGTAGCTCCTATTCGTCCCGCTCTCGCTCCGCAGTTCCTCCAGTTCGTTCTCGATATACCCACGGAAGTCGATGAGGCCGCGGTACTCGATGAGGCTGGTGAGATTGATGCGCCGCCGTCGGGCTTCGCGCACCAACTCCGGGGCGAGCGGCGCCCGGTGGTCCACGACCAGCACCGAGCGGACACCGGGGTCGGCTTTGAGGTAACGCTGGTGAAGGGCCTTATCGAAGCGGTCGAGCACCTCGTGGGTACAGGCCTCAGTGGTCACGGCGACGGGATACAGTTCCGGGATGCCTTCCCTCGTCGCACCGACACGCAGGTAGTCGCCCCAAAGAAGCTCGGAGAGCCGCTCGATGCGCGCCTCCTCACCGAGACGGAGCTCGCACAGCACCTTCACACGCGCGAGCAGATCATCCTGTTGCTCCGTACGTCTGGAGGAGCGACGGAGGTCGGCGCCAAGCTCATCATCCCAAAGACGGCCCTGGGTCGAGGGTGAAACGCGCCGGAATCGGGAGAGCAGTTCGAAAGTGAAAGCGGCGGCATGCGCTGCGGCGCGTGGTTGGCTACCGGCTGCATCGGCCTCTGCCTTTCCGTCGAGCAGATCCGAGATGCCGCGCACCACCAGTGCCTCCACGTCCCGCCTGTAGGCCGCGGCAAGGAAGCCAATCCCCTCCATCTCGACCGCGAGGCTGTCGCTGTATTGCCGGGCGAGGAACTGCGCAACCGCGTTCCTCTTGCCCGCGACGACCTTCTCGCCCGCAGCGATGTTCCCGATGAAAACCGTCGAAGCGCTGCCGGTTGCATCCTGGATGCGTCGTTTCCACTCACCCTTGCGAGCTTCCGTGCGAGCCCGCTGCAACAGAGCGTACGTCGATTGGTGCACGGCTGGCCTAGGTCGGAACTCCTTGTCTAGGGTCTTGCCATGCTCGTAGCCGTACACCTTGTCGGCCACGACCACATCGCCGATCTTCACGTCCTTCACGCCTCCCGCGACACCAACGAACAGGATCACCTGCGGCTCAAACGACGTGAGCGCCCGCTCGGCCTCCACGGCGGCGGCCGTATTGCCAGCCCCTGTCTCAACGATGAGAACTTCCCAGGTCTCATCCTCCGCTTCGAAGAAGCCACGTTCGTAGATGGTACCCGCCGGATGCACCTCTTCGCGGAGATCCAGGAGGTGGGTGCGAATGGCCTTGTACTCAAGGCTCAGCGCCGTCAGGACGACGGCGCGGCGGACGGGTCCCTCACGAGAAACCTCGGAGCGGCCTGGCTCGGAGGCGTTGGGGGCAGGCGCCCAGGAGTCCTGGAGGAGCTTCTCGAGTTCCGCCTCGAGCCTCGCCGTGTCACGGCCCGGCTGCTCGAAGTACCGCACCAACTCGACGGCGCGATGAGACGGAGGAGCCGCCTCGCCGGATACGACACCCGGAGCGACCCCGAGCGCGAGGACAAGCTGGTTGAATCGCGACGGTGGCAGCGCCACCAGCCGTTCCACGAGTTCCCGCCCCTTGGACATGCGGCCATCTCACCTGGGCCCGCCGAGTGGCGTCAATCTCTCCCCCAACCATTTCACCAGGGCCGTGGCCTTGGTCTCATCGTTCCACTCCACGAGGGCCTCGTTCCGGAGCTGCCCCTCAGGAGCGGTGAGCACGACGGTGGGGTACCAGTGCGTCACGAAGTCCCCATCGCTGTCCTTCTGGGTGCGCTCCTCGACGAGGACGGACTTCACCTGGCTCCACGGCACGTCGAGCCGTTCCTCCCGGCCAGGACCCACCGGCAACGAGAGCCTCCGGTTCGGCTCATCGAGAATCAGGTCGTACGCCCCCGCGTCCAGCTTCGCGCGTTGCCTTCTCGCGACGGCCACGCTCGTGGCGATGACCGCGGCCCACGACAGCACCGCGACGGGCAGCGGCGGCTCGAACCCCGTCACGAGGCCCACCGCGAAGAGCACCACCAGGGAGGCGCCGCCCAGGGTCAGGAGTCCAACGGCCACCGCGCTGATGACGTGCACGCGGCCCTCGCGCGTGAAGGCCCCCACCCCCTCCTCCTCCTTGCGCAGCCCGGCATACACCCCGTACCACCCCACGAGCATCATGAGGTTGAACGGGGTCAGGAACAGCAGCATGAAGAGGTCATGGCCCTGCACGCCGGGGACGAGCACCGCATCGGCGGGCGCCTCCGGGGGATGGAACACGGGGACGGTGGCGCCCGCGGGAAATCGCCGGGCCAGGCCGTCCATCGAGCGCTGGTGTGAGGACGTCAAATCGCCATACCGGTAGTGGGTGCCCTCGTACTGGCGCCCGGCGGCCTCATAGACGTAGCGCACCTCGAAGCCGTAGCTGGAGCCGTCACCGCCGCGCCGTTCCACCACCTGGCTGTGCGTGATGGTGCCGGGAACGTGGGGGTAGGACGCCGCGAGGGACTGGCGCACGAGGCCCTTGAGGATCTTCCCATCGAACGTCAGCGTGAAGGCCGACCAGCCGATGAGGAACAGCGGGACCACCACACGCATGACGACGCCCATGGCCCTATCCTATTCCGGGTGGGAGGGCCGGCAGGGGAATGCCAGCACCCCCGGCATGGGGAACCCCTCACCCGGAGTCCCTGAATCCAGGGGGCCCACGGGGTTCGAATAAAATCCGGGGGGCCCCGTCTGACCAGGTGTTGACGGAAACGCCCCAACCCAAAGGATGAACACCATGAAGCTCCTTTCTTCCGCCCTTGTCGCCTCGCTCCTTCTGACCGGCAGTGCCCAGGCCCAGCAGTGGGACAAAAACCGGGGCGAGCGCGCACAGGATCGCCGGGAGATCCGCACGGACCGGCGCGAGATCCGGGACGACCGGCGCGATGTGGCCGAGCTGGAGGAAGTGCTGGCGCGCTTTGACCGGGCGTGGTCGCGGCAGGACGAGCGCGAGATGACGGCGGTGGAGTCGAGGCTGCGCGAGCTGCTGCGCCAGGAGCTGAACGAGAGCCGCATCGAGCTGGAGAAGGACAAGCGGGAGGTGCGGCGGAGCACCCGGGAGGTGCGCCGGGACTCGCGCTGGGGCCGTGGGGCGGCGGATGACCGGCGCGACCGCCGGGACGACATCAAGGACACGCGCGTCGAGGCGGCCACGCTGCAGACGCGGATGGCGATCGCCCGGGAGCTCAACTGGGTGATGGGCAACCGGAACTACGCGGACCTGCAGCGGGAGCGCAACCTCATCGTGCAGCTCATCCAGGTGGCCCAGCACGAGGTGCAGCAGACGAAGCAGGAGCTGCGCGAGGACCGGCAGGAGCGGCGCGAGGACCGCCGCGAGTCGCGTCAGCGCTGGTAGCGAAACACCCCTCGAGTACCACTCCCTCTCCCCTCGGGAGAGGGTCGGGGTGAGGGTATCTCGGGCCCCAGGTTGGACCCAGGAGCCCCCCACCCCGGACCACCCCGCCACTAGATGGGGGGCAGGGACTTACGGACGCTCTCGCGGGACTCCATGCGAGCGACCCAGGCCTTCACATTGGGGAAGGCCTCGAGGTCCACGCCCATGGGGTTACGCAGGACCAGGGCGGAGACGATGGAGAAGTCGGCGAGGGTGAGCTTGCCGCAGAGGAACTCCTTGCCGGCGAGCGTCTTCTCCAGCACGGACAGGTCACGGCGGACCTTCTCCATGCCAGCGGCGTACTTCGCCTCGTCCTTGGGGCGGCCGAAGAACTTCGCGTAGATGGTCTCCACCATCACGTCGCCGGTGGAAGCGGCGAAGGTGCTGGCCTGCCACTGCAGCCACTGCTGCACCAGGGCCATGCCGCGCGCGTCGGCGGGCAGCAGCCCGCTCTCGGGCTTCTTGGCGGCCAGGTAACACAGGATGGCGTTGGACTCCCAGACACAGAAGCCGTCGTCCTCGACGAGCGTGGGCACCTTGCCGTTGGGGTTCCTGGCGAGGAACTCGGGCGACTTGTGCTCGCCCTTCGACATGTCGACGGTGACGAAGGTGACGGGCAGACCCAGCTCGTGGATGACGGCACGGACCTTCAGCGCGGCGCTGGAGAACGGGTTCTCGTAGAGTTTCATGGTGCTTCTCCGGAGGACTGCGGGTGCCGCCCCCTATACGCCAGCTTCGCCCTCCACCGCGAACCATGAGCGGGGCCCTCGTGCCGCCGGCTCCCGGGGGAGCGGGCAGGGAGGCGTGGCGCCCGGCAGACGACAGGAGCGGGCCTGGACAGCAGCCGGGCGGACACTGCATCGCCCGCGCCCTCGACACAAAGGATGGATTCCTCCCGGAGGCCGGTATTCTGTGCCCCTGCCCATGTCCAAGCCCTCCATCTTCCAGGTCCTTCGCAGCCCGCGTGCCTGGCTCCTCGTGGCGCTCGGCTTCGCCTCCGGTCTGCCCCTGCTCCTCGTGGGTGGCACCCTCTCCGCCTGGATGACGAACGAGGGCGTCAATCTCAAGACGATTGGCATCTTCACCCTCGTCTCCTCGCCCTACACCTTCAAGTTCATCTGGGCGCCCGTCATGGACCGCTTCGCCCTGCCCTTCCTGGGCCGGCGCCGCGGGTGGATGCTGCTCACGCAGCTGGGACTCATGGGCGCCATCGCCGCCATGGGCTTCGTCAACCCCAAGGACGAGCCCTTCACCATGGCGAGTCTCGCCCTGCTGGTGGCCTTCCTCTCCTCCAGTCAGGACGTCGTCTCCGACGCGTGGCGCACCGACACCCTCTCCGAGGCCGAGCGCGGCTTCGGCGTCGCCACCTTCGTCATGGGCTACCGCTTCGGCATGATCGCCTCCGGTGCCGTGGCCCTCAGCCTCTCGCAGTTCATCGGCTGGTCCCAGACGTATTGGATCATGGCCTCGCTGATGGTGGTGGGCGTGCTGGCCACGCTGGTGGCCCGCGAGCCCCAGGGCCAGCGCCCGCCGCGCACCCTCACCGAGGCCGCCGTCGTCCCCTTCCTCGACTACTTCCGCCGCAACGGCGCACTGCTCGCCCTGCTCTTCCTGCTCCTCTACAAGCTGGGCGATGCCGTGGCGGGCGGCATGACCACGCCGTTCTTCCTCAAGCTGGGCTTCACCAACCTGGAGGTCGGCGCCATCAGCAAGGGCGTGGGCATGGGCGCCACCATCGCCGGCGCGCTCTTCGGGGGCGCGCTGCTCGCCAAGCTGGGCATGCGCCGCAGCCTGTTCATCTTCGGCGCGCTCCAGGCCCTCACCAACCTGACCTTCCTGGCGCTCGCGCTGGTGGGCAAGAATCACCTGGTGCTGGCGCTCGCCATCTGCACGGACAACGTGTGCGGCGGTATGGCCACCACGGCCTTTGGCGCCTTCACCATGTCGCTGTGCAACAAGCGCTTCAGCGCCACCCAGTTCGCGCTGCTGTCCGCGCTGGCCAACTTCGGCGGCCGCATGCTCACCGCCTCCTCCGGCTTCCTCGCCGAGGCGATGGGCTGGGCCGGCTTCTTCGGCCTCACCGTGGTGCTCGCCCTGCCCGCGCTCGTGCTCCTCAAGTTCCTTCCCGAGGGCATCGCCGCCCCCGTCGCGGAGCCGGAGCCCGCGCCCGCCGAGTTAGCCGCCTCGCCCGCCCCCGCCGGGGCGCGCTGAGCCCCGGGGGCGCACCCGCTCTCCCGCCTGCCCTCCTGCCTGACCCGGTGGCTTCCTTGCCGCCGGGCGGGCACATCATGACCGTTGATGATTGGAGGTATCGCATCATGGCGAACCAGGACAGACGGCCCCCCCCGCAGCCCGCCGAGGACATGTTCGGACGCCCCACGGACGTGCGGAACGCTCAGGAAGAACAAGAGCCCACCCGCGAGCAACAGGGCGCCCACCAGAGCCCGCGGCACGAGTCCTCGGACTCGGACGACTTCCGCAGGCGCTGCGCGCGGGATGCCGAGGACGAGGTGGCCTGCGGTGGCGTCGGTGAGATTCCGGACGGCGACGGCGTGCGCAGTGACCACGGGACCAATCCGCTTCCCGAGAGCTACTGGTCGGCCTACCCTGGCAAGAAGCCAGACGGGCACTGAGCGGCGGCACGGCGCCCACGCACTGTCAGTCACGCGGGCGGTTTCGCCGTCCTGGGCAGGCGCACGCGGAAGGTCGTTCCCTGCTCCGGGGTGCTCTCCACGTGGACACGTCCTCCATGCGCCTCGGCGACGCCCTTCACCAGCGTCAGCCCGATGCCCCAGCCCTTCTTTCCACTGGCCTCCGCGCTCTTCGTCCGGGCGAAGTACTGGAAGAGCTGCTCCTGCTCTCCGGCGGGGATGGGATTGCCCCAGTTGTGGACGGCGAGCTCCGTCTGCTCGCCTTCCCGCGTCAGGCTCACCGTCACCTGCCGCGTCGCATCTCCGTACTTGATGGCATTGCCACACAGGTTCTCGACGAGCCTGCGCAGGGCCCGCGCATCCCAGGTGCCTTCCATCCGCTCCTCGCCCCGGAAGAGGAACCGCTCCCCATGGATGCTCGAGAGTTCCTCCAGCGTGTCGGCCACCACCTGCTGGAGCTCGCAGGGAGCCATCTCGATGGGCAGCCCCTGGCCCGCGCGGATGCGGTTGGCGTCCAGCAGGTCGGTGATCATCTGGTCCGCGCGATCGATGTTCTGCCGCACCCGGGCGGCGAGCGCGTAGACCTTGTCGGGCAGGTTGGGCTGGCGGGGAATGAGCTGGGCGCTCATCTTCGCCGCCGTCAGCGGCGTGCGGAGATCATGACTGAGGGAGGACACGAACTGCTCCCGCAGCTCGCGCTCGAGCCGGAGCTGCGCCAGGGTGGTCTCCGCGTCTTCCCGGGCCAGTTGCTCACTGTTGAGGAATCTCGCGAACAGCTCCTCGGCCTCCTTGCCCTGGCTGATGTCGAGCACGAACGAGACATTCTTGAAGCGGCCCTCATCGATGAAGGCACACCCCAGGAGGACCCAGACGACGCGGCCATCCGGGAGGACATATTTCTTCTCGTAGGGCGTGCAGACCCCGTCGGGGGACTCGAGCATCTCCTTCACCGCGGCCCTGTCCTTCTCCAGGTCCTCCGGCGGAGTGAGGACATCCCAGCGGACCTTGCCCGCGAGCACGTCCTCCCGGGAAAGGCCGAGGAGCCGGGCGTAGTAGCCGTTCACGTCGTAGAGGCCGCCGTCGATGTCGCCGAAGACGATGCCGATCAGATTGGAATCGAAGAGCCGGCGGAACTTGTTCTCGCTCGCCGCGAGGCTCCTGCGCTCGGCCTGGACCGTGTCCTGGAGACGCACGTTCTCCAGCGCCACCCCGGCCAGGGCCCGCAGCGACTCCAGGAGCCGCAGGTCCTCCTGCGTGAAGGGCTCGCGGTCCTTCTTGTTGTGGAGCTCGAAGCACCCCACCAGCTCGCCGGAGCGGTCGAAGATGGGCAGGTCGATCAGGTTGTAGAACCCCCGGGTCTTCAGGAGCCACGGCAGGACATGCGCATCATGGGCCGCGTCGTTCGAGATGTACGGCTGCCCGGTGAGCATCACGTGGCCGGGGACCCCCACGCCCGGCTCGAAAACGACATGGCGGGGTTCGATGGGCCGCCCGTCCCGCCACAGGGACTCCATGATGACCATGCGGCCATCGACCACCCGTCCCCAGACGCCTTCGGCCGCTTCCACCAGCTCCATCGCCGTCCAGACGAGCCGCCGGATGACGTCCAGGGTATGAAGGCTCGAGTTGAGATCCTTCGCGGCGCGTGTGAGCAGCTCCAACTGCCGCTCACGGCGCTCGAGCCGCTCCCGGGCCTGTCGGAGCTCCGCTTCCAACCGCCAGTCGCGGCCCTCGGGTTCCTCCCTGTCGTCACGCGGCTCGTAGCCCTGCTCCCGGTGGGACGCCTCCTGAGTCGTCCCACGCGGGCTCTCCTGGGTGTTCATTCCCAGTGGATAAGCCTCCTCCCGGGCCAGCACCAGCCGGAGGAGCGGGCCCGGAGCAGAGAAACCGGGCATCCGGGCGATGGATTGGTCACCTGCAAGACAAATCCAACAGCTCCGGCCGGTACTCGAAGTGCATCGTGTCGTAGTGGTACCAGCGCCCACCCCAGATGAAGCCCTCGGCCTCGAAGGCGTCCACGAGGATCTGGGGAATCTGGTTGGCCCAGCGCACCGGCGCCTTCGGCTTCGCCCACTCCCAGTAGTGCGAGCGCTTCACGTTCACGTCGATGGACACCCCGTAGGAGTGCGCGCTCTGGCGGTTGGTGTTGGCGATCTTCCGCCACACGAAGGTGCCGCCCAGGTTCTTCAGGTACGGCCGCAGCGACGGCTCCTTCTTCACCTCCGCGTCCAGCCGCTTCGCCACGCGCTCGAAGGCCGGTGCCGCCTTGCGGTTCACCTTCAGCGTCTGCCCGAGGAAGTCGATGTCCACCACGTCCACCTGGGCCTCGGTGGCGCCGTAGGCCGCGTGGAAGAGCGGATCAAAGCGGATGCGCCCCGGATCCTCGTTCTCGCGCGTCACCGGCTGGAGGGGCCCGGGGGTGTACGGAAGGGAGAACGTGTCCTCCAGGTCCGGGGACTCCAGCTTCTCCTCGAAGGACTTCGTCTTCCCGTCGTCCCAGGGGTGCGTGGTCCCCGCCAACTTGACGTGCCACGCACCGTCCACCTGCACCGGCTCCACCGGGTACCACTTCGCCAGACAGGCCAGGGCACGCGGCGGGGCGTCCGAGGGCGGCGCGGTGGGAGCGGGGGCCTCGGCGCCAGCGCGGCCGGTGAGCGCGAGCACGAGGGCCCGGGGCCTGTTCAAGCGAAGTCTCATGGGCCTAGCGTGTCACGCATGCGCGCCCTCGTCGTGGCCAGCCTCGTCCTGTCCGGCACCGCCCTCGCGGAGCAGCCCGCGGAGTACGTCCCCGCTCCCGCCAGCGAGATTCCCGGGTACTCGGAGACGGTCTTTCCCTGCAAGCGGGTCTCCGGATGGAAGACGGTCAGCGGCCAGATCGTCACCGAGGAGTTGATGGACAATGAGAAGGTGGCTTTCGATCCCCGCGGCGAGCCGGCGTCGAACTACGTGAAATGCACGGGGGAGCCGTACCTGCAATCGAAGTCGCTGCGCGAGCTGTCCCTGCTGCGCAACACCATCCTCGCCCGCTATGGCTGGGGCGGCTTCCGCAAGCCGTGGCTGCGCGAGCACTTCCAGCAGCAGCCCTGGTACAAGCCGGACCCGAAGTTCTCCTACAAGCGGCTGTCGAAGGTGGACCGTCAGAATGTCGCGCTCATCGCCCAGGCCGAGCTGGGCCTGCGCTACACGGACCTGGAGCGGATGAGGGAGCGGCTACTCGTCAAGGCTGGCAGCACCCACCCTGGCGCGGACCGCGACGCGCTGAAGAAGCACCTGGACAACAAGCCCGTCGCGCCCGACCTCGACACCTTGAGCGCCGAGGAGCGCATCGAGCTGGGGCTCATCAGCCGCGCCATGGGGGACTTCGCGCTCGACGAGGGCAAGCGCGAGCAGGCGGCGGGCTCGCTGGATGAGGTGCTGAAGGTGAAGGAGCTGCGCCAGCTCTCGCTGAGGGATCTGCGGCTGCTGCGCAACACCATCTTCGCGCGGCGCGGCCGGCCCTTCAAATCCGAGCTGCTCCAAGAGCACTTCACGCACATGCCCTGGTACACGCCGGATCCGGCCTACACGGACGAGCGGCTGACGGCGACGGACAAGCGCAACATCGAGCTCATCCGCCAGGTGGAGAAGGAGTTCGGTGGCGCCCTGCAGGACAAGGACTTCCGGGTCGACAACCCGTCGGGCGCGGGGGATGTCGAAGACCCCAGCCTCCAATCCCTGGCGGCCTGATAGGCCCCAGGCCGCCCCGGGTGGGTGGCAATGAGACAGGGAAGACAGCACGGGCCGCGCCGGAGCCTCCGGTCAGCGGATGAGGACGCGTCCGCCCTCGATGCGCGCCTGGCTGCCCAGGTCCTCGGAGAGGCTCTGGATGAGCTGGGCCACGCCCGGGTCCTCGGCGCGCCGGGGAGGCTCGTACAGCCCGGCCTGGAGCGGCACGGCCTCCACGTCCACGGCGGCCCCCGCGTCGTCGATGCGGAAGCGCAGCACGTAGGCGTCGCGCTCGTCCGTGCAACCACAGACGAAGGCCAGGTTGCCCAGCGAGTACGCGATGACGCCACGCCCGTGGCGCTGGATGCCCTGCGGGGTGTGCGGGCCATGCCCCAGCACCGCCGTGGCCCCCGCGTCGATGAGCTTCTCCGCCAACCGGCGCTGCTCCTCCGTGGGCAGCAACGCCCCCGTGCGCCCCCAGTGCAGCGATACCAGCACCGGGCCGGTCTCGCGCGCCTCGCGCACCCGGGACGTCAGCGTGGATTCGTCCTCGGGGGACCAGGACTCGGGCAGATCGCGCGCGAGCAGCCGGATGCGCCGCCCCCGCACCTTCAGTTCCGCGTCCGTGGTGGGCGTGGCCGCCTGGATGCCCTGCTCGCGCAGCAGGGCGGACGTCTCGGTGCGCCCCAGCTCGCCCTGGTCCAGCGCGTGGTTGTTGGCCAGCGAGACGGCGTTCACCCGCCCCTTGAGCCACTTCACCACCACCGGGGACGCGTTGAAGCGCAGCGGGCCCGTGGGCTTGCCACCCGCCGCCATCCCGGACTCGCTGCCGTACTTCGTGATGGGCGTCTCGAGGTTCACGAAACGCACGTCGCCCTGGAGCAGCTTGGACAGGGGTGCCACGTGGGCCTCGGTGGAGGCGGAGCCCAGGTGCAGGTCTCCCGCGGCGGAGACCGTCACGGGGGCGGCGCCCAGACACAGCAGGAGCAGGCCGAGCATCGGGCTATTTCTTCTTGGGAGAAGTGCCGAACCGCTCGAGGGCGTCGGCGAAGCTCTTGCGCCCGGGGTTGAGCGGCGCGTTCATCTGGCGCTGCTCGCGCACGGAGGGGATGGGGGACTCCGCGGGGCCCTCCTGGGCCTCCCGGTCGATGCGCTCCTGGCCGCCGCCCACGCGGCGAAGGGGCTGAGTTCCGTAGACGCGGCGATTGGGGTCTCTGCCAGCCATGGCGCTCCTCCGGGGGGGTCGGTGGTGCCCCAAGCATAGGCCGGAGCGGGCCGGACTTGCACGGGGGCCCTCGCCGGAGCCGGGACCCGGGCCTGCGGGACTCGCAGCAGCCCGCCGAGGTGCTCTGGGCCGGAGTGCACAGCATCGTGAGTCTGAAGCTCACCTGCGCGGGGTTCCAGGGCACCGCAGCGGACGTGCTCGCCAGCACCCTGGTCACCACCTTCTTCCACGGACTGCCGAGACTGACAGGGGCACAGCGCCCATCAACGTGAGCGGCCGCGTCGCGTCCCCGCCGTGCTGGATGGCTTCACTCGCGTCGGCGTCTTCGCTGCTGGCGACTTCCTGGCGCGAGGCCGCTTGGGCGGTGGCTGGCCCCACGGGCGTCCGTTCTCCTCTTCCCACCGGCGGACGGCCCGCGCGATCAGCGGTGCCTTCTTCTCCAGATAATCGAGGTCGATGTCGCCACACTCGTACTCCACGAGCCACTGGCGCCGATAGCGGAGCACCCTCTCGTCATCACGGAGCCCGAGCACCTTCAAGGTGTTCTCCGCAAGCGCCCGCTGACTGCTCGGACATCGCTCCGAGACCCGAAGCTGGAGGGAAGGCAGCAATAGCTCGAACCAACCATCTCCGACGCGGAAGGGATCGAGCAACTCCTTGGAACTCAACGCCTGCTTGCGGCTGTTGATCCACGCCGACGCGTACCGGTAGTTGCTCCACTCGTACGCGAGAGCGCGGTTCTCATCGATGGAGACGAAGTGGTCGGTGGTTCCCGGTGCCCCCAGGAACATGGCCGTATAGGCACAGCGCTCCTCGAAAGCCGCCGCGAGCTGGGCATGACAGTGACGCCAATACGGCGGTGGACGCGTGGTGCGCCCACGGTGCTTGCGTAACCAGGCACGTCCTGGCCCGCGGACCTCCTGCTCGAAGTCAGCGGGCTCGGCGGCCGGAATGCAGCGAACCACGACGCCCCCCCTTCTCCCGCACGACGATCCATCTCGGCCAGAACGGATCCTGTTCTGGCAGGAGCCGTTGCAGCTCGGCGTGGAGCCGCTCCTGCGTGGACAAGTCCTTGGGGAGGGCATCGCGGTCGCCGCGCATGAATGCCTCGGCGGCCTCGATGGCTCGCTCGGCCTCGAGTGAACGCGGCTGCTCCAACCTGAAGACCTCGGAGGTCAGCCAATCATTCGCATCCCCCTGCTTGGCCCAGGGGAGCTGCCGCAGGTGAACCTGCCGATTATCGAGTTGGAAGAGGAAAAGTGCGTCTCGCTCCTCATCGAAGAACGGCTCCAGGGAAGCGAGTACCAGGGGCGAGTGCGTCGTGAGGATGGCTTGCACGGATGTCTTCCTGGCCAGCCCCTCGACGACCTCCACGAGCGCGTGGACGATGCGCCGCTGCCACTGGGGATGAAGATGTGTTTCGATCTCGTCGATCAACAGGACGAAGCGGCTGTCGGGCTTCTTCCCGAGCAGGTCGGAAGCCTGAACATGTTCGTGCCATGTCCAGACGATGAGATAGGCCAATCCCAGGATGCGTTTCATCGCCGCCGAGGCCTGCACGACGGGGATGTTCCCATAGGGCATGTCGAGGGTCGGGTAGTCGCGCACGTCCTCGACCGAGATGCGGGTGGGGCGCCCCGGTTTGATGGGCTCCTGCGTCGATGGGGAAAGCCCCTCCAACACACGGAGCAACATCTGGAACGGTGACTGAGGCGAGCCATCGTCCATGAGTTGCCAGCTCACCCAGTCCCGGATCAAACCGTTGCAGACAATCTTTCCCTCATACGAGAGCCCTTCCCACAATTCAGAGGGAGAGAAGTGAAAGCCGCCGGCACGATGGGAGGTCTCAGCAGGGGACTGTGTGGGTCCATGGTTATGCTTCCGTACTGGGTCCCAGACAGAGAAGCCTCCGTCGACTCGCGCGTAAACGGTCAACCCTGACCTTGACGCGAGAATCGGGTGCCAAAGCCAGGTCTGCCACTTCCGGTCGAAGGCGCTCGAATATGTGTGCTCCTTCTTTCCGGTCTCGGTCAGCGTGGCCCACGAAATCTTCCGCTGCTTCGCGTCCCTTCGCGGCGAGGCCGGCATTCCCGGCCATGTTCCCGCGAGGCACCACCAGGCCACATCGAGCAGGAAGCTCTTGCCGAGCCCGTTATCCCCGGTCAGGACATTCAGCCGGTCCGCGAACTCAACGTCGAAACGCGGAGCAGGACCGACCCCTTGTAGGTGGAGTGCACGCAGCATGCAGCACACTTAACCGATCCGCCCCCTTGCCCGGGAGTGAAAGCTCGCCCCCAGAGCAGGCAGGCGCTTCCTTGCGCTCGGGACATTTACGGGCGATCACCCCGCTCTCGCGGTACCCTCCGTCCCCCGCGCCATGTCCTCCTCGTCGACAGCACCGCTCGCTCCCGAGTCGGCCCTGCTCCGCGTCGCGCCTCCTCCCGAGGCGTCGCCCCTGCGCCGCGCCGAGCTGCGCCTCCAGGAGCTCCTCGCCGAGATCGACTCGCTCGACACCGAGCTCGACTCGCTCAGCCTGGAGCTGCAGCGCTTCTCCCGTGCCTACGAGGACTCCCTCTCCGCCTCCTTCGAGGAGGTGAGCCGCTCCGAGCGCCTCCTGCGCCGGCTCCGCAACCTCCAGGACGCCGCCTCCGCCCTCACCCGTCTCCTCGAGCAGCCCGCCCTTCCTCCGGCTGATCCCAAAAAGCCCCCCGAGCGCTCCGCTCCGCCCCAGACCTCCGCGCGCCAGGCCCCCAGTACCGGCCCGGAGCGCGCCTCCTTCGACGACGAGGACGAGGACACCTTCGAGGACCAGGAGCCGCCCGAGGACGACGCGCCCTCCGAGGAGGAGCTCCAGGCCGAGCGCGAGGACGAGGCCGTGGCACTCAAGCGGCTCCACCGCCGGCTGGCCCGGCTGCTCCACCCGGACCTCGCCCAGTCGGAGGAGGAGCGCACGCGGCTCGACGCCCTCATGGCCCGCGTCAACGTGGCCTACGAGGCCGGAGACCGCACCACGCTGGAGCTCATCGCCGCCAAGGTGGGCGCGGGCGACACCGCACCCGGCAACCTCACCGACGACGAGCGCCTGGCCCACCTCGAGCGCCGCATCCGCATCCTCTCCACCGCCGTCCACTCCCTGCGCCAGCAGCGCGAGAGCCTGCGCTCCACCGCCACCGCCCGCCTCTACGAGGAAGCCCGACGCCGCGAGGCCGAGGGCCGCGACTACCTCGCCGAGACGCGCGCGGAGATGGACGAGGAGCTGCAGGGGCTCGCCCAGGATGCCCGCGCCCGCATGCGCCAGCTCGAGCGCGCCGCGCGCACACTGACTTCCCTGAGGAACAAGCGCATGTCCACGCTCGCCGAGAACGTGAAGGGGCGGAAGCTCCGCGCCTTCGATCCCGTGCAGGAGAGCCCCCTGGTGCGCCAGGGCGTGCTCCGCCTCGAGCGCCAGCGTGCCACCCCCGCCGCACGCGAGCTCGCCCGCCGCCTCGAGGACGCCGTCACCCAGGAGCCCTGGCAGGTGGCCCTCACCCTCATGGCCTTCTTCGCCGAGGCCGCGGGCCGTCCGCCTCCGGGGCTCGACACCACCGAGGCCTGGGCCGAGCGCTACGAGCTGCTGCGCGAGCTCGACATGCCGGAGGCGCCTACCTACGACCAGGCCCTCACCCGGCTGCCGCGCCACCTGGAGCTCGGCATGCGGGTGATGAAGAAGGAGGTGCGCTTCGGCCTCCAACTGCGTGACGCCGAGCTGCTCGCCGCCGTGCCGCTGGCGCTCCAGCGCGCGGACGTGGCCGAGCGGGGCCGCTCCGTGCTCGCCGTCATCGGCCCCCAGGAGCAGTGCAAGCGCTGCGGCGAGGAAGTGCTCCTCCAGCACCTCTTGCGCACCCGAGGGCTCGACGAGCTCAACGGCATGCTGTGCCCGCTGTGCGCCCACGTACAGAAGAGCTACTGGCTCTACAGCCGCTCCGAGGGCCAGGAGGCACTGCTGCCCCATTCGCTGCGGCTCGGCACCATCGTCGAGCAGGGCTTGCGGCTGGCGGGCACCACCATCGGCTTCCAGCTCCTCCCCGAGGAGCGCGAGACCCTCACCACCGCCCAGCTCATCCAGCGCTTCGTGGACCTGTACCTCCAGCCCTACGGCGTGGAGCTGGACCCCGCGCACCTGCGGCTCGTCCAGCGCGGCAAGGAGCTCGAGCCCGAGGCCCCCGTCGCCCGGGGCGCCATCAGCTTGAAGCTGGAGCCCGAGGCCGGTACCTCCGAGAAGGAAGTCCTCGAGTTGCTGCGCTCGCGCATCGAGCGGCGCTTCCGTCCCGACACCTCCCGGTGAGGGTCAACCCCCCATGAAGTGCGCCCGCGGACTCCAGCAGCCGGCCACGGCCGCCCGGCCGGAACCTCAATAGACAGAAGGCCTCGCCTCGTCCCTGTGAGACAGGCGGAAGCCCGCGCTAGAGGGGAGCCACCGCCACCGCCCGGGGAGGCGCCTTCGGAGCCGGCTGTGTCCGCAGGCGCTGGTGCTCGTCGATGAAGGCCCGCCACTCCTGGATGGCCTTGGAGCCGTAGGCGATGGAGCCGCCCGAGGGACGGGCACGGATGAACTGCTCGCGCACGCCCACCGCGAGCAACTCCTCTCCGGGCAGCAACTCCACCGACAGCAGGGCGTGCGAGTAGGGCACGGAGACGGGCTGGAAGTCGCGCCCGTCGGCGGCGTAGTGCAGCACGTTGCCCATCCCACCGCCGCACGCCGCCGCCACCGCGTTGCCCTGGCGCGCGAGCCGCACGCAGACGAGCTTCGACAGGAGTTGCTGGAAGGTACGGCCCCGGTCCTCGCTGCGCCAGACGCCCCCGTCGCCGCTGAGGTAGAGCGTATCGCCCCAGGCCAGCACGCCCTGGAGCATCCCCTCGATGGGGGCGGGCAGTACCGTCCAGGTGGAGCCGCCATCGAGGGTCTCCAGCAGCGTGCCGCACGCGCCCACCACATAACCGCGCCGCGCGTCCGCGAAGGAAGCGCCGAAGTACGTCACCGCGCGCGGCAGGGCGAGCGCCTCGAAAGGGCCCCCCTTCACACTGCGCCAACCGTGGCCGTTCGCGTCGAAGAGCAGCAGCAGGTCTCCCGCATGGGCCGCGGCGAAGAAGGGAGCGTCCACGGGCGCGCGCTCCGTGCGGAACGTCCACCCCCCATCGGACGAGCGCGCCAGGACGCCGTAGCCCACCGCGGCCACCTCGCCACCGTCCGGGGACACCGCGAGCCCCAGCAGCGGCTCGCCCACCTCGTGCACCACGGGCAGCGCACCGCCCTCGGCCCGCCGCACGGTGCCATCCGAGCCCACCACGAGCACCTCCCGGCCCACGCGCTTCACGTCGAGGAAGGCCCCCTTCATGTCCTTCTTCTCCAGCGTCAGCACGCACTTCGGGTCCGCCGGAGGAGCCGCGCGCAGGAGCACGGGAGGCAGTGGGGACACGGGGGACACGGGCTTCTCGGGGACGGGCCGGGGCTTCTTCTCCGGCGGCTTCTCCCCGGGCACCAGCCGGCGCGGCACCTTCAGCTTCGGCGAGGGGCCGGACTCGGGGGCGGCCGTGTCGAGCACCCCCCAGGCTCCGCCACGTCCCACCGCGAGGAAGCGGCCCCCGCCGAGGTGCACCGTGCCCAGCAGGTGGGCGCGGGGTTGGACGCGCCAGCTCTCGCCGCCGTCCGTGGTGACGAGCACCTTTCCCTGTCCGAGCGCCACGCCCACGCGCGCATCGGCGAACACCACGCGGGTGAAGACCTCGGCCTCGTCCACGTACACCTGCCGCAGCGTGTCCCCGTAGCCGAGCCACAGGCCGCCCGCCCCGGCCACCACGTAGCGCTCGCCGCCGAGCAGCGTCACCGCGAGCAGGGGGGCCTCGGTGCCGGCGTTCACCTTCGTGAAGGGACGATTCGCGAAGCGCTGGAGGAGCACCGTGCCGCCCGCGCCCACCGCGACGGCGCGCTCGCGCTCGACGGAGAGGCCATAGAGGGGAGGGAGCTTCGCGGGCAGGGGCAGCCGGGTGAAGACGGGCGCCTCGCTCGTGAGGGAGCCCTGCCAGAGCCCCCCGTCTCCGGCGAGCAACACGCGCTCGCAGCCCGAGCCGGCCACCGCCCACAGGTCCGACGCGCCTTCCAGCGTGACGCGGCGCCAGGCGAGCCCCGAAGCGGATACGTGCACCTGACCCTGGGAGCCCACCGCGACGGCGTGGCGGTTGTCACAAGTGTAGAGCGCGGTGGCGGGCGCGCCGAGCTGCGCCTCCAGCACCAGCTCGCCCCGGCCACTCCAGCGGTAGACGAGCCCGCCACCGGCCAGCACCTGGTAGCCGCTGCCCATGGGTTGCACGTCGAGGAAGTCGGGCGCCTGTCCCAGCGACAACCCCAGTATCAACATCAGCGGCAGCACCATGGTGCGTGACTCCGAGTCCGGAAGGAGTCCCCATGAAAGCCCTGTCGGCGAGCGGAGGGCCATCCGCCACCCGGCCGGAGACACCGGGCCCTGAAGCGGCGCACGGGGGACGGGGTAGAGTCCGAGGCCATGCGACACCCGATGCGCCTCGGCCGGTTCCTGTCCCTCGTCCTCCTGCTGGGCGCCCCCACCTTCTCCGGGTGCCTCAGCGAGCGCGAGAAGACCGTCCGGCGGCTGCTGGAGACGCGCGAGTGCGAGCAGTGCGATCTCAAAGAGGCCTCGCTAGAAGGAGCGGACCTGGAGGGAGCACGCCTCAAGGGGGCGACGCTGATAGGCGCGAAGCTGGCTCGCGCGCGCCTGCGCAACGCCGACCTCACCAGCGCAGGATTGGAGAACGTGGATGCGCGCCAGGCGGACTTGCGCGGGGCTCGACTCGACAACACCCGCCTGGCGCACACGCAGTTCCAGGGAGCCAATCTGGAAGGGGTGGATCTGCGCGAAGCTGTCGCCCGGGAGTCCGCCAATTTCGAGGGCGCGAACCTGCGCGGCATCAACCTGGAGCTGAGCGGCCTGCACGGACCAGACGGACCCCATCGCCGCTCGAAGAAGGGGCATTTCTACCACGTCCCTGCCGGAGGCGCGCTCCTCATGCGCGCCGACCTCTCGGGAGCCAACCTGCGAGCCGCCACCCTGGCGAACTGCAACTTCGAGGGAGCCATCCTCCGGGGCGCCGATCTGCGCAACGCCAGTCTGGAACAGGCCAACCTGGAGGGCGCGGACCTGACAGACGCACGGCTGTCGGGCGCTACCTGGACGGACTCCAGCGAGTGTGCAAAGGGCTCCGTGGGGCGGTGCATTCCCACCCGCCCCCGTTGAGCGACACGCGCCCGCTCACTCAGGGGACGCGCGCCCTACGCAGTGTATGACGCCTTGGACGGGGTAGACTCCAGGGCCATGCGACACCCGATGCGCCTCGGCCAGTTCATCTCCCTCGTCCTCTTGATAGGCGGCCCCGCCCTCTCCGGCTGTCTCAGCGAGCGCGAGAAGACCATCCGGCGCCTGCTGGAGACGCGCGAGTGCGAGGGGTGCGATCTCCAGGGCGCCTCGCTGGAAGGGGCGGACCTCGAAGGGGCGCGCCTCAAAGGTGCGACACTGATGAGAGCGAAGCTGACTCGCGCGCGCCTGCGCAACGCCGACCTCACCGAGGCCGGGCTGGAGTGGGTGGATGCGCGCCAGGCGGACTTACGCGGGGCTCGGCTCGACCACACCCGGTTGCTGAGCACGCAGCTCCAGGGCGCCAATCTGGAGGGAGTGGATCTGCGCGAAGCCGTCACCTCGGAGTCCGCCAACTTCGAGGGCGCCAACCTGCGCGGCATCAACCTGGAAGAGAGTGGCCTGCACGGACCGAACGGGCCCTATCGCCGCTCGGAGAAGAGGTACCTCTACGACGTGCCCGCTGGAGGCGCGCTCCTCATGCGCGCGGACCTCTCTGGAGCCAACTTGCGAGCCTCCACCCTGGCGAACTGCAACTTCGAGGGAGCCATCTTCCGGGGCGCGGATCTGCGCGATGCCAATTTGGAACTGGCCAACCTGGAGGGGGCGGACCTGACGGACGCACGGCTGTCGGGCGCCACCTGGACGGACTATAGCAAGTGTGCAAAGGGCTCCGTGGGGCGGTGCATTCCCACCCCCGCCCGTTGAGCGGCACACATCCGATCAACGTCCCGCACGCGGCAGGGTATCGAACTGGCCCTCCAGCGCCTGCTTCACCTTCGGGTACAGCTTCTTGCGGCTGCTGGAGTGCGCCTCGATTGCGAAGTAGGGGAGGCTGCCCAGGGGCGGCGTGAACTGGGGGTCATCCACCTGCATCGACCCGCAGTCTCGGTCCTTGAAGATGAGCGCATAGCTCTCCAGCATCTGCACGAACCGCAGCACCAGCTTGTCCTGATCCGTCTGGGTTCCCAGCTTCGACTTCACCCAGGCCTGGCTGCGCAACATGCCCTCGTACCAGTCCACCGCGGTCGCCCATTTGGACACCGCGGTCCTCAGCGGCTCCATCTGGGCAATGAGCGTGAAGAGCAGATCCATCAGCGCATGTTGGGAGGGGCTCTCCGCATAGCGGGCCTCGATGCCCTCCAGTCGCGAGATGAACTTGTCGAAAGCGGCATCCTTGCCCTTGCCGTGGAACGGATCCTCAGTCGTGATGGGCAGGTCCACGATCCGGGCCGCGAACGGCGTCCCCCGGAGCTGGTCCGAGGGTGAAGTCTTCGTGTTGTCGAACTCGTGGATCTGCTCCTTGAGCAGCTCATACACCAGGTCCCACAGCGGCCCCCGCAGGCTGGAGCGATCCACCGAGAGGAACTTGACCAACGGCAGGAGGAACGCGGTGACGTGGAGATCCTCGAAGAAGCCCTGGTGCGGAAACTTGCCGCCCTTGAGGCGGGCCAGGAAGGCCTTCTTCGTCTTGTCCAGCCCCCGCTCGATCTCGTCCAACCGGAGGCGGAACTTCGAGGCGAGCGCGTCGCTCATCACCTGGCGATGCTTCGTCAACTTCGCGTCCAACTCCTTGGGCACCGGGTAGTCGATGCCCTGGTTGAACCTGCCGATGATCTCCCGCGCCTTGTCGAACACGGCATGGATCTGCTTCAGGGTGGAGAGCACCCCCTCGTAGAGCTTCATGCCCGCATCCGCGTCCATCAGCAGCTTGGGATCGAGCTGGTACCACTTGCTCCGGGTGAGCTGCACATCCACGGACAGCATGGCGCTCTGGAGGAGCCCCGTGTCGAATTTCACCTGGGCGATCCGCTCCATCAGCTCGGAGGCGCGCACCTGCTGGAGCACGTCATTGAGGGGGTTGAGCGAGAAGTCGGCGATGACACGCTGGGTCAGGTCGTACTTGCAGTAGACATTGAGGATGCGGCAGTCCTTGTGGAAGACGCCGGTGTCCACCGGATGCAGCCGCGTGAAGAAGGGCGTGGACAGGTAGGTGACGCTGCGGATCTTCCACTGCTTCGGCCACTGCTTGGAGGTGGCCGCCCGGTGAGTGAACTCGTTGATGGCGTTGCCGCCATGCGAGTGCCCGATGAGGTGGATGGACACCTCGCTCTGGAGGAAGCCCTTGTAGTAGGCCTTCTCACCATTGCCTCCGCACAACCGGTCCGCGAGGTAGGCCCCAGCGATGCGCCGGTTGGTGGGCGAGTTGTCGCCCGTCCACCCGTGGGCGACGAAGAGGTGGAGGTTGCGGTACTTCTTCTGGAGGCCCTCGAGCGCATCGCGGAGCAGTTTGTTGTCGCCCCAGTACCAGTCCGAATCGTTGTTCACCTTGGGATCGGGAGGCGGAGGAATATTGGGGTTGCGGTAGCTGGAGGAGCGGGCCTTGGGATCGCTGTTGATCGGATCCACGGTGCCGCCCACCATGACCACGATGTTGATGACGTCCCGGGCGGTCTGCTTCTGGGACACGGGGGCGATGCGCGCAGCCGTCTGTTGCGGAAGGGGCGGGGCCATGGAGGGTCTCCTGGACAGTCCCCCAACAGTCCCTCACCCAGGGACGCGCGAGCAAGGGACGCACCGGCCCACCTTCACCGACAAGAATAAACAAGCGCACGGCCCGTCAGAGGGAAGCCGCATCCCCCTCAACGAAAGAAGGATGGTCCATGGTTTCGCTTCGCCACTTCGCCGGGCAGCTCCTCGTGCTGGGCGTGATGTTCTTCTTCTCTGGAAACGCCCAGGCGCAGACGTATTTCCTCACGGGCGGGCCGGAGATCACCCAGGAGCAACGAGCCAACGTGTTCGCCTACGTCAAGAACGCGTGGCAGGTGGCCGATGGCAAGTCGGCGACGGACCTCGAAGCGCACCGCCGCTGGGCCCGGGGTCAGACCGCCGCGGTGGTGAACGGCGAGGTCGACTCCCTCGTCGATCTGACGATGGCCAAGGTTCGCCGTCTGGGCAAGGACAGGCTCCAGCAGGTCTTCGCGAACCTCAAGCAGGGCGCCGTGATCGCGGGCAACAAGGCAGGAGGCCACAGCCTCGAGACCCACCTGAACTGGGCGCGCGAACAAACCGAGGACACGCTCCGGACCGAGATCGTCCGCATCGCCCTGGCCGGGTACAAGGCGTTCTAGGCCCTCCCGGCCGCGCGGCCTGCCAACGGGTCCAACCGTCGGACCCGCTGCTCCCGAACGCGCCCGGAGTCTCCCTCGGTCCTTGACCAATCCATGAGCCCGCGCGCTCATGGCGCCCATGCCCACCGCCGCGCTGCTCTGCCTCGCCCTGCTGACCGCCACGCCCGATGCGGGAACGCCCGCCGCGTCCACGCCCACGGCCTCCGTGAACACCGTACTCGATGACTGGCACAAGGCCGCCGCCCAGGCGGACGAGGCCCGTTACTTCGGCCACTTCACGCCCGATGCCGTCTTCCTCGGCACCGATGCCACCGAGCGCTGGACGCGCGACGCGTTCCGCGCCTGGGCGAAACCTCACTTCTCCAAGGGCAAGGCCTGGAGCTTCACCTCCGTGTCACGCCAGGTGAGCTTCTCGAAGGACGGCGCCGTCGCCTGGTTCGACGAGGCGCTCTCTACACCCAACATGGGACCGGCCCGCGGCTCGGGCGTCCTCGTGAAGGACGGGGGCGCGTGGAAGATCGCCCAGTACAACCTCTCGATTCCCATCCCCAACGACCTGATGCCCGACTTCAAGCAGCGCATCGAGGCCCACCACAAGAAGCAGAAGGGCAGGTAGTCCGCCCTTCCGCCCCGGCGTGACTCAGAAGTCGTCCACCGGATCCGGGTAGACCTCCTCATCGTCCTCCTCCTCCACGGGAGGACGCGCGGCCCGGCCCCGGCCCTTCGACTCGGGCGTGGGCTCCAGCGGCGCCGCGTCCGGCGCCACCACGTACCACTGCCGCCCCTGCTGCACCCGCTTGAGCACCCCTTCCTGCTCCAGCGCCGACAGCAGCTTGGTGAACGAGGAGAAGCCATGGTCTCGCTCGTCGAAGTCCGGCTCCTTGCGCACCAGGGCCTCCTTGATGAGCGACGGATTGAGCGTCCCCGTGGTCCGCGCCAGCAGGCGCTGCACCACCTCCACCACACTCTCCGGCACCTCGACCTTCGACCCCTCGGCCTTCGACCCCTCGGCCTTCCCCTTGGGCCCGTGCGCCTGCTCCTTCCCCTGGCGCTCCCCGTGCCCCTTGCCGTGCTTGCCCCGGCCCCGCCCGCCTTCCTCCTCGTGGGCGCGCTTCTCCTTGTCCTTCTCCGCCCGGGTGCGCGGCCGCAGGTAGATGAACTCGTCACAGGCCTTCACGAAGAGGGGGCTCGTCGCCTCCTTCACCGCCAGCCCGATGAGCTGCTTGCCGTTCTCGCGCAGCTTGTACGCCAGCGGGCAGAAGTCGCTGTCTCCCGAGGCGATGGCGAAGGTGTCGATGTGCTCGCGCGCGTAGCACAGCTCCAGCGCGTCGATGACCAGGCGCATGTCCGCCCCGTTCTTCCCCGAGCGCGTCGAGGGCGGCACGTCGATGAGCTCGACGCCGAACTCGTGCAGGTTGCCCTTGGCATCCTTGAAGCGCGACCAGTCGCAGTAGGCGCGGCGGAACACCACCTTGCCCCGCTCCAGCAGGCGATCCATCGCCGGCTGCAGGTCGAAGTTGCCGGAGGTGAACCCGGTGTTCGTCACCAGGTTCTCGAAGTCGAGGAACAGCGCGATGCGGTGCTGATTGTTTTCCAAAAAAGAGCCCTCGCGGGTGAGTGCCATCCTCCCCTACTCCCAACCCGGGGCGGCTCCCCGAGCATCCATGACCTGCCCGCCCGGGTCCATCAATCAAATGAATTCCCCGGCGTCCCGCGACGCGCGCTCGCTCCCCTGGCCCCTTCGGCGACTCGACGGAGCGCGAGCGGCTCTGGGCGAGGGACCTGCGGGCCTTCACAAGCCGCGCCCGGGCGGCCTAGGGTCCGAGCAGCCGGCGCACCTCCACCAGCAGCCGGTCGATGGTGAAGGGCTTGCGCAGGAAGGCCACAGGCTTGCAGTCCAGGGGAAGGCTGGAGCGGGGCACGGCACTCATCATGAGCACCGGGATGTTCCGGTGCGCGGCGTCGCCCTGGAGGGCCAGGAGCAGCTCGCGCCCATCCATCACCGGCATCATGTAGTCGAGCAGGATGAGGTCCGGCCGCTTCTCGGCCATGCGCGCCAGGGCCTCCTTGCCATTGCCCGCCACGAGGACGTGAAAACCCTCTTCGCTCAACAGGTCGTTGAGCGCTTCGGTGATACCGACCTCATCGTCCACCACGAGGAGGGTCTTCACGGCTACCTGCTCCGCTTCTTGAGCAGGCCTCTGCGCTTGGGCGGGGAGACCGCCTTCGCCTCACCCGAGAGGATGGACTCGGCCCCCTGGAAGGTGTCGGCGAGCTGGATGCCCCGGGACGTGATGCGGTACTCTTGGAGGGAGGAGTCGTAGTCGCTGTCGCGCATCTTCACCACGGACAGCATCCGGTGAAGCTTCGAGCGCAGCTCCACGAAGCGCAGGAAGAAGATGTTCTCGACGAGGCTGGAGACTCCGCTGATCGGCAGCTTCACGTCGTGGCTGAACATCTCCTGCAGCTCGCTGGTGTAGAGGGTGGTGACCCCGAGCACCCGCAGCTCGTTGGTGAGCGCGGCGAGGAAGTGGCTGATGCGTTCAGGCTGGGCCGCCGATTGCAGGAAACCGTCCACCCCGTCGACGACGAGCCGCTTCACGCCCCGCTCGTGCACCGCCGCGAGGAGCTTGTTGCCGAGCCCGTCGAGGATGCGCTCGGTGGGCGGGTGCCACATCATGTCGATGACGCCCTGCTTGTGCTTCTTGGCGAGGCCGAGCCCCAGCGTCCCGGCCTTGAGGAGAAGGCGAGGCGGCGTCTCGTAGAAGCCGAAGAGGAGGCCAGGCTGGGACTTGCTCGACTCATCGAGGAAGTGCAGCCCGAACGTCGTCTTGCCCGCCCCGGTGGGGCCAAAGAGGACGCTGGTGGAGGCACACGGAAGGCCCCCGTGGATCATCTTGTCCAGCTGGGAGATGCCCGTGGAGATCCGGTCCGTCTTGCAGGGGTCCTCGCGGGAGGGTTCCTGCAGGAGGGCCTCGAGGCGCGGGAGCACCACGATGCCGTCGCGGGTGATTTGAAAGGCGTGGCCGCCGCGCAGGTAGCTGCTGCCCCGGAACTTCTTCACCTCCAGCTCGCGCTCCGCCTTGCGGCCCAGCCGGTTGTCCGTCAGCTCGAGGACGCCGTCCACCATGGTGTGCTCGGGCCCCACCGGCTCCTCGCTGGAGCTGGTGAGCAGCAGGATGGTGCAGCCGACGAGGTTGGCGTGGATTTGCAGCTCGTGGATGAACCTCTTGAAGTCCCGCTTCGTCTGGGAGCTCTCCTCCACCGTCACCAGGCCGTCCACCACGAGCAGGGTGGCCTTGCGCGCCCGCGCCTCGCGGCGCAGCACCTCCACGAGCGCCTTGAGGCCGCCCTGCTCGAGCGTCGCGAAGGCGCTCAGGTAGGAGACCTGCTCGGGGATGCGCGCGGTGTCGAAGAAGGTGAGCGGCTCGAGGTTGAAGAGCAGGCGCTCGTGCGTCTCGGCCAGCAGCGTGGCGTAGAGGACGCGGCCGCCCTGCGCGGCATGGTGGAAGCACATCTGGTTGCTGAGGATCGTCTTCCCCGCGCCCGGGCGGCCCTGGAGCATGTACACGCCCCGGCGCAGCAGGCCGCCATGCAGGACGGTGTCCAGGCCCGGCACCCCCGTGGGAATCCGGTCTTGAGACCGCTCCATCGTCGACACGCTCATCTCGCCCTCGCTCCTTCCAGGCCTACCACCGCCATACCATGGGGTGTCCTAGCGCGAGACCCGGGCTTCACGTCCCAGGGCTTCGGGTAGCACCAGGCCTCGGCCATGTGTCGTGCGACGTACAAAGCCCTCGGGACAGAGGCACCCGGCACGGCGGCTCCGCATCACAACGTGTCACAGAAGCGCTCCAGCCGAGCGAGCGCGTCGGGCATGTTCGTCCGGCCCAGTCCGAGCCGGAAGTGGTTGCCCGGAAAGTCATACACGTCGCCGGGTAACAGCAGCACGCCCTCCGCCTCCACCAGCCGCTGGCAGAACTCCGCCACCGGCATGTCCTTCAACAACCTGGGGAAGGCCACGCTTCCCGAGGCCGGGCGCACCCAGCGGAACGTGTCCGCCCGCCGTGCGAAGAAACCATCGAGCACCGCGAGGTTGCGCGCGAGGAGCTCCCGGCTCCGGGCCAGCACGCGCTCCTTCGCCCGGAGCGCGATGAGGGAGAGCACCTCGCTCGGAGCCGCGTTGCAGATGGTGGTGTAGTCCTTGTAGGCCGCGCAGCGCTCCAGCAAGCCCGTGTCCCGGCTCGCGAGCCACCCCACGCGCAGCCCCGCCAGCCCGAAGGCCTTGGACAGCACCCCCAGGCTCACGCCCCGCGCCGACAGCTCCGCCGCCGCCGGCAGGGTGTCCTTCGGGTCCTGCTCCAGCAGCCGGTACACCTCGTCCGACAGGACGTAGGCCCCCCGCTCCTCGGCCAGCGCGAAGAGGCCCTTCCACGCCGCCGCGTCCGGCAGGGCCCCCGTCGGGTTGTGCGGGAAGTTGACCACCAGCAGCTTCGTCTGGGGGCGCAGCTCGCGCTTCAGCGCCTCCAGGTCCAGCTTCCAGCCGTCCTCCTCGCGCAGCCGCAGCAGCGACACCTCGGCGCCCGTGGCCCTCGCCACCTCGTACAGCGACTGGTAGCCCGGCCACGTCACCACCGCGTGGTCCCCCGGCCCCAACAGCACGTTCATCAGGACGAAGATGGCCTCCTGCGCCCCACCGAACGTCAGCACGTGCCGTGGCCCCACTCCGGGGTACAGCCGGGAGATCTCCTCGCGCAGCGCCGGCAGCCCGGTGGACTCCGTGTAGCCCAGCGACAGCCGCTCCCAGCGCTCGCGCCCGTCCTCATCCGCCAGCGCGAGCAACTCGCTCATCCGCCAGCCCTCGATGTCCGAGGAGCACAGCAGGTACGGCGCGTTGAACTCCCACTTCGCGAAGTAGCGCTCGAGCTTGAAGTCCGGAATCCGCATGCCGCCTCGCTACCGCGTGCCGGGCGGGTTTGCAAAGGAGCCCGCGTCCTCGGCGGGGGGCGGGACTTCCCGTGTGCCGCCGTCCATCTCCGTGCCGCCGTCCAGCAGCGCGTCCCAGTCTATCTCCGGCCATCCGTCCTTGCGCGTGCCCCCGTCCGGCGAGGGAGGACGCAGGGCCCGGATGCGCTCGCGGGCGACGACTCTGCCGTCGAATGCGTGCAGCCGGAGGGTGGCCTCGACGCACTCCGGCCCGAGACCGGTGAAGTGGTCATCGAATGGCATGAAGTGCACCGTGGTGCCGTACCAGTAGCCGGGCTCGAGAACCATGAGGTTCTCCGCCCGATTCGAGGGTGGGAAGAAGCTATCCATGTGGATGGACGGCACGGACCCACGCTCACAATCCGCGAAGATCCCAATGCTCACATCGACGCTCGGAATGAGCCGTCTGTCCAGGCGCAAGGAGCCCCCTTCGGGACTCACCAGGATTCGCGCCGAAATCGTAAACCCATCGTATTGGATGTCTTGCACCTCCATCATGACGCGAGAAGGAAGCGCAACACCCGCGTCACTGATGGCCCCATGGCCTGGTTTGGATGGGGCTCGCTTCCCGAAGAAGGGGAACCCCGAACAGGCCACCAGCAGGCATAGGGAGACAAGTCCAAGTCCGACAGGGTTCATTCGCATGCAGTCCTCGCACCGTTCTCGTCAGCACATGCGCATTCAGCGAGGGGCTCGCGCTCAGGGTTGTTCCCGGGAACGTTATGGCCTTGTCCATGGTTCCAGCCGCACGAATGCGCCAGTTCGTGGATGACCACCTTCGTGGAGCACTCAGGCGATGTCGGATCCTCGCACCAGTGGGTCTCCTTGACCGGGTAGAACCGATAGAGCAGTCCCGGCCAGGGAACCAGGGTGAACGCAAGCACGGCCCTGCTGGAACGCTGACTCTCCTCCCTACACTTCTGCCGGCTCCACTCACCGCAGGTCACCGTGATGGTGCTGCACTGCCGGCGCATGCAGCTCATGAGGAGCTCGTCATCAATCCTTGCCGCCTCCTCGCGGCACTCCTCGACCGTGGGCAGCTCGATGGAGGCGGGACAGCTCGTCTTCATGGGTGTCCCGGGTGGGCGCGCAGTGGGAGCCGGAGTTGCGCACCCACCCCAGACCAGAGACCCGAGTGCGAACGCGAAGCCGAGGGCCCATGGAGACCAGGCGAGCCCCGCCGCGGAGGCCGTGCCTGACCGCATGGAACGTCTCGAAAGCACCCGCACCTCCGTGAATCCGGCCGCGTACGGGTGGAATCGTACGTTGTCCATCCGCGTCACTCCCGGCGCCAGTGCTGGAGGACGCGTCCGACGTGCTGGTGGGCCGCCCAGGACGGAACCGAGCCCCACAGGGCCTCCTCGCCGCGCACCAACTCCAGCCAGGACGAGCCCCCGACGTTCCAGATCAGCTCCCTCGGCTCCCAGAGGACGATCTCCGGGTGGGACTCGGCGGCCTTGCGCAGGAGCGCGTCGATGCGCTCCTCGGGCAGGAGTTGGAGCTGCTCGAGCAGCAGGGAGGTGGGGACCTCCACCCTGTCGCGCGAGCGCCACGCGGGCTCACTCGAGGAGCACATGTTCCCTCATCCGGCGACCTTCCGTGGTGCGGCCCCCCGGGTCAAGCCTCCGGAAGGTGTGGCTTGAGAACCTCCCCGCGCTTCTGGGATTCTCCTACTTCCCGGCAAATGCGGACCGGTCCCCCTCCCCTCCCGAAGGAGCACCCATGCTGTCGAAGCTGAGGAAGTCGTGTCTCGTGCTGTTGCTGGCCGCGGCCAGCGCCTGTGGTGGTGCCACCGACGCCGAGCCGCTCTCCGCGCCGGAAGTGGGCGAGAGCACCCAGGCGGTGCTGTACCCGCCGCCCGCGCCGGCCAGCGGCAACATCCTGGACAGCACCGCGTACCTCGGCGCGGCGGCCCTGCCCGGTGCCGTGCAGACGCGCTTCACCACCCACCCGCAGTACCTGTCCTTCAGCTTCCAGGCGCCGGCGAGCAGGTGGGTGAAGCTGGAGGTGACGCACCTGGGCAGCTCCATGTACCTGGACACGGGCCTCTTCGTGTACGGCCCGCGGCAGGCGGATGGCAGCTACGGCACCACGGTGCTGGCCCAGGATGATGACGCGGGCTACGGGCAGCTCAGCAAGGTGGCCAGCCTCACCCTGCCCCAGGACGGCGAGTACCTCGTGGTGGTGAGCACCGGCACCGGCGCGGGCAAGCAGTTCCGCCTCCAGCTCGATGACCTGTCCCTCCCGCCCCCGGCCCCCTCGAGCTACACGCTGCAACTCAACGAGGAGGCGCTCCCGCCCCACATCTACGACCTGGAGCGGCAGGCCTACTGGGGCTGTGATGGAGGCTGCGACGGCGAGCTGCACGTCTACAACTTCCCGTGGGCCTACTCGGGCGAGCCCACGCTCGCCATGGCGCAGCGCACCGCCCAGGTGCAGGACGCCGTCTGGTACTACGGCATGTCCTTCACCGGCATCATTCCGTACGCGGACATGGAGGCGCGCATGGAGATCGCCTACATGCCGCTGCACCCGGAGATTCTCTCCACCTACGGCAACGGTACGGAGAACGTGCAGGTGGCCGTCCATGAGGGTTCGTACGGAGGCGGCATCTTCCGGCTCTTCGTCGTCCTGTTCCCCCAGTCGCACAAGGTCGTCACGCTCTGGCAGGACCACTGGCTGTAGGCCACGCTTCTGGAGTCTGATGGGGGGGCGCAAGACCCTCCCCGTCAGCGTGAAGCCGAGCCCAGCAGGCCCGCCGCCAGCACACGGGCCTGGCGCTCGAGCAGCCGAGGCAGGGAGCCTCTCCTCCCCGGTGTGGCCGGCAACTCCCCTCCGCTCAGCCGGCGGAGTGGCCGGCCCCCTCGTCGTCCGCCTCCTCGAGGAGCTGCGCGCGCAACTTCTGGGGAATGAGCCTCTCTCCACGGGCCACCCGCACGACGGCGGAGAGCAGCTCGGCGCGGCTCACATTCAGCTTACATAGGTAGCCTGCCGCGCCTGCGTGAAAACAGCGCTCCACCAGAGGCCTGTCCCAGCAAGCCGAGAGGATGAGGGAGGCGGTAGCCGGATGCTTGCTCCAGAGCCACTCCACCACGTCCAGGCCGGTAGCCACCTCCTGTCCGTCCGAGGAGTCGAGCTGAATGTCGATGATGGCCACGTCTGGCGCCGCCTGCTCCACCTGGGCCCGGAAGCCCTGCACATCGGGGCTGCAGGCGACGACCTCCATTCCTGATTGCTCGAAGAGCGTCACCAGACAGTCCCGGAAGACGCGTTGGTCATCCAGGATGCCGACTCGAATTCTTCCAGGCTGCACGTTGGCCCCCGTGCCGGACCCTTCCATGAAGTGCGGACCCAGCGGACTTCCTCGTCACAATCTCCGTGGGCCCTCTGGAAGAGTATTGGCCAGCAGGCCCATCCGAGGCTGGATGCCTGTCCCTGAACCTGCGCTCCGAGCAGCAGCGGCGCCGGGAAGGTCCGCCACCCGCCGGTCCAGCCATTCGAGGTGGCGCGAGATGCTCCCGTCTCAGAGCACCTGTTGGAAGGCGCTCGCCAGTTTCGCCCGCGGCACGGCCCCGACAATCTGGCCCACCACCTTGCCCTGCTTGAAGAAGAGCAGGGTGGGCATGGAGCGGATTCCGTACTCCTGTGCCGTCATCAGGTTGTCGTCGACGTCGAGCCGCGCCACCTTCACCCGGCCCTTGTACTCGGAGGCGAGCGCCTCCAGCGCCGGCTTGATGGCACGGCACGGAGCGCACCATTCCGCCGTGAAGTCCACCAGCACCGGCCCCTCCGCCTCCAACACCTCGCGGCGGAAGTCCGGGTCCTTCAGGTCGATGATGTCCGTGGTCATGGCGTGTCCCTCGCGGGGTGGGTGCGTCCTGGCCTCCATGGCCATCGCCCCACCTCCCACGCAAAGACTTAACGGCGGCAACCCGGACGGACGAGAGCCCGGCACGCAATGGATTGTTCCGCGAAGAGCCCCATTCCCTCAGTGCGCCCAGGGAAGGGAAGCCCGGCGCTCGGCGAGCATGTCGAGGAAGGCGCGCACCTTGGACGGAAGCTGCCGGCTGCTGGGATAGACGGCGTAGAGGGGCAGGCCCGGCGGCGTCACCGCCTCCAGCACCGGGACGAGCACGCCCGCGCGCACGTCATCCGCGACGAGCACGGTGGGCAGGCGCACCAGTCCGAGCCCCGCTCGTGCCGCCGCATGGCCCGCGCGCACGCTGGGCACCTGCAACCGGCCACTCACCGGCACCGTGCGCGCGCCTCGCGGGCCCGTGAAGAACCACACCTCGTCCGTGCCCGGCTCGGCGATCAGCACGCACTCGTGGCCCTCGAGCGCCTCGGGTGACTGGGGCGTGCCGCGCCGGCTGAGGTAGGCGGGGCTCGCGTAATAGCCGGTGCGCACGTGCCCGAGCTGCCTCGCCACCATGGACGAGTCCATCAGCGGCCCGGTGCGCAGCGCCAGGTCGTACTCCTCGGCGATGAGGTCCACGTGCGCCTGGGCGAGTGACAGCTGCACGCGCACCTGCGGGTGGCGCAGGAGGAACTCGGCGAGCACCGGCGTGAGCAGCTCGCCCAGCAACGAGAACGTGGCCACCCGTAACGTGCCCCGGGGTGTGCCGCGCGACTCGCTCACCGCCCGGTTCACCGCTCGCGCCTCCGCGACGAGCCGCGCGCAGTGGGCGTGGTACTCGCGCCCCGGCTCGGTGAGCCTCAACCGCCGCGTGTTGCGCTCGAGCAGCCGCGTCCCCAGCCGCTCCTCCAGCGCCGCCAGCCTCCGGCTCACCGTCGACTTGCGCAACCCCAGCCGCGCCGCCGCCGCGGTGAGGCCTCCCGCGCTCACGACCTCGGCGAAGACGAGCATGTCATCGAGCAACGGAGGAGTCGGGGCCACGGGACGCCAGCCTACGCCTCCTCCGCTCGGGTTCAACTCCGCTCACCGCACCTCAGGGCTTCGCACCGAGCTGCTCGAGCCTCTTCACGGCGTTGCTGTTCCGAGGGTCGAGCGCGAGCGCCTTCTTGTAGCTGGCGATGGCCTCCTGCTTCCTGCCCCCCTTGGAGTAGCCCTCCCCCAGGCTGTCATGGGCCTCGGCGTCTTCCGGGAAGTACTTCACCTGCACCTCGAGCACCTTCACGGCATCGCCGTGCTTGCCCGAGAGCAGCAGCCCATAGGCGATCTTCGTCAGCAGGGGCGGCGGCAACCGCTGGCCCTCCGCCCGCATCCCCTCGTACCAGGCGACGACGGCCTCCCCGCCCCGGATGCGCGCGAGCAGGTCCACCATCATCAGCGGGGACCGCAGGCGGTGGGTGAAGGACTTCCAGCCGTACTCCTCGGCGATGCTGGCGGCGATCCGCTCGAAGAGCAGGGGCCCGTTGTCCGAGTTGGCCATGATCACCACCCCGCTGCCCGAGTCGGCGAAGGCGATCAGCGTGGCCGTGAAGCCCTCGTTCCAGCCACCGTGGCCGAACCGGTCCGTGCCCTCATGCAGCTCGAACCCGAGCCCGTACCCCTCCGACTGCTGGGAGAGCATCTGCTTCGTCATCGCCTGGGACAGCACGCGCTTGGACGCGCCCGCCTTCGCCTTCGACACCTCGATGGCGATGCGCGCCAGGTCCGACGGCGTCGTCCACAGGCCGGCGGCCGCCATCTCCGGGTAGACGTGCCAACGGCCCTCGACGCTCTCTCCGCTCGCGCGCGTCCCGGCGGCCGTCCTCGCGGCCAGCCCCGCGGGCAGGGGCTGCTCGAACGTGCTGTCCTTCAGGCCGAGCGGCTCCAGCACCGCCTCCTTCATGATGCGCGGAAACGGCTTCTTGAGCTGGTCCTCCATCATCAACTGGACCACCGTCAGCCCGCCGCCGCTGTACCGGGTCTCCGAGCCGGGCGTGAGGTCCACGCGCACCGGCTCCGTGTTCGCCGGCTTCTGCCCATCGAGCAACTGCGGGACGGTGGGCCGCGGCTCGTTGACGGCATAGCCCGGGAAGCCGTGCACCGTCAGGCCCGAGGTGTGGCTGAGCACCCGGCGCAGCGTCACCTTCTGCTCCTGGGTGAGTTCGTTGTCCGGCACCTTCCACGACACCAGCTTCTCGTTGAGGTTGGCGTCGAGCGACCACTTGCCCTGCTCGGCGTAGCGCAGCGCCGCCAGCGCCGTCACCGGCTTGCTGATGGAGGCCGCCTGGAACAGCGTGTCGACGGTGACGGGCTCCGGGCTTCCCGCCTGCTTCACGCCATACGTCTTGGCCCAGACGAGGGTGTTCTTCTCGAACACGGCGATGCTCAGGCCCGGAATCTTGTAGAGCTCCATCCAACGCTGGAGTGACAGCTGCAGGGGCTCCTCGCCCGGCAGGGTGGCGGGAGCGAGGCTCGCCTCCACTCGCGCCACGCGGGCGGCTTCGGCAGGACGGGCCAGCCACTCCGTGGCGGGCTTGCGCGTATCCGCGGCGGTGAGGAGGGCAACACCCGCGCAGCTCGCGAGGGCAACGGTGGCGAAACGGGGAAGGGATTGACGCATTGCGTGCTCCAGGAAGGGGAGGACCCCTGGGGGAGAGAGCAACAACGAACGTCAACCTATCGGCACTGGGCGGAGCGGATGGCCGTGAGTCCTCCATCTCTTCGTCATGGTTCTGTCATGACGTCAGGAAACGGTCGCCTCCCCCTTCGCGCGGCAGCACGCGCCGGGAGGCCCGCCGGACGCGCGGCGTGCCGACTGGTCCAACAATCGGACCAGTTGCGCCCGAGCGCGTCCGGAACCTCCTCCCCTTTCAGTTCACCCGGGTGGAGACAATGGGATGCTGCGCCGCGGTCTCCCAGGGCAGCTCCGGCCACCAGCGCTCGTGCGCGGGCGGGGCCGCGGGCTCGATGCTCTGACCGGGTCTGGGGATGACGACCGTGTCCTTCCCCTGCACGGCGGCCGCGAGCACGCGCTCGATGGGCTCGGTCCAGCCGTGGACCGCGAGGGTGAACAGCCCCCAGTGCACCGGCAGCAGCACGCGGCCCTGGACCATCCGGTGCGCGAGCACCGCCTGCTCGGGCCCGATGTGCCAGTCCGGCCACGCGCTGTGGTACTGGCCCACTTCGATCATCGTCACGTCGAAGGGCCCCAGGCGCGCGCCAATGTCTTTCATAGC
>DASQMW010000094.1:0-13158 GCA_035645295.1 Archangium sp.
CCGCGGCGGGCCGGGCCGGGGGCTCCTCCACCACCACGTGGGCGTTGGTTCCGCCGATGCCGAAGGAGCTCACCCCGGCGATCCGGGGCAGGCCCTCGAGAGGCGTCCAGTCCGACAGCCGCGCGTTGATGAAGAAGGGCGTCCCGGCCAGTCCCAGTCCCGGGTTGGGTTGCTCGAAGTGGACGACGGGCGGGAGCTGGCGGTGGCGCAGGCAGAGCACCGTCTTGATCAGCCCCGCGATCCCCGCGGCCGCGTCCAGGTGCCCGATGTTGGGCTTGGTGGCTCCCAGCGCGCACTGGCCTTGGGGGCCCGGGTTCCGCTGGAAGGCCCTGGCCAGCGCGGCGACCTCGACGGGATCGCCCAGCGGCGTGCCCGTCCCATGGGTCTCCACGAAGGACACCTCGTGGGGCTGGACTCCGGCCACCTCCTGCGCCCGGGCGATCACCTCGGCCTGTCCGGCCAGGCCCGGCGCGGTGTAGCCGATCTTCCCCGAGCCGTCGTTGTTGATGGCGCTGCCGCGGATCACCGCGTGGATGGTGTCTCCGTCCTCCAGGGCGCGCTCCAGGCGCTTGAGGACGACGGCGCCCACGCCATTGCCTCGCACCGTGCCACCGGCCCGCGCGTCGAAGGCCCGGCAGTGGCCATCGGGCGAGAGAATCATCCCGGCCTGGTAGAGGTAGCCCCCGGCCAGTGGCACCGAGATGGACACGCCGCCCGCCAGCGCCAGATCGCACTCACCGGAGAGCACGGCGCGGCAGGCGAGGTGCACCGCGACGAGCGAGCCCGAGCAACCCGTCCGGACGGTCATCCCCGGGCCGCGCAGGTCCAGCTTGTAGGAGACGCGGGTGGCCAGGAAGTCGCTCTCCAGGCCCAGCCGGGCCTGCCAGGTATCGGCGGGCTCGTCGGATGCCGGAAGAGGTTGGTAGGTGGTCGCGCTGGAGGTGGCGAAGACGCCCACGGAGGCGCCGTGCGTCTGGGGGGGATAGCCCGCGTCCTCCAGTGCCTCCCACGCGCACTCGAGGAAGCGCCGCTGCTGGGGATCCATCTGCCGGGCCTCGCGCGGGGTGAAGCCGAAGAATTCCGCGTCGAACAGCTCCGCTCCCTCGAAGACTCCCTTGGCCCGGACGTACCCGGGACGGCCCGACAGCTCGGGAGGGATGCCAGCTTCGGCCAGCGCCTCGTCGCTCGCGCGCGAGAGAGACTCCACGCCCTCGGCGAGGTTGCGCCAGAACCGCTCCAGATTCCCGGCTCCCGGAAACTGCCCGGCCATGCCGATGATGGCCACCGCCTGTCCTTCCTCGGAGGAGGGGAGGGCACGGGCGCGAGCGCTCTCCGCCGCGGGCCCGGACGGGACGAGGAACGCCGCGAGGGACTCGATGGAGGGGTGCTCGAACAGCTCCAGCATGGAGGGCTCGCGCCCGAAGGCCTGCTTCACCCGGGCCTGGACCCGCGGGAGCAGCAGCGAGTGCCCGCCGAGATCGAAGAAGCTCTCCGTGGCCCCCACGCGCTCGAGCCGCAGGAGGTCCTGCCAGATGCGCGCGAGGGTGCGCTCGGCCTCGGTGGCGGGGGGACGCGAGCGGGTGCTCCGCTCCCGGCGCAGCGGCAGGGCGAGCAGCTTCGCCCGATCCACCTTCCCGTTGGACGTCAGCGGCAGGCGCTCACACGGCACGAAGAGCGAGGGCACCATGTACTCGGGCAGGGACCGCTTGAGGAACGTCCGCAGCACGGGCTCCTCCAGCGTGCGGCCCTCGACCGCCACCACGTAGGCCACCAGGAGCTTGTCGCCGGGAGCCTCCTCCCGGACCAGCACCACGGCCTCGCGCACGTCCGGGTGCGCGCCCAGCACGGACTCCAGCTCCCCGAGCTCGATGCGGAAGCCGCGGATCTTCACCTGGTGATCCACCCGCCCGAGGAAGTCGAGCTGTCCGTCCGGCAGGTAGCGCGCCAGATCTCCCGTCCTGTACAGGCGCGCCCCCGGCACGGTGCCGAAGGGATCCGGGATGAAGCGCTCCGCCGTCAGCTCGGGACGCCGCAGATAGCCGCGCGCCACGCCCAGGCCTCCGATGTACAGCTCTCCAGGCACGCCCCGGGGCACCGGCTGGAGCCGCGAGTCCAGCAGGTACACCTGGGTGTTGCCCATGGGCCGGCCGATCGTCACCGGAGCGCCGGCGGTGCACGCGCCGGCGGTGGCGTAGATGGTGGCCTCGGTGGGCCCATAACCATTGATGTAGCGGCGGCCCGCGCTCCAACGCGCCACGAGCGGTTCCGGGCTGGCTTCTCCGCCCACCATGATGGCCTTGAGGGACGGATACTCGCCCTCGGGCAGCGCCGCCAGGGCCGAGGGAGACAGGATGACCGCGGTGATCGCCCGTTCTCGCAGGATGCGCGCGAGCTCCGGCCCGGGGACCAGCTCCTCGCGCCGGGCCAGGCAGAGGGTGGCTCCCGAGATGAGCGGGGAGAAGATCTCCTGGACCGCCATGTCGAAGCTCACCGACGCGAACTGCAGCATGCGATCCCCCGGGCCGAGCGGGAGTATCCGGGGCTGCGCCGCGAGCAGGTTGCACACCGACCGGTGCTCGACGATGACGCCCTTGGGCCGCCCCGTGGAACCCGAGGTGTAGATGACATACGCCGCGTTCCCCGCCTCCGCTCCACTGAGGGGCGCCTGGGCGTGCGGAGCCGTCAGGTCCTCGCCTCCCGGGCCGAGGAGGAGCCGCGTGGCGCCGCTGGCGGGCAGTCGATCCGCGAGCGAGCGCTGCGTGACGAGCACCGGCAGCCGCGCGTCCTCGATCATGAAGGCCAGGCGGTCGGCGGGGTACACCGGATCCAGCGGGACGTAGGCACCCCCGGCCTTCAGGATGCCGAGCAGTCCGATGATCAATTCCGGAGAGCGCTCCAGGCACAGGCCCACCCGGCTCTCCGGGCCGACCCCGAGCCGCCGCAAGCGGTGGGCGAGCTGGTTGGCGCGCGCGTCCAGCTCTCGGTAGGTCAGCGCCTGGCGCTCGAACAGGACGGCGAGGGCCTCTGGCGTCCGCTCCACCTGCCGGACGAACAGCTCGTGGAGACAGCCCTCCGGCTCCACCCTCTCCGTGGCGTTCCACTCCACCAGGAGCTGGCGTTCCTCCCGGGGCGGGAGCAGCCGCAGCGTGGCGAGGGGCTGGTCGAGGTCCGTGACAATGGACTCCAGCAGCGTGACGTAGCGCGCGGCCAGCCGCTCCACGGTCTCCGCGTCGAAGACATCGGCGTTGACGGCCCAGAGGAGCTGCGTCCCGGAGTCCCGGGTGAAGTGGACGTGCACCGAGAGCTCGCCCGCGAGTCCCACGTTGGAGGCCGTCAACCGGTCGAACTCGAACGAGGACGGGGGTGGGGCCTCCTCGGTCCGGGGGCGGGGCATGAGCGTGAATGTCGCCTGCACGAGCGGCGCACGGCCCGGGTCTCGCGGCGGCTTGAGGTCCTCGAGCAACCGGGGGAACGGGTAGTCCCCATGGGCCAGGGCCTCGCGCAGCGTGCGCGCGGTGGCCTTGTAGAACGTCCGGAAGGACGAACCCGCCTCGGCCCTGGAGCGCACGGCGAGCATGTTGACGAGGTAGCCCACCACGCGGCTGTGCCAGTCCTGGCTGCGCCCGGAGCTGGGGACGCCCACCAGGAGATCCTCCTGTCCGCTGTGCCGGTGGAGCAGGACCTGGAAGGCCGCGAGGAGCAGGGCATAGAGGCTGGTGCCCTCCGCCTTCGCCAGGGCCCCGAGCGCCTGGGCCAGCGTGTCGTCGAGCCGCCTCAGGTGCGTGCGCTGGCGGAAGGTCTGCCGGGCCGGCCGGGGGTGATCCGTGGGCAGGTTCAGCACGGGCGTGCATCCGGCGAGCTGTTCGCGCCACCAGTCGCGTGCCCGGTCCGCCTCGGGGCCCGCGAGCCACTCCGACTGCCACCGGACGAACTCGCCGTAATCCCGGTTCGCCACGGGCTCGGGCAGGGTGTCGAGCCCCTGGGCCAGGGCACCGTATAACCGCTCGAGATCCTGGATCAGGAGCAGCAGCGAGCTGCCATCGAGTGACAGGTGGTGGGTGGCCAGCAGCAGGACGTGCTCACGCGGGCCGCGCCCGTAGAGGGCGCATCGGAGGACCGGCCCGTGCTGGAGATCGTAGGGGCGGGCCGCGTCTTCATAGAGGCGCTGGAGTAGGGCCTCCTCATCGAGCCGCGCCGCCTCGATGTGCTGGAACTCGAAGTCCCTCCGGGAGTGGACCACCCGGCGCGCCCCGTGCTCCGTGTCGGAGAAGGTCGTCCGGAGCACTGGATGCCGCTCCACCAGGAGCGCCAGCGCACGTCTCAGCAGTTCCGGCTCGAGTGCGCCCCGGAGCCGGAACCCGTAGGCGAGGTTGTACGCGGTGGAGTCGAGCCTGGTCGCGAACCAGAGGGCCTGCTGGTTGTTCGAAAGAAACTGCTCCTCGGACGAATGCGACATTGACGCTCGAGACGCTGAAAGGGGGGGAGTGTGCCACGTGCCTCTGACCCCCCCGACGCGAGAGGTGTCCCACCGACAAGGCGGGCACCGGGTCTCGCGGGTCCTTCAGCCGGCTCAGTGCTCGTGGCCGGGGCCGTGCGCGTGCCCGTGCTCGAGCTCCTCCTGGGTCGCCGCGCGCACCTCGCGCACCGTCACCTCGAAGTGGAGCGTCTTACCCGCCATCGGATCGTTGAAGTCGATCACCACCGTCTTGGGCCGCACTTCCTTGACGAGGAACTCGACGTCGTCGCCGTCCTCATCCGTGGCGCTCACGATGCCGCCGGCCTCCAGCTCCATGTCCGGCGGGAAGTCCTCACGCGGCACTTCCTCCACTTGATCCGGATCGTATTCCCCGTAACCGTCCTGGGGTGCGACCTCCACCTTCAGGGACTCTCCGGCCTTCTTTCCCTCGAGCGCCTTCTCCAGCCCCGGGACGATCTCCTCGTACCCGTGCAGGTAGACGAGCGGATCTCCCGGCTCGCTCTCGTCGATGATCTTTCCGTCTCCCAGGTGTAGCCGGTAGTCGATGGAGACGACGCTGTCCTTGGCGATCTGCATGGATGCCCTCCTCGGGGCACGGCAATCAGGCGAGCTTGGAGCTGGATCCGCCACCGGCGATTCCGGGGGAGGAGACTCCTGCCGTGCCTGGCTGTGATGATGGGGTTGCGCCTTGGCTCCGTGCAGTGGAGCAGGACGCTCACCTGCCCACCAGGTGAGTGGGGGCGGCGCTCTGTACCACAGCGGCTGGGCCGCCTGCTGCTCAATGCGCCGACCGTCCACGCCGTGGAGCACGACGGTGGGCGCCCTGGCCACACCGCCTGCTTCGGTCTCAGTAGATCCAGCTTGCTTGGATCTGTTCGAGCGGGCCGTAGCGCTGCGAAGAACTCCCAGTGGAACTCCCCCGAGAAACCAGTGCGTGGTGTCCCGCGATGTGCGCCGTTTCATCCACATGGTCACCTCCATGCCTGGGGTCAGCGAGCCCCATGTGGTGCCCAGATGACCCAGATGAGCGGCGCCTGCTTGCTGTAGTAGTCTGCGCGTAGCAGCCCGGCGTGGGTGTTCCTTTCAAATTCATCGGATGGGCTTCGATGGATGCCAATAGGAAGTTGCCCTCCATCCCCTCGATTCACTTCCTCCTCGGGCTGCAAGGACAGTTATGGCCCTGTCGAGCTCTTTCCGGAACGACGTCTCTCCCTCCGTGGTGATCAGGGGCAGCGGAATGGCGCTCCCGCCACTGGCCTTCACCAACGAGGACCTGTGCCAGTGGCACGGCCGGAGGGATCCCACGTGGATCTACGAGACCTTCGGCGTGAGGACCCGGCACACCCGCTACGACTACCGCCACGATCGGCTCGATGAGATCGACGAGGACGATCTCGCCTTCGAGGCCGCGAAGCGGGCGTTGAAGGACGCGGGGATGCACATCAACGACATCCAGGTCATCCTTCTCGTGACCTTCACGCCCACCACCCAGTGCACGCCGGATCCGGCGTGTGTGCTGCACAAGCGGCTGGGGGCCCCGCTCAACGCGTTGGCACTCACGCACATCGCCGGATGCGCGGGCACGCTCAATGCCATGATGATGGCTTCCGCGTTGATCCGCGCGGGACAGGCGCACAACGTGCTCGTCGTCGGTGCCAACTCCATGTCCTCGTACTGCAGGCCGGATCTGAAGGAGCACATGTGGCTGCAGTCGACCATCTTCGGGGATGGCGCGGGGGCGCTCGTTCTCTCGGGGGAGCACACCCCGGAGCCGTGTGGCCTCTCCCTCTTCCACATGCACACGGAGCCGGAGCGGGATGTGGTCCACAAGAAGTTCGGCGGCTCGCGGCACGTGCCCACGCCCGGCAACATCACGGAGGTGTTGAAGGACCACCTGGTCATCGACTACCGGAGCGTCCCCAACAACGTCCACCAGGCGTTCACGCGGGTCTACAGGGAGGTGCTCGGCGCCAGGGAGGTGAAGGAGACCGACTGGGTCCTCTTCAACATGAGCAACGCGCAGCTTCAGCGGCGGTGGCTCCGGAGCATGGAGATCCCCGAGAAGAAGTCGTTCTTCAACATGGAGCACCAGGGCAACTGCGCGGCGGCCTCGCTCGCGCTCGTCCTGCACGACTTCCTGCACGCGGGGCTCCACAAATCCGGGGACACCGCGTTGATCCTCGGGGTGGGCTCGGGTCTGCAATCCGGTGGAGCGCTCTACCGCTTCCCCTGAGAAGGCCATGACGGACGCGTTGCCGTTCTCGGCCTTGGATCGCTTCTTCGCGGGCCCGGATGATTTCCCCACCGAGTTCGCCTTCTTCTACGCGCGGCTGCCCACGGCGGAGGTTCTGGCGGAAGGGCTGGCGCGAACCCTGCCCGCGTTCGCGCGGCTGCGGGCGGGGCAGGGGGCCGGTGGGGACGTGCCACTTCGCGACGTGCCGGGAGACTGGCCGTCCCTCGAGGACATGGCCTTGCCGACCGTGCTCTTCGACTCCGTGCGGCCAGGCCCCGGACAGCCGCTGTGCCGGTTGAAGATCTCCCGCTTCGCTGAGGGAGGGTGCCTCGGGGCGAGCATGTCGCACGGCCTCGGCGATGGCGTCAGCCTGATGGGATTCCTGAGCGCGTGGGCGCGGAGCGTCCGCGGAGAGGCCCCGGTGGCTCCGGCTCCCTCCGAGCCTCCGCGGCCCCCGCCGGCGGCGCTGGATGCGTCCCGTCCCCTGGAGGAGGAGCTGAAGCGTGCCGGATTCAGGCTCGGGCTGCCCCCTCGCCCCCGTACCCGTGAGGACTACACCTGGGACATCCGGCGCTTCTCGCGCGAGGAAGTGAAAGCGCTGCTGCGGGACGCACGGGCGAGCCATCCCCAGGTGACGGCCGGCGACGTGTTGGCGGCCCTTCTGTGGCGCCACTACCGGCGGCCCGAGCTGGAGGGAACGGAGGAGCCGGAGCTGGGCCTCGTCTTCGACTTCCGGCGCATTCCCGGGTTGCTTCCGGCGTCTTTCTTCGGCAACGCCGGGCTGCCGCTGCGCGTCCCGCTCTCGTCCGAAGAGGCCTCGACGCTCCCGCTGCCAGCGCTCGCGGCCCGCATCCGGGAGCGGTTCCAGTCCGCGAGCGCCGCGGATTTCTACCGGAGCCATGCGAGCCTGGAGGAAGTGCGGCGCACGCGGGGGTGGGAGGGCGTGGACCGGGTCGGCTTCTCGACGGAGGGCCACGGGTTGCTGGTCAACAACATCTCCCGCCTCGATCTGTCGATGCTCGACTTCGGCACGGGCGCACCCCACGCGTTCGACGTGCTCACCCCGATTCCCCGGGTGTGCTTCATCACCACCCGCGGAGACACCCTGGAGGCGCACACCTCCCTGCCGAAGGACTCCTGAGCGGGCAGGGAAGCGTGCTCCCGGGCCGCGTCCGTCACATCCATTCCTCGCGGACTCCTTCCTCATGTACCCCCATCGGCCGACAAGGCCGCGAAGGAGTCCGGACATGAAGAAGAACGCAAAGGACAAGGCGCCACGGAAGGGCGGGAAACCCTTCTTCGCGCACCTGCTGGAGGCGCAGGAACTCGAGCAGGTCTCGGGCGGCCGCAAACCCCCCTGCGCGGGACCGCAGACCCGGAAGTTCCCCTCGGACAACGACGAGCACGACAAGGAGCCCCCCATGGTGACAATGAAGTTCCCCTCGGACAACGAGGACGGCGGCGTCATCTACTGAAGCCGCCCCTCGCGAGGCGTCAGCGGGAGAGCTGGGACACCGGAATGCCGTAACGCATCTCCACCTGGGTGACCCCCTGGGTGCCCTGGCTGGCCTTCTTCGAGAGCTTCAGCACGGCCCCGAGCAGGGTGAACATGAGGTGCTCGACGAACAGCGGGGCCATGACCATCCGGTGCACCCGGGTCTGGAGGGCCTGGATCTGATCGGCCTCGGGCCGGCGCTCGTCCTCGATCTTCTGGAAGACGCGCTCGTCGATGGGCTGACCGGCGCGCAGGGCATCGAGCAGGTGATTGGCGGCCACGATGCTGTCGCGCAGGGCCAGGTTCAACCCCTGGCCTCCCGAGGGAGACATCGTGTGCGCGGCGTCGCCCAGGAACAGCAGCCCGGGCACGTACCAGCGCTCGAGCCGGTCGACGATGACGCGGAGGAACTGGGTCTCGGTGTTCTCGTCGAGCTTCGCCTCGAGGTGGGGCCGCAGCTTCTCGGGGACCGTGGGCAGCAGCTGGCGCCGCAGCTCGGGGAGGTTCTTGCGCAGCCCGCCGAGATCCCCGGGAGCGCTGTAGGCCACCTGCAGCCGGGAGCGCGTCGTGCGGTGGAAGACGGCCACCACGCCCTTGCCGAACATGTGCACATCGAGGCTCTCGGGCAGCACCTCCGGGGCGTCCGAGAAGTCGAAGCGCAGCCACACCACGTCCGCCGGTACCGGGTTGGACTCGGCCTGGATGCCCACGTCCTTGCGCAGCCCGCTGTTGCGGCCGCTGCAATCCACGAAGACGTCGCCGTCGACCCGGCCCTCGGCGCCTTCACGCCGCGTCTTCAGGGCCACCACCCGGCCGTTCTCGCGAATCGTCTGGAGGGCCGTGGTGCCGAAGTCCAACTGGTAGTGCGGGTAACGGCCGCACAGCTCGTGGAGCAGCCCGAGCAACCCGGCCTGGGAGATGAGGGAGCCCCGCTCCTTGCCGCCCGGGACCATGACCCGCCGGGTCTTTCCGACGAACAGGCGCCGCTCGACGTCCGGGAACGCGAGCTTCCGCTCCGCGAGCAGCGGGAGGATGCCGAGCTGCTCCAGGGCCCCGAGCACCGAGGGCTGGAGGAACTCGCCGCGGAACTCGCGCTCGAAGTCGGGATGTCTCTCGAGCACGCGCACCGGGACGCCATTCGTCACCAGTTGGTAGGCGAGCAGCATGCCGGCGGGGCCGGCTCCGACGATCACGACCTGGGAATTCGTTGTCTGCGGCATGAGTGCGGGCGGACATAGGGCCGGAATGCGAGGAGCGTCAATCCACTCGTGGAATGATGGCCCTGGCTTCCACATCACGAGGTGATCGATGGCTGAAGAATGGGACGTACGGACCCGGCTCGTGCAGGCCGATGCGGATTCGGAGGAGGGGGCGCCACTCAATACGCCCCTGGTGTTGTCCACCACCTTCCGTGCCCACCCGGAGGGGGTGGGATTTTCCGCGGAGGACCTGGGGGACGAGTCGCCCTTCTTCTACGCGCGCTGGTCGACGCCCACCGTGCGCACCCTGGAGCGGCGCCTGGCCGAGCTCGAGGGCGGCGAGGATGCCCTCTGCTTCGCCAGTGGCATGGGCGCCATCACCGGGCTGTTGCTGCACCTGCTCGGGCCCGGAGACCACCTCGTCATCAGTGATGTCTGCTACGCGGGCGCGGCGGAGTTCGTCCGGGGCAAGCTGCGGCGCTTCGGCGTGGAGGTGTCGATCGTCGATACCTCGGACCTCGCCCAGGTGCGTGCCGCCCTGCGGCCCACGACGCGGCTCGTCTACATCGAGACGCCGTGCAACCCCATCCTGAAGCTGACCGACGTGGAGGCGGTGGCGGCCCTCGCGCGGGAGGCCGGAGCACGCCTCGCCGTCGATGCGACCCTCGCGACGCCCATCGGAATGCAGCCGCTCGCGCTCGGGGCCGACTTCGTCATCCACTCGTTGACCAAGTACATCGGAGGCCACGGTGACGTGCTGGGGGGCGTCGTCGTGGGGCGGCGGACGGACCTGGCGGCACTGCGTCAGGATTCGCTCATCCACCTGGGCGCGGTCCTCAGCCCCTTTCCCGCGTGGTTGCTCCTCCGCAGCCTGCCCACCCTGCCTCAGCGCATGGCCTCCCACGCGGCCACGGCCCGGCAGGTGGCCGCGTTCCTCGAGACCCACCCGCGTGTGCACCACGTCATCTACCCGGGGCTCGATTCACACCCGCAGGCGGAGCTCGCCCGGCGGCAGTTGCGCAACACGTCCGGGATGATCGTCTTCCAGGCGGACAACGCTCCTGCCGTGGCGCGCCGCCTCGCCGAGCGGCTGAAGGTGGTCAAGTACGCCGTCTCGCTCGGCAAGCCGCACAGCCTCATCTTCTACCTGCCGACGGAGGACCTGCAGCGGACCTCCTTCCAGCACCCGCCCGAACTGCTGGAGCGCTACCGGGCCTGGGCGGGCGACGGCATCTTCCGCCTGTCGATCGGACTGGAGGCCCCGGAGGACCTCATCCGGGACCTGGAGCAGGCGCTATAGCCCGCCCGGCCCCCACCTGGGGCTGCTCGGCTCAGCGACGGGACGTTCACTCGGGCAATGGTACTCCAAAGGTTTCGAGGAACTGCCGAGCATATGTCTTGAGATTGGTCATGCTCGCAGCATCATCGAAATCAATAGATTGCACCATGTCTCGAAACCGAGAGAGCGCGGCCTCGCATTCCGCAGGGCGACGAATAGCCGGTGATTTGCGTTTCGCCTCATGCGCAACCAAAGCAAGAACGATGTTTGCGTCCTCGTGAAATTCTTCCCTGAGCGTTGCATCACCCTTGGAGCGGCGAACCTCCTCCAGCGAGTGTCCCATTGCAATGTGCCCCAAGCCATTGAGGGCAGCGGCAATGCGAGCGGCATCCTGGTCGGAGTATGAAGGCATTCGCGGCCTCTTTTCTGGTGCGTTTTCGTTACTTCAGCAGGTTGGTCAGTCCGGACAGCCGAACGGCCCGATGAACACGTTCCCAAGGGCTGGAACAAAGCCCAGGACCGTTCCCGCTCGGACGGATCCCCGCAGGCAGTCGAATTTACACCATTGTTTGAAGGCAAGATTCTTGAGTGTGTCTGGGAGGGGTTCAGGACAGAATTGACAACTTCCTTTGCCGCAGTGGGTGACGTGGCAATAGACGTTGGCCTCTTCGCAAAACACCCTGTCAGGGCACCCGTAATCCATACATTCATACACGGGATATATCCCGTCTTTTCCTGACGCTCGAACAACGCCTGTGTCCGCTTGGCGTTGCTCCTCTAGGATTTTTAGAAACTTTTCGGCTGCGTCCCTGTAATCCCGCTCGTCTGGCTGTGGCTGTTGCGCTGCTTCCTCTCTGTCTCTGGGGTCGTCTTCACGATGGCTTGAGGCAGAAGACGCGCAGCCACTCGCCAGGGCGCCGACGACGAAGCACAACAGCCAGCAGAGAAGGCGTCCTTTCGAGGGGTCCATGGCGTTCCTTGGGGAGGTAGGTCGTCCAGTTATTCGTGCGACGCTGCCGGCTCACTCCCCCTCGAAGTCCACGTTGAAGACGAGCCGCTGGTCTCCCGGCATCATGAAGGTCTTCTCCCAGACGGCTTCGTTCTGGGTGACGCGCAGGTGGTGCTCGCCCTCGAACATCGTCTGCTCGGAGACCGGCGCCGTTCCCAGGCTCTGCCCGTCGAGCGAAACCCGGGCCCCCGAAGGCGCGTGCACCAGGAGCGAGCCCATGCCCAGGCGGATGCGGAACGTCACCGGGTCCGGAGTGGAGCGTACGTCGATCATCCGCGCCGTCTTCAGCCCCCGGGCCTCATCCAGGAAGGTGAGCATGTGGCGGCCCGGCGCGAGCGGAACCGTCAGTGGCGAGCGGCCCACGGCCTTGCCATCCACCGACACGGTCACGTCGGGATTCACGAGAATCTCCACCGGCGTGGGCGGCACGGTGGGCGCCGCCGGGGCGGCCGCCACGCGCACTCCCGAATCCGGCGGGGACTGGGGCGCGGCCTCGAGCAGCACGGGGGTGTCGAACCGCAGGTCATCGCCCGCATCCGTCGCCATGTCCTCGGGGGCGGTGGGCGGGGGCTTCTGCCGGACGCTCCAGACGGTGCCCACCGCGCTCACGAGCAGCAGGGCCCCGGTGGCGATGGCCAGGGGCGCGGACGCGCGGCGCGGGCGCGCGGGCCCGGCGGCGGGCCTGGCCGGAGGTGCCGGAACAACGGGAACCTCGGCCCCCGCGGGCGGCGCCATGCTCGGAGGCGGCGTGCTCGGCGTGGGCTCGCTCGGGAGGGACGGAGCCGCCACGGGCGCGAGGACAGGCGCGGACGCGGTGACAGGCGCGGGCGCGAGGACAGGCGCGGGCGCGGGCCTGACGGCGGGGGCGGGCGGGGGCGCGCGGCGGGTGAGCGCCTCGAGTCCCTGCTCGATCGTCCTCTTCCGGGCGACCCGGTTCGGGCTGTTGGCGGGGATCAGCCTCGCGATGAGGCTGGCGAAGGCCTCGGAGGAGGGCAGCTCGCCCGCGACGGCCACCAGGGCCTCGCGGAAGGCGAGGGCACTCGGGTACCGGTCTCCGGAGCGCTTGGCCGTCGCACGGCGCACCACCTCGTTGTAGGGCAGCGGAATCTCCGGCGGCAGCGGCGGCAGCGGACGGTTGAGGACCGCCTTGTCCCGCTCGATGGAGTCCTGGAAGGGTTTGCGCCCCGAGAGGCACTCGTACAGCAGCAGCCCCAGGAGGAACACGTCCGTCAGCACGGAGGAAGCCTCGCGGCCGCCCATGAGCTGCTCGGGGGCGATGTACAGGCGCTGGTTGCGCACCCGGCGCCCATTGAGCTCCCTCGGTGCCACCCCCAGCGCGCCGTAGCCCGACACCTTGCACACGCCGTTGAACGAGACCATCACGGTCTCCGGGCGCAGATCTCCGTGGATCAGCGGCGTCCCATCATCGTTGCCCGCCACGTGGGCGTAGTGCAGCCCCATCGCCA
>DASQMW010000095.1:0-26012 GCA_035645295.1 Archangium sp.
ACAGATTTTGGGCCCCTTGGCCAACCTTGCTGCCGCTCACCTGACAGATAGGGGCGACGAGCCAGAGCGCGCCCCCAGGGGCCCGTACACAACCTCTTTTCGGCTCCTCGCCAAGCCCTGGTGAATAATCCGGGCTAGGCGGCCCTCCGGGCGCGGGCTTCCAAAAGGTGTCCGACAGTTGGACAACTTCGCGCCGCTCGCGCCCGGCAGGCCGGTGCCGTGGGCGGAGCCTACGGCGCGAGGCCGTCCATGGCGGCCTTCAACTCACGCATGGACTCGAGGGCCTCGGTACGGTTGGGCGCGTACCGGGCCGTGGTGGGCCACCCGGTGCCGTAGCACCAGCCGTAGCTGTTGGTGACGCACTCGGAGGTAACGGTGGTCTCCTGCAGGGTGATGCCCACGGCGTGGTTGCGCAGCAGCCAGGACTTCCGCAGGTCCCCCGAGGAGTTGACGATGCTGTTGTACGTGCTCGTCCCGGTGGCGTAGCCGGCCTGGGTGGCGCTGGCGCCCAGCACCTGGGCCTCGGTGAGGGTGGAGTGGATGGAGGCCGAGGTGTTCTGCACCGTGGCCATGCTGAAGTTGGGCACCTGCACGCCGGAGATGCCCACCTGCCAGGCCCGGCCCGCCGCGCACACGTCCAGCGGTCCGTAGCGCACGTCGCCGCTGGTGGTGTTGCAGTTGGAGTACGGGAAGGGGTTGGCCAGGTCGAGCACGCCCTCCTTGAGCGACCACCATGCCACGCGCGAGGCCACGGTGAGGCGCGCGTCGCGGGTACCCTGGAGCTTCGGCACCGAGTACGTGGCGATCCACCGCACCCACTTCTCCTGGGTGGCGTTGAGCTGGTAGCCGTTCACCCAGAGCCCGGCGACGACATTCCAGTAGTCCCCGTGCGCCCAGCCCACGGTGCCCTGGTAGTCCACCTGGTAGAAGCCGTTGCTCGGCGTGGCGTTGAGCACGGTGGCCGTCTTCAGGTACGGGACCGACGCGAGAACGCCGTAGGTGGTAGCGGGGCCCGAGCGCAGGTTGACGCCGTCGGTGGCCGTCACCTGCACGGTGGAGCCACGCACGGCCCCGCTGATGACCGCGGCGGTGTCCGTCTCCAGCTCCCCCGGAGCAACCGGGGAGGACTCGTCCAGCTCCGGGCCACAACCGGCCAGCACGGTGGCGAGCAGCAACGGCAACAGCGAACGCGAGCCTGCGACCTTCATGGGATGACTCCTCGAGAGGGGGGACCGCCACGGGGCAGCGGGCGGCCTCGCCAACCTATCACGGAATTCACAGATAGGCTCGATTTCTTCGGATTTCAACTCCTCCAGATAGAACCTGGCCCATTCTCATGACCCCATCTTGGGAGGATCCGAACGCCTGGTCTTACGTCCACCCCAAGTATGTTTGGGGGGGCGAACTCCGCCGGGAGAGACCTCCTCCTCGGCTCGCCACACTTGCGGAGAACCATCCTGCGATGACAGGAGGTGCGTGCGCACGACCTCCTCCAAGGCGTGAACCTCAGCGTCGGTCAGCATCGAAAAGTGGGCCTCACGCTTGTTCTTGGAAAGGGGCCCCTGACGCTGCAAGCAGAGTTTCACGAAGAGATTGGCTTCACGATCTGGCAGATCAACCACCTTGGACATGGCATCACGCGCCTCACGAAAGCGCACGATGAATTCGAGTTCTTGCTGGAACTCATTGTCAACCGTTTCCTCTACCCAGCGGTACAACTCCTCTGCCATGCGTGTTGCATCGAAGTAGCGATAGAGCGGAATGCTATCTCCCTGAACGGTGACAACCCCATCCTCACTCTCCGTGTAATCTAGCAACCGCATCAGCGGCCTTGAGAAGCTCTCAAGACACTCGTCGTACTCGACTCGTTTCGACTGCATGACCGCTGATACCGGAAAGATCAGGCCGCTGGGAGTGAATTTTCGCTTCGAAAGGATATAGTGAATGAGCAACCGGTGAAGACGGCCGTTCCCATCCGAGAATGGATGGACGAAGACGAAACCAAAAGATACGGCTGCGGCCTCAACGACGGAATCTATTTCGGACGCATCCAATCTTGCCAGACAGCCCAGCACCCCATCCATCAAGGAGGGGACATCACCCGGCTTCGGCGCTATGTACTCGATGCGCTGACGAGTTCGAGAAGGCGTGGCGACGTAAACCTGATCTTTCCGATAGTCTTTGTTGACAAAGCGCTGATCGACCGTTTCATTCTGAAGACGGATGAGTTCTTCCTTGCTCATCGTCGACAGCTTTGGAAGCCGTTGAAGCAGTCCCACGAAGCGCTCGACCTTGTCCGGACTGGGACGCTCCCCTTCAATCCCAAACGACGAGCGTGTCTCCTTCGTATAAAGATAGCTTACCGCTCTCCTGATCGTATCCGGCTCGTATTGCTCCACGATGCGCTCGACCCTGGCTTTGATGTTCTTCTGCTCGAAAGCAGCAAGCTTGCCGGTCCTCCGGACCATCGGCGAAAAGTCGCGGTTACCGAGGAGATTCTCGTTGATGCGCTGGCGGCGCATGCGCCGTGGCGTGCTGGTATAGAAAACCTTCGGATCTACAAGTGGGACATAATTCCCCTTGGTGAGGTCGGGAACGGGAAGCACTCTATCGGTCAGCCATTCGTACACGAACCACAACCGTCGGAGGTTTTGACCCAGCGGACGCTCATGAAGCGCTGCTGACAACTCTGTTTCGAACGCCTTGAGGTCAACACGTCGGAAGAAGGCCGCAAGAACCTCGAGATTGACCCCCTCGTGCTTCAATGCGAACTCAATTTGCGCCGTAAGCTCTGGTCCGGGATCATAGCTGGGGGGATAGACAATTCGGGCCTGAGTCTCACTGAGAATCTCGCGGCGGACATTCGTCGCACTGAGGAAACTCAGGCGGAGGGGAGGCAACACCGCCAGATGGTAATCGGAGATCAGTAACGCGTAACCAATGGGTCCCGAATTATCGGGTATTTCTATTGGGCAGCCCGACCCTGTCGGAATGAGCACCTGCCCATATCCGGTCCCCAAATGCACGCCGTGTTCTGCATAATGAGGCCCACACATGTAAGCCCAAGGTTGCCCTGGACGCTCAAGGCACCCGTCAACAAGCGCTGGCGTCTCCCGACCCTCTGATTCGCAGAACCAGCAGGGGGGCAAGCGGACAACCAGGGAAGTGAGCCCTTTAACCTTCCTGCCCTCCGAGAGCAGGCGCTCGGCTCGCGTTAAATCTGGCATGGAGAGCCCCCAAAACAGTTAGGCGGCAGTAAAAACAATTACGGGGAGCCCGTCCACCTCAGAAACAGTTACGCCATGGGCCGGACTCCTCAATGTGAGCATAGGAGCCCGGAGGAGGGGCGGCCCTCTCAGGCGCCGGTGCGCAGTGACTTGAGGGCCTCGCGGAAGAGGGCCTGGAAGGCGGCCTCTGCGCCGAGCCGCTCGCTGGCGGACTCCGCGGCCTTCTCCGCCTGGGGCTGCTTGTAGCCGAGGTTGATGAGCGCGGAGACGAGGTCCGCCCTGTGCCCGGACTCGGGAGTGGCGGGCTTCGCCTCGGCGGCCACCTGCTCCAGGTGCAGCGTCTTCACCTTGTCCTTGAGCTCCAGCACGAGCCGCTCGGCGGTCTTCTTCCCCACCCCGTGAATCTTGGTGAGGCGCGCCACCTCGCTCCGGCTCAGCGCGGCCACCAGCTCTGGCACCTCCATGCCGGAGAGCACCGCCAGCGCGAGCCTCGGGCCTACGTGGGACACCGAGTTGAGCAGGAGGAACAGCTCCTCCTCGGCGCGGCTGAGGAAGCCGAACAGCTCGAAGGCGTCCTCGCGCACCACGGTGCGCACGCGCACCTGCACGGGCTGGCCCTCTTCCGGCAGCCGCCCCAGCGTGAGCGAGGAGAAGAACACGCGGTACCCCACCCCACCCACGTCGATGGTGGCCTCCTCGAGGCTCTTCTCCAGAACGTTGCCACGCAGTGCCGCGATCATCGCGCCTCAGGCCTCCTGTAGGACGGCGTCAGCTTGTCCGCGAGCTGCGCCTGCGCCGACTTGCGGCGCGTCTTCGAGGGCTTGGCGCCCGACACCGGCACGGCGGACCGGCCATGGTTGAGGTGGCAGATCGCCACCGCCAGCGCGTCGCTGGCGTCCGAGCGCTCCAGCACCTCGATCTCCAGGAAGGTACATACCATGCGCGCCACGGCGTCCTTGTCGCCAGCGCCACCGGCCCCCACCGCGCGCTTCACCCGCGCGGGCGGGTACTCGTGCACGGAGAGCCCCGCCTGGGCGGCGGCCAGCAGCGCCACCCCGCGGGCGTGCCCGAGGATGAGCGCACTGCGCGCGTTGCGGAAGGCGAAGACGCCCTCCACCGCCACCGCCTGGGGCTTGTAGAGCTTCACGGCCGTCAGCAGCCCGCCATGCAGCTCCTTGAGCCGCAGCTCCAGCGGGGCGTCGGGGTCCACCTTGATGACGCCATGGCCCACGTGGACCAGCCGGCCGCGCCGCTCCTCCACCACGCCATACCCCATGAAGCGACTGCCGGGGTCGATGCCTAGGACGCGCAAATGCCTCTCCGGGGACAACGGAACAGGGGTTCAGCCTGCCCTATAACGCGCGGGCCGCCCCCCTGTCGATGTGCCCGTCCGCCCCACTACGCGGAGAGCGAGTCCATGAGGGACTCGTCCATCTCGAAGTTGGCGTGCACGTGCTGCACGTCGTCGTTGTCCTCGAGCAGCTCCATCAGCTTGAGCATCTTCCTGGCGTTGTCGCCCTCGATACGGATGGTGTTCTGCGGGACGTACGTCCACTTCTGCTCGCCCAGCTTCAGGCCGGACTGCTCCAGGCTGGAGGCCACGGCGTGCAGGTCCACCGGAGCGGTGCGCACCTCGAAGCCGTCGGGGCCGTGGTTGAGCACGTCCTCGGCGCCGGCCTCGATGGCCTTCTCCATGACCACGTCCTCGGAGGGGCCGGGCTTCACGGTGATGAGGCCCTTCTTGTGGAACATCCAGCTCACCGAGCCTTCGGCCCCCAGGTTGCCGTCCTCCTTGGAGAACATGGAGCGCATGTCGCTGGCGGTGCGGTTGCGGTTGTCGGTGAGGCACTCCACGAGCACGGCCACGCCGCCGGGGCCATAGCCCTCGTAGACGATCTCCTCGTAGCTCTCGCCCTCCAGCTCGCCGGTGCCCTTCTTGATGGCGCGCTGGATGTTGTCGTTGGGCATGTTGGCCTCGCGGGCCGCGAGGATGGCCACGCGCAACCGGGCATTACTCTCCGGGCTGCCTCCGCCCAGCCGCGCCGAGACCGTGAGTTCCTTGATGAGCTTCGTGTAGAGCTTGCCCTTGCTCACGCCCATCACGGCCTTGTACCGCTTGAGCTTCGACCATCGATTGTGACCGGACATGGCGGGTTTTCTAACCTCCGGCGTGGGGCCGGTCCAGGCCCGCCTCAGGCCGCCCGGGAGGGGCCCGTGGTCTCGAACGCCTCGGAAAAGGGCTCCTCCTCTTCCTCGAGGGCCTCGGAGGACAGCACCGGCTCGAAGAAGGACGGAACGGACCGGGGCACCGGCTCGCGCTCGGCGATGAGGTTGGCCGGCACCAGCACGCCCTGGGCGTACAGGAGCGTCACCACCTCCAGGGTCGTGACTTCCGGCAGGCGGCACTCCAGCAGGGCGGTGTGCACGGTGCGCTGCCCATCGAAGAGGCGGATGACCTGGCCCACATCATCGGGCATGGACTTGAGCGTGTCCGCCAGCCGCTTGAAGTCCACCACGAGCCGGGCGGACAGGGGGATGCCCAGGGAGCACAGGGCGGAGAAGCGCTCGGCGGCCGGCAGGAGCAGCGAGGCGTAGATCTTCAGGTTGAGCAGGAGCTTCCCCTCGGCGAGCACCTCCGCGAAGGAGACGGCGTAGGCGCCCGAGCCGAAGAAGAGCATGCGGCGGATGGCGGTGAGGCCCCGCTCGCCCTCGTAGGAGGCGTCCACCACATGGCCCTGGTGGAAGGAGAGCCAGCCCTCGTTGTCGCGCAGCTCGACGCGGCCCGAGCGCGAGCCACACAGGAGGGCGTGGACGACCTGGGCCAGGGGCATGCGGACGGTGTGGGCCTCGTAGGCGGGGGCGAAGGCGCTGCGGCCGGCCTTCAGGCGGACGAGCGACACCAGCACCTGCGGGGGCACGGGCCGCGGGAGGTAGTCATCGGCGCGCACGGCCTCGGCGCGCGAGCGGTGGTGGGGCTCCTCGTGGTGCGAGAGGAGGTACACCGGGAGGTGCTCGGTGCGGGCGTCGGCGCGCAGCCGCTCGCAGAAGGTGAAGCCGTCCATGCCGTCCCCGTTGGACTCGGCGGAGACAATGACGAGGTGAGGCAACGGGCGGCCCTCGCCCAGCTCCCCGAGAACGTCCTCGATGGCCGGGGCGGCGAGCACCTCGAAGCCGGCGCTGACCAGGCCCAGGGCGAGGGCGGAACGCGCGTCCTGGTCGGACTCGACGAGCAGGACGCGGGGGCTGAAACGCTTGGAGCGCCGCCGGGGGCTGACGTCGGCGGAGACGGACGAGGGGGCGGGCTCGAGGATGGTGGCGCGGTGTGAGCTGTCGGCCATGGGGGACTCCTGGAGCAGCGGTCCTGGGAGAAACCGATCATCCACTTCAGGTGAAAAACTATAGGATTCCGAGAAAAAAGACTATCACGAAACGAGAGTAGACCCAGGCATATCCGAGAGCAGGGCGGCATTGGAAGCCAAGGGCTTGAAATTGTTGGGTAAGCGGCAGCGGGAGGGAACAGGAAACGCTCGACGGGCCAGGGGCGAGGCGCCAGAGTGGGCGGCCTATGACGCGACTGATGCTGGTGTGTGTGCTCACGCCGCTGATGGCGGCGGCGCAGGAGACGACGGCCGCGGCCCCCGAGGGAGCGACGGCGGAGGCGGTGAGGCTGGAGGCGAAGCGGGAGAACTTCGGGGCGGTGGTGGCGCCCGCGGCGTTGCCTGACGGGGCCACGGCGGTGTCCGGGTGGGTGGGGGTGCCGGAGGTCGGGGCGGCCTACCGCCAGGGGACAGGGGGCTGGGAGGTGGGAGGGCGGGCGCGGTTCGACTATCTGCGGCTGGCGGTGACGGCGGAGGGCCTGGCGAGACGCCAGGTGTGGACGAGCGGAGCGTGGGCGGTGGCGCCGGAGCTGGGGCTCGGGGTGACGGGGAACACGGGGAGCCGGTACTTCGACGAGCAGAACCTGGAGGGCTGGTTCCTCCGGTTGACCCCGGCGGTGATTGCGAGCTGGAAGGTGGCGGAGACGGTGACGGCGGTGGGGCTCGTGGAGGTGCCGTACGAGCTGGGGCTGAGCCCGGGCGGGACGTGGCGGGTGAAGCCGATGGCGGGAGGAGGAGCGGAAATCTACCTGGGGGAGGATCTCTCGCTGTCGGCGGTGGGCGAGCTGGGGGTGGACGTCTTCAAGGAGCTGCGAGGAGTCACGCAGACGAGGCTGGGCTACGGAGTGCGCCTGGGCCTGGGAGTGCGCCTCTTCTAAAGCCGTAGCGCGAAGCAGGCCCCACCCTCCCCTGCCAACAATGTCCCCTCTCCCCTCGGGAGAGGGACGGGGTGAGGGTGCCACGGACCCCAGGTTGGCTCCGTGTCTGCCCCCTCTCCTGCCCCCGTGCTCACCACTCCGGAATGGGAGTCACCCGGGGAGTGCCAAGAATCTCCAGCGTGCGCAGCGCGACCTGAATCAACGTCTGAGCACAAGGCTCGCAGCCACCGGCACAGCATCGGGGCCAATGCCCCTCGGGGTTGCGCAGCAGGGGACGGACACAAGCCTCGTAATAGGAGGGGAAGGACAGCTCCTGACTGGCGCGGTGGAGCGCGGCATTCATCTGCTCTTCGGTGAAGTCGGCCACGGCCCTATTTAAACATGCCGGGAGCACGATGCTCACGAGTGGGCCGCCCACGGAGGAGCGGTCCTTCTCGCGCCGTTCGCGGAAGCTCAGTGCCCGTGGACGGTGAAACGGACGGCGAGGGGACGGCAACTGGCACCGGACTCGGGCGGAGGAGCCCAGGCCCCGAGCGAGTGATAGAGCCGCCCCTCGCGCCGCTCCAGGTAGAGGATCATGTTGAGCGGCCAGCCGGAGCCACAGAAGAGGTGCCGATCCATGGGGGTGGGCTCCTGGCTGACGCGGAGGCCGCGCTCATGGGGTGGACCAATGCGGTGCCAGTCCGGGTGCAGGTGGATGGATCCGAGCACCTCCAGCCCCTCGGCCTCGGCCTCCTGGGTGATGCGCAGCAGCTCCTTGGGCTCGCACCAGAAACCGCGGCGGCCATTGGAGTAACAGGCGCCGAAGAGAGGGATGATGGTGGAGTCGAACTCCTGGAGCACCTCGCCGTCGGACTCGCGGATGTTGCGCGCGAAGCGGACGCGCTCCACGGACATGGCGTCCTCGACGAAGCGCCCGAGCAGGATGGCCCAGCAGCGAGGCGGGAGCTCGGGGGTGCACGACTCGTACTCACGGACCGAGTCGCCGAAGAAGTCGGCGAGCACTGACAGGTCCAGCAACACGGTGTCGGGCATCACGACTCCACCTCGGGGGAAGGGGTGCGCAGCCGGCCCGCGGCACGCTCCTCGCGGAGCAGGGAGCCGAGGTGGCGGGCCACGCGCTCCTCGAAGGCGGCGGTGGCATCGGGCGTCCACGGATAGAAGCCCTGCCCCGACTTGAGTCCGAGCTCTCCCCGCTCGACCTTCTGAGCGATGACCGGAGGCACGGGGCGGCCGGAGGCGCGCATGATGGCCGCCAGCTGGTCCAGCCCCACGAGATCCAAACGGTCGAAGACGCCGGTGATCCCGAAGCGCCGCCCGATGCCCTGGGTGATGACCCGGTCCACCATGTCCGGGGTGGCCACCCCCTCCTGGACGAGGCGGAGGGCCTCGGCGATCAACGCCTGCTGAAGGCGGGGGCCCACCGAGCCGGGCACATCCCGTTGGAACACCACCGGGGCCTTGCCCACCTCCTCGAGCAGGCGCCGGGTGGCCTCGACGACCTCCGGGGACGTTTTCTCGCCGGGGATGACATCCACAAGGGGGACGAGGTGCGCGGGCAGGTAGTAGTGCGCGGAGAGGACACGCTCGGGCCGGGAGCAGTCCCTGGCGATCGCGGTCACGCTGAGGGCGGTGGTGTTGGAGGCGAGGATGGTGTCCGGCGACGCGAGCCCGTCCAGCTCCCGGAAGACCCGCTGCTTGACGGCGAGGTCCTCGGGGACGGACTCGATGACGAAGTCCTGGTCCGCGGCGGCCTCGGCGAGGACGGTGGTGCGCCGGATGCGCCCGAGCGCTGCGGAGGCCTGCGCCGGGGAGAGGAGCCCCGTCTCCACCATCAGCGCCGCATCGCGCTCGATGCGCACCTGGGCCTGGGCGCTGCTCTCGGGACGCGTGTTGTAGAGCGTCACCTGACGGCCCGCGGTGGCGAACTCGAGCGCGATGCCGCACCCCATGGCACCACCTCCCACCATTCCGATTCTCTTGATTCGCCTGGATTCCATGGCTGGAGAATCCCCTCTCCCAGGGGCCGGATGCAATCCCCTCTTCAGAGAGCAGGTGTGCCGTCACTGCACTCCCTCTATGGTCCTCCCTTCGCCGGGTGTCGAAGGGGATGCCTGGAACACCACTCCGGGAATCCTGCATGTCCACCAGAACACTCGCGCGGAAGCTCACGGCAGCGAGCCTCGGGCTTCTCCTTGTTTCCTGTAGCGTCACCCAGCCCATCGTCGCGGCCCAAAGCCCCACTGGACTGCACGACCTGGCCAAGTACGCGCTCATCATCCAAGAGATGCCGGATGGGAGGGTCACGCACGACTGGAAACCGCTCAGGGACTTCGACCTGACGAAGTTCCAATACGCCCCGAGCGCGATGAACTTGAACCGGGGAATCGTGCGCGTCTCCTCGGCGGGTTTGAAGAAGTACTGCGAAGGCCGGCAGGACCAGTGCGAGCAGGACTGCTTCTCAAGTCGCAGGCCCATGCGGGTCGGGCACTGGATATACGATGATGTCAAAATAGAACCGTGGCGCGAAGCCAAGAAGTGGTGGTGTCCGATGCATTGCAGGAAGCAGGCGGACATGTGCAAGCGGCGAATGGGCAGTTGGGCCGAGGAATATGCTGCGGAGTTCAATGAGATAGAACCCGCGGTTGATTGGATCAAGGATCACCGTGAGAAACTCCTCGTGGGTTCCGTCATCGTCATCGCAGGAGTCGCCTTCGTTGCCGCAGTCGCCGTCTCGGGTGGCGGGGCGCTCATCTTGATGCCGCTCGTGTTTGTCGCGGAGTCCAACCCGGAGTTGCCCGCTGCCTCCTTCATCGCGGAGGCCACCCGATGAACATCTATGATTCGCTTATAAGCGCCTCACGACTCGCCGCTTCTCGGTGGAGAGCAACGCAGCCCGAGGGTAGAGATGAAGAAGGGCTGATCTGGCGTCATGCAAATGAATATAGGGACTTCCTATACGTAACAGGCCAAGTCTATCTTTTCGAAGACTATCTCAAGGGGGCCGCTCCTCTACCGCGCCCCCACGTGAGCACCGCCCTCGAGGCGCGTAAGGATGCGGTGAATTCGCAACGACTCATGGAACTTCTCCTGAAGGACTTCGACGAAACGAGTAAGCCTGAACAGCAGCAGTCCGCGAGCATTCTCATCCATCTGGTCAACTTCATCGCCGACACCGGACAACTCGACGCCTGCGAGGACTACATCAACAATCGTCTCGACCATGCCCCGCTTGCCATCGCGCATTTCACGACGCGCGATGAGGCAGAGGCATGGCTGAAGGGCCCTGCGGAACCACCCAGTCCGGCAAACATACTCATTGGTGATGAGTATTACCAAGCCGTGTACTCTCGCGAAGACAACACTCGCTTCATGTACCGGGATTACATGATCGAGCCATACATCGAAGGACTCGCCGCAAGTGGGATCCCTCCCTCGACGCCATCTTTTGGAACCCGCGCAGAAGCAGAGGCGTGGCTGACGGACCACCCAGCCGCTCCCTTTGCCTTCGTGTCAATCGCCGGGGAGCACTACCTCGCGGTGCATCACAAGAGACTGAAACGCCACACGCTCCACCATGTGGCCTCTGCCCTGACGAAGTGGGAAGAGAGGAAGAGGGCCGTCGAGCAAGAGAAGGCCCAAGATGGGGCGGAATCCGAAGGAGAGGACGAGTAACTGCCCAACGCCCGGGCTCAACACCGGACCCCTTCCGGCTTGTGCACTGCGTGGGGAAACGCCTACGGTTGCTTCGTGTAGCTCCCGGATAGGAGGAACAAGGATGCCCACCGCGCTCGAAGAACTCGCCAGACCCGTCATCATCGGCCGCTCGAGTTCACACTTCACACGCGTTACGCGGATATTCGCCGCGGAGATGCACGTCGACTACTCCTTCCGGGTGGTACGCGATCTCATGTCCTCCAATCCAGAGGATTACGGCGGCAACCCCGCGCTCAAGATACCGAGCTTGCAGACGTCCCAAGGTGTCTGGTTCGGCTCTCTCAATGTCTGTCGCGAGCTATGGCGGCAGTCGAGCCCCAGACCCCGCGTCGTATGGCCCGAGGATATCGACGAACCGTTGCTTGCCAATGCGCAGGAACTCGTTCTTCAGGCCATGTCGACGGAAGTGGCGCTGATCATGGGCAAGACCGCCGGCACCAGCGACAGCAGTGCGCACCACATGAAGATGCGACAGTCGCTGCTCAACATGATGTCGTGGCTGGAGGAAAACGTGAGGCTCACCCTGGCCGCGCTCCCGCCGCATCGAGACCTGAGCTACCTGGAGGTCACGCTCTTCTGCCTCGTGACCCATCTGGAGTGGCGAGGCGTTCTGCCGACAACCCCCTACTCCGCGTTGAACGAGTTCTGTCGGCAGTTCGCAACGCGAGCCTCCATCGGAGAGACCGCGTATCGCTTCGACACGTGAAGACCGAAGCGACGAGGGTTCACCGCACTGAAAGCTCCCTCACCTGCGGCGACACTTCGTTGACGGAGACCTTCACATCCAGGAAGTGCGCGAACGTCTCGATCTGCGTCTGCGCATGCCCATCGAGCGGCAAGGTCCGGAACGAGCCCCCACGCGCCAGCGCCAGCAGCAGCATGAGCTGATCACACAGGTGGTGCCCCACGGGCACACCGGCCTCCATGTAGACCCGCGCCTCCTCCGCCACGGCCTCGGCGATGTCCTCCGCTCGCACGCCCCGCTCCCCGAACCCGGTGAACACCTCCGTGACGTGCTCGCTCTCCACCTCCAGGCACAGCACGTTCCCCGGCCCCGCCGAGCGCTTCAGCTCCTCTACCCGCCGCTCCTCCTGGAGCCACCCGAGCTTTCGCCCCACCGTCTCGAGTTCCCGCTTCGCCACGTCGTACGGCACCTGCGCGATCATCGCCGTCGCCTGCCGCCGCACCACGTTCCCCCGCTCCATCAGGTGCAAGGGCTTCAGCGGCGCGGGCTGCACGAGCACCTCGAACTTCCCTCCCCCCGCCGGGAAGAACCCGGGCCGATCCAGCGTGGCCTCCACGCCCGGCCCCATCCGCCTCACCAGCGGCAGGTACGCCTTCGTCAGGAAGTCGAACGACGGCGCCGCCGGGTTGTGCGTCCCTCCCTCGAGCACCAGCGTCGACGGCCCGCTCGCCCCCAGCAGCGCCGGCAGCACCGTCTGCAGCACCAGCGTCGCGCTCCCCGCCGTCCCCACCGCGAAGTGGTAGTCCCCCGACTTCAGGCTCCTCGGCCGGAACGTCAGCTCCTTCGAGTGCAGCTCCGCCCCCTCCAGCTCCGCGTCCCCCACCGCCGCCGCCGCCTTCACCGCCGTCAGGTGCTGGCGCAGCAGCCCCGGCTTCGAGCGTCCCGCTCGGATATTCACCATCTGGAAGGGCTTCCCCGTCACCAGCGATAGCGCCAGCGACGTGCGCAGCACCTGCCCTCCGCCCTCTCCCTTCGAACCATCGATGCGAATCATCACAGAAACCTCAATTCCACAGTGCCAACCCAAGGTCCCAGGCACCCTCACCCCGACCCTCTCCCGAGGGGAGAGGGGATGGCACGCGGGGAGGTGGTGCGGAGGAGAATAGCGCGCAGGAGAATAGCGCGGCGGCAACTGCCCGCACGTAGCGATGCCCGCTCCCTCATCCTGGCGACCGAAGTCTCGGAGAGAGCGGGCATCTCATTGTCTCTATCCCCTCATGTGTCCCTCCCTCGTCAGGAACCCCTTTCGTCCACTCCCCTCAGCCCTTCACGCACACCACCTGACGCAGCGTGTGGACCACGTCCACCAGGTCCGCCTGCGCCGTCATCACCGCGTCGATCGGCTTGTACGCCCCGGGCGTCTCGTCGATGACCTCCGCGTCCTTGCGGCACTCGATGCCCGCCGTCGCCTTCGCGTGGTCCTCCAGCGTGAAGCGCCGCTTCGCCGCCTCTCGCGACATCACCCGGCCCGCGCCGTGGCTGCACGAGTGGAACGCCTCCGCGTTCCCCTTCCCTCGCACGATGTACGAGCGCGCCCCCATGCTGCCGGGGATGATCCCGAGGTCCCCCTCGCGCGCCCGCACCGCCCCCTTCCGCGTCACGAACACGTTCTTCCCGTAGTGCGACTCGCGCGCCACGTAGTTGTGGTGGCAGTTCACCGCCGCCTCGGTGAGCTCGAACTCCGGCAGCTCACCGCTCGCCTTCAGCGCCTCCACCACCGAGCCCAGCATCAGCTCCCGGTTCGTCGCCGCGTACTCCTGCGCCCAGCTCACCGCGTGCAGGTAGTCCGCGAAGTACTCCGTCCCCTCGGGCAGGTACGCCAGGTCCGCCTCCGGCAGGTGGATGAAGAAGCGGCGCATGTCCTCCTTCGCCAGCTCGATGAAGTGGCTCCCAATCCGGTTCCCCACCCCGCGCGAGCCGCTGTGCAGCATCAGCCACACCTGGCCGGACTCATCCAGGCACACCTCGATGAAGTGGTTCCCCGTGCCCAGCGTGCCGAGGTGACCCAGGTCCGGGCCTCGGCCCAGGCGAGGGTGCTTCGCCACGATGGCGTCATAGCCGGGCTTCAGGCGGGCCCAGGCCTCGCGGTGCATGGCGGGCGAGTCCTGCCACGCGCCCCGGTCATTGCGGCCGCCGTTGTCCGTACGGCCGTGCGGCACCGCCTTCTCGATGGCCGAGCGCACCTTCCCGAGCGAGTCCGGGAGCTGCTCCGCGCGCAGCGTCGTGCGCACGGCGATCATCCCGCAGCCGATGTCCACGCCCACCGCGGCCGGAATCACCGCGCCCGCCGTCGCCACCACGCTCCCCACCGTCGCGCCGAAGCCGCGGTGCACGTCCGGCATCACGGCGATCCACTTGTGGATGAACGGCAGGGACGCCATCGCACGCAGCTGCTTCTTCGCCTCGTCCTCGAACGGCACGCCCACCGTCCACGCCTTGATGGGCACCCCACCCGCCTCGTTCGTCACCACCTCGTAGCCGCGCTGCGTCTGCATGACCGTCTCCTTCAGTCCGTTCGCCCGGGCCGTGCCGGGCACGCGAGGAGGTAGAGCAGGGCGCGTGCCAGCCCCCTTCCGAGGGAGGACCCCCATTCCCCGCCCCATTTCCTATCCGTTGGGATAAAGTCCTATCCGTATGGCGAAGACGCGGACGCGCGAGACCGTGGTGTTCGGGATGCTGGGCACGACGCTCGACATGGGGCGGGGGCCCAGGCGGTGGGAGAAGTGGCGCCCCACCGTGGGGCTGTGTCAGCAGGAGGACCTGCTCGTGCACCGGTTCGAACTGCTCGCGCTGCCGGGATATGCCGAGCTCGTCCAGACCGTCGTGGAGGACATCGCCCAGGTGTCACCGGAGACGCAGGTGCGCCCCACGGAGCTGAACATCCGCAACCCGTGGGACCTGGAGGAGACGTACGGCGCGCTGCTCGACTACGCGAAGGCCTACCCCTTCCACCCCGAGCACGAGGACTACCTCGTCCACATCACCACCGGGACGCACATCGTCCAGATCTCCATGTTCCTCCTGGTGGAGAGCCGGCACATCCCCGGGCGGCTGGTGCAGACCTCGCCGCCCCAGGGAGTCCGGGACCAGGGGAGGCCGGGCGTCCATGCCATCATCGACCTGGACCTCTCCAAGTACGACACACTGGCGAGGCGCTTCGAGCAGGAGCAGCGCGCGGGCCTGTCTTTCCTCAAGGCGGGCATCGACACGCACAACGCGGCCTTCAACCGGCTCATCGAGCGGATTGAGCAGGTGGCCACGAGTTCGCGCGCCCCGCTGCTGCTCACCGGGCCCACGGGGGCGGGCAAGTCGCAGCTCGCCAAACGCATCTACCAACTGAAGAAGACGCGGCGGCACGTGAACGGCCCGTTCGTGGACCTCAACTGCGCCACACTGCGCGGGGATGGGGCCATGTCCGCGCTCTTCGGCCACGTGAAGGGAGCCTTCACCGGGGCGGTGGGAGACCGGCCGGGACTGCTGCGCCAGGCGAATGGCGGCGTGCTGTTCCTGGATGAGATTGGCGAGCTGGGCGCGGACGAGCAGGCCATGCTGCTACGGGCGCTCGAGGACAAACGCTTCCTGCCGGTGGGCTCGGACAAGGAGGCGGAAAGTGACTTCCAGCTCATCGCGGGCACCAACAGGGATCTGCAGGCCGAGGTGGAGCGCGGGCGCTTCCGGGAAGACCTGTTGGCGCGCATCAACCTGTGGACCTTCCGGCTGCCCCCCCTGTGCGAGCGTCCCGAGGACATCCAGCCCAACCTCCTCTACGAGCTGGACCAGGCGTCGCAGGTGCTGGAGACACGGGTGACGATGAACAAGGAGGCGCAGGAGTACTTCCTACGCTTCGCCACCTCGCCCGAGGCGCGCTGGAGCGGGAACTTCCGGGACCTCAACGCGGCGGTGCTGCGGATGGCGACGCTCGCGCCCGGTGGCCGCATCACCCGCGAGGGCGTGGACGAGGAACTCGAACGGCTGCGCGCCGCGTGGGCGAAGAGCGGGCCGAGGCCGCGGGCGGCGGCGGTGGACCTCGTGGTGGAGGTGCTCGGGGAGGAGCGCGCCGAGGCGCTGGACCGGTTCGATCGGGCGCAGCTCGGAGAGGTGCTCGTCGTGTGCCGGCAGGCGCGCTCCCTGTCCGACGCGGGGCGGGCCCTCTTCGCGCAGTCGCGGGCACAGAAGAAGAGCGTCAACGACGCGGACCGGCTGCGGAAATATCTCACCCGCTTCGAGCTGAGTTGGGCCGACGTCGCGGGACGCGGGGCCGCCGAGGTAGCTTGAACGAAGTCACACCAGAGTCACGAGCGAGCAGGCGGACAAGCGCCTACTGGTCACTCGACGCCGGGGCCAAGTCGTGAGAAACGCCCGCGCGTGACGAGCGAGACGGCGCTGCATCCTGGAACGGCATCCGAACAACCCGCGTTGGGGCTGCTGCGGCTGACGTGGCCCATCTTCCTGGAGTTCCTGCTGTTCATGATGATGGGCACGGCGGACACGCTGATGCTCAGCGGCGTCTCCGACGATGCCGTCTCCGCGGTCGGCGTCGTCAATCAGTACATCTTCCTCAGCATCCTCATCATGGAGGTCATCAGCAACGGCGCCTCCATCGTCGTGGCCCAGTACATCGGTGCCCGGAGAGGGCAGGAGGCCGCCCGGATCTCCGCCCTCTCCATCACGTTGAACTTCCTGCTCGGGCTCGTGGTCAGCGCCGGTCTGCTGCTGTTCGGCAACGCCATCCTGACCCACATGAACCTGCAGGGCCCGGTGCTGGCCCATGCGCAGACGTACATGAGCATCGCGGGCGGATTCCTCTTCATCCAGGCGCTCATCAACGTCTTCTCCAGCCTCATCCGCACCTACGGCTTCACCAAGCAGTCCATGTACGTCTCGCTGGGCATGAACGTGGTCCACGTGCTCGGCAACTACCTGCTCATCTTCGGCAAGGCCGGCTTCCCGAAGCTGGGCGTGGCCGGGGCCGCCATCTCCACCGTGCTGAGCCGCTCCGTCGCGCTCGCCGTCTTCATCTGGATGCTCTACCGGGTGATGGACGTCCGGATGGAGCCTCGGGACTACGTGGCCTTCCCGGGCGACTACATCCGGAAGATCCTGAAGGTGGGCGTCCCTTCCGCCGTCGAGCAGATGACCTACCACGCCTGCCAGACGGTGTTCCTCTACTACGTCACCTTCCTCGGCTCCGCGGCCCTGGCCTCCAGGCAGTACGCCAACGCCATCTCCCAGTACGTCTTCCTGTTCAGCCTCGCCATCGGCATCGGGACGTCCATCATCACCGGGCGGCTGGTGGGGGCCAACCGCAGGGATGACGCGTACCGTCAGGTCCTGCGGAGCCTGAAGTGGAGCGTGGCCATCACCGTCCTGGTGGACGTGGTCGCCATCCTGCTCCGCAAGCCGCTGATCGGGCTGTTCACGGACAATGGCGACATCATCCGGCTGGCCTCCCAGGTCATCGTCCTGAGCCTCATCCTCGAGACCGGGCGCTCCTTCAACCTCGTCCTGGTCAATGCCCTCCGGGCCGCCGGCGATGCCACCTTCACCGTCTACATGGGCTTCCTCTCGATGGCCTGCCTGAGCCTGTCCCTCGGCTACCTGTTCGTCTTCAAGATGAACCTGGGCCTGGCCGGCGTCTGGCTCGCCGTCTCGGCGGACGAGTGGACCCGGGGCATCGTCTTCTGGTTCCGGTGGAGGAGCCGGGCCTGGGAGAGACAGTCGCTCGTCGGACCGGCGGTGGAGCAGCCCGCCACGGTGGCCGCCGCCGGTTGAGGCCCCCTACCCTTTTGTGGGGGATCTCCGGACGACCTGTCTAGAATACGGCTCCGATGCGAACGCGCAGGCCCCTGGTCGTCATCGATGCTCTCGCATCGCTGGCCACCGCCTTCAAGGACATCTTCCCCGGCAGCACCACGTCCTCGCTGTCGTCGGACGAGCTCGCCGCGCACGTGGAAGAGCTCGGCCCGCGCGCCGCGCTCAAGCCCAAGGTGCTCCCGCTCGACGAGCGCCGTCTCGCCGCCCTCCTCTACTTCGACCAGCCCACGCCCCAGGCCGGCCTCCTCATCGACCTGCGCCGCCCCGTCCGCGTCAGCGACAGCCACTTCGCCCGCTCCTTCTGCCGCGTCTTCAATGACGACCTGACCCACGTCACCTCGGCGCGCTCGCTCGACGAGCACTGGGCCGCGCTCGAGCAGACCCGGCTGCGCCGCGCCGTCGCCCGCTACCTCAACTACCGGCCCCACAAGATGTCCAACTGGGTCCGCGCCATGGAGGACTCCATGGCCCTCACCTACGAGGGCCGCAACGTCCGCCACTGTCTCATCATCGCCCGCAAGGCCAGCCGGCTCGTCCAGAAGCTCCAGAACAAGTTCATCCCCCTCCCCGGTGGCCTCTCCATCGAGAATGCCCTGCTGCGCGAGAAGTGGATCCGCACCGTCGTCGACGGCCGCCGCGTCGCCCTGCTCGGCAGCATGCAGTCCGGCAGCATCATCGGCTTCATCTCGCTCACCGAGGTGGACCGCAATGAGGCCGCCCTCCGCTACGCGCCCCACGAGACGCTCGTCCCCGTCCAGGCCGTGCTCGCCCATGCCACCCACGACGTCGCGCTGGTGACCTCGCCCCAGAACGATCTCTTCATCCTCAGCGGCAAGGGCTCCGTCTTCCAGAAGTCCCACGGCCACTGGCGCGTCCTCGACTACGAGGCCCTCCACGAGCGCATCTCCTCCCGCTTCCGCGAGGACGTCGTCGTCGGTGTGCTCCGCGCCGCCATGGACCTGGCCTACGAGCGCACCGGCGCCCTCTTCTGTCTGCTCGACTCCCGCAGCGAGCTCACCGACCTCATCCCCGACCACGGCCACCCCCTGGCCGCCAACAGCCACCTGCGCCGCAGCCTCCGCGGCCAGAACATCTCCGTCTGGGCCCAGCGCCAGGTCATCGCCGCCGCCGCCGCCACCGATGGCGCCGTCGTGCTCGACCAGGACGGCAGCGTGCTCGACATCGCCTGCATGGTCTCCAGCCCCAAGGAGATCGCCCGCCTCGGCGTGCGCGAGCCCAGCATGCCCGGGGCCCGCATGCTCGCCGCCTGGCGCGCCAGCTTCCGCGGTGTGGCCATCCACGTCTCCGAGGACGGCCCCATCACCGTCTACGAGCGCGGCGCGGAGATCGGCCGCATCGGCTGAGCCACTCCGCCCGCTCGCCGGGCGGGCCTCCAGACAGGGGCATCCACTCCGCCCGCGCGTCCACCGGGGGCCTCGGTTACTGTCCGCGCCCGCCGGGGCCCGTGTGCCCCCACCTGTCTGGAGCTGTCGTGAGGTACTTCGTCATGGTCGCCGTGGGCACCATCCTCTGGGGGTGCTGGCCTCTCTTCCTGCGGCCCGCGGGGCTCACCGGTCCTCAAAGCGCCCTGCTCGTGATGGCCATCATGGCCCTGCCCATCCCCTTCGTCTTCCGCCGCGAGGCCTTCCGCGACCGCCGCGCCACCCTCGCCCTCGGCGTGCTCTCGCTCTGCGACGCCGCCAACGCCGCCCTCTACTTCGCCGCCGTCCAGCGCGGGCCCGTCACCGTCGCCGTCCTCACCCACTACCTCGCCCCCCTCCTCATCGCCCTCGCCGCCCCCTGGGTCCTCCGCGAGCGCCGCTCCCCCCGCGCCCTCCTCGGTGCGCCCCTCACCCTGGCCGGTCTCGCCCTCATCCTCGGCACGCCCCAGGACGGCGCCGATCCGTGGACCGCGCTGCTCGGCGGCGCCAGCGCCTTCTTCTTCATGGCCAACGTCCTCGCTTCCAAGGAGGCCGCCCGCTCCTTCTCGCCCCTGGCCATCAACTCCCTTCACGCCCTCCCCTCCGGCCTCCTCCTCCTGCTCGTCTTCGGACGCGGCGCCCTGCCCCCCGCGCTCGACGCGCGCCTCCTCTACGTGGCCGCCGGCAGCGTCCTGTGCGGCATCCTCGCCAACAGCGTGTTCTATTCCGGACTCCGCCACGTCCCCACCGCCACCGCCGGCGCCCTCACCTATCTGGAGCCGCTGACCGCCGCGCTCCTGGGCATGCTCGTCTTCGGCGAGGCCCTCGGGCCTCTGGGCCTCCTGGGTGGAGGGGTCGTCCTGGTGTCTGGGGCCTGGGTCGCCAGCGAATCCCGTGCTCCCGCTCAGCCCGCTCCGGCTCCGGCTCCCACGGGTACGGGGTGACCCATGGGGACCGGGGACTCGGAGTGAGGCACGGGCTGGAGGACGGGGACGGACACCCTCACCCCGTCCCTCTCCCGAGGGGAGAGGGGAGGTTTCCTGGGGGAGGTTTCTTGGGGAGGTTTCCTGGGTGGGTTGCCGCTCCTACTTCTTCAGGTGCTTCTCCAGGGCGGCCCGGACTTCCGCGGTGAAGCCCCCCAGCAGCTGGCTCCCCGTGTCGATCAGCGGCCTGCGCACGTGGTTGGGGTTCGCCGCCAGGTGCTTCACCAGCTCCTCCTCCCCCAGCGTCCCCAGCTCCCCCTTCCTCTTGGGGGCGATCAGCTCCCGGACCCCTCCCAGCCTCGCCGCCAGCGCCCTCACCTCGGCCTCGCTCAGCGGCTTCTTCACCAACTCCCGCACTTCCGCCTGCACTTCTTTCTGCGCGAGAAACTCCCGCGCTGACTTACAACCCGTTCAACCGTTCTTGATATAGAGCGTGATGGACATGCCTCCCGTGTAGCAGTCCCCTCGCACTCCCTCAATTCCCCGCTTGCGCTCCAGGGCGGGGGAGTGGTCCTCTTTGGCTGGCCCCGTCCGTCCGTGCCCGCGGGAGCAGTATCCTCATGGAACCCTCCGTCGATAGCCGCGAGTACCGCGTCGTCTTCTTCTGCCCGACCTCGAGCGCTCAGCTCGAGCACATCGAGGCTCCCGTGCGCCGCGTCCTCACGCGCATCTCCGCTCCCCCCGCCGAGCTCGCGCCCCTCGAGGCCGCCGGTACCCTCGGAGAGGCCGGCTGGCGCGTCTACCTGGTGCGCTCCATGACCGAGCGCTCCGCGGCCCACGCCCTGGCCGCCCATGTCACCGAGGCCGCCTCCGCCATCGCCACCGAGCTGGATACCGAGGTGCTCGGGCTCTACGTGGATGTGGGCAGCGACTCGGCCCGCATCTGCCGCTGCCTCCCCGACGAGAGCCCCGAGACCTTCGCCGGCCGCCGCCGCAACGTGCTCGACCGCACCGCCGAGTGGCTCGACGTCAACCCGGCCAGCCTCTCGGCCCTCTTCCACCTCGGTCTGGACACGGACGAGGAGATGGACGCCGAGGACCGTTTCGTCGAGACCAAGCTGCGCGAGGCCCGTGAGCTGATGCAGCGTTATCGTCAGGGCAAATGAGGTCTCGTACCCCGGCGGATCTCGCCGGCCGCTGTCCCGGTTGCTACCTGCCCACCGCGCTCTGTCTCTGTGCCGAGGTGCCTCGGCTGGAGACGCGCACCCGCTTCCTCGTCATCCGCCACAACAAGGAAGCCAACAAGTCCACCAACACCGCCCGGCTGGCGGGGCTCGCCCTGACGAGCTGCCGCATCCTCACCTATGGGGCTCCGGGCCAGCCCTTCGACCTCTCGGTGCTCACCGAACCGGGCACCTGGCTGCTCTTCCCGGATGCCCAGCCGCCTCCGTCCGGCACGCCTCCCCCCGAGCGGTTGGTGGTGCTGGATGGCAACTGGACGCAGGCCCGGCGCATGTACCAGCGCCTCCCCGAGCTGCGCCGGTTGCCGGGGCTCGCCCTGCCGCCGCCCCCTCCGGATGCCCGGCGCCTGCGCCGCTCGCCCCACCCCTATGGCATGTCCACCGTGGAGGCCATCGCCGGGGCCCTCTCCGTCCTCGAGGGCGAGGAGGTGGCCCGCCCCCTCTACGCGCTTCACGAGTTGATGATCGACCGGGTGCTGGCCGCCCGGGGCCGGCTCGGCGACGAGGACGAGTGAGCTTCGCCGCGGTGCGCCACGGGCGGAGCGGCCAGTTGACGGAGTGTCGCGTAGGCGTCACGAGCATGTCCCCGGTGGTAGGGTGGGCGCCGCGATGCAGAAGCTCATCTTCGATTACACGGTGCAGAGCAACCTCCGGGTGCTGGGACAACCGCTGCCGCCCGAGCATCTCCCCGGACTGACGGCGCTGGGAGTCGACCCGAGCAAGCCGCTGCTGCCCGCCTACCCGGTGGAGACGTACACCGCGCTCATCGACTTCATCACCGGCCAGCGCTGGCCGGGCCTGTCCCAGGAGGAGGCGGGCTTCGAGCTGGGCCGGGCCTTCATGCGCTCCTACCGGGAGACGCTGATGGGCAAGGCGGTGTTCTCGGTGACGAAGGTGCTCGGGCCGCACCGCACGCTCGAGCGCATGAGCCGCAACTTCCGCAGCGCCAACAACTACACCGAGACGCGCCTGCACAAGGTGGGGCCGAGCACCTACGAGCTGTGGTTCAACTACGCCCTGCGCACCGGCTACTTCCGGGGCCTGCTCACCGAGGCCCTCGAGAAGGCGGGTGCCCAGGGGCTCTCGGTGACGCTCACCGCCAGCAAGCCCAGCGGTGAGGCCACGTTCCGCATCTCCTGGAGGGAGTAGCTCACCGGGACTCCGGTTCGGAGCCCTTCACCGTCTCCATCCAGTCGAGCAGCGCTCGAGGCTCCCAGGGCAGATCGTCCGGCCAGCGCCGCAGGGTGCCGTCCTCGCCGATGGAGACGAGCGACTGGCCATCCGGGAGGAACTCCACTCCCGTCACGGCCCCGGCGTGCCCCAGGAGGGCCCGGTGCGTCCGGGTCTTCAGGTCCCACAGCCGTACGCTCTCGTCCGAGCCCGTGGCCGCCAGCCGCGTGCCGTCCGGCGAGAAGACGACATCGAGAACATCGGAGACATGGCCCCGGAGAGGCTTCTGGGGCTCGCCGGTCTCCCCGTCCCAGAGCCGCAAGCGGGGATCGTGTCTGTTCCTGCCCACCACGAACCCGCCGTCTGGCGAGAAGAGGACCTCCTCGATTCCCGTCCCACTCGAGTCCAGGCGCCTCACCTGGCCTCCCTCCGGGTTCCAGAAGCGGAGGGTGTGGTCCATGCCCCCGGTGACGAGACGCCGCCCATCCGGGGAGAAGGCCACGGCGCGGACCTCGTCGTCGTGGCTCCCCAGGAGCCGGCCCGCGCCCGAGACCACGTCCCACACCCACACCGCCTTGTCCTGCCCCACCGAGGCCAGCCGCGTACCGTCCCGCGAGAAGGTGACCTGGAACACCTTCTTCTTCTCATGGCGGCCGGGCCCGGACGCCCGCCCTTCACCCGAAGCGGTCTCCCACAGCCGCACCTCGCCGTCCTCGTCCGCCGAGGCCAACCACCGGCCATCCTCCGAGAGGTCGAGTGCGGTGATGGGATGGGCATGGCCCGAAAGCTCGCGCTCCACGCGACCGGTGAGGCCGTCGCGCAGGGAGAGCCGGTGGTCGCTCCCGGCGGACACGAGCCACCGTCCATCCCGGGAGAACACCGGCGGGACCAGGGCGCAGCCCCGCTCCTCGCGCACGAGCGTGCCGTCCGCTGGCGCCACCACGCGCAGCGTCCCCTGCTGGTCCACGGTGGCCAGCCGCCTTCCATCCGGGGAGCGGCTCATCGCGACGAGAGGCGCCGGAGCCGTCAGGAGGACGCGATCGAGCTCCAATTCCAAGGCGAACAGGCGCAAGGTGCCATCGGAGCTGCCCATGGCGAGGTGGCGGCCATCCGGAGCGTAACGAATCGTGTAGATCGCTTCTGGAGACGCGCGCAGGTCACGGGGCTTGCCGGTCGAGACATTCCACATGCGCGCGACGGGGCCCTTGCCGTAGGCGGTGACGTAGCGGCCATCCGGAGAGAATCCGAGACCGTGGAGCATCCCCGCCTGGCGGCCCAGCACCCGGCTCCGACCGGTGGCCAGGTCCAGGAACCGCACCTCGCCCTCCCCGTTCGCGAATGCCAGCCCACCGCCGTCGTGCGAGAAGGTGGGTGCCGAGGCATCGACGAAACGCTCGCTCAGCGGACGGAGCTTGCCGCTGCGCGTGTCGAAGAGGCGCAGGGTCCCATCACGCCCCACCACGGCGGCCAGATCGCCGCGCGGAGAGAACGCCATGGCCTTCAGGTTCCCGCCATCCTCCAGAGGCCGGAAGGTGCCGCGCATCAGGTCCCCGATCACCACCCGCTTGCCGGGGGTGGTGCGGAAGAGGACGTATCCGCCGTCTGGCGAGACCAGCAGCTCCTCGACACCTCCGTGCCCGGTGGCGAACGTGCGCGGTGCACCTCCGCTCCGGTCCCAGACGAGGAGCTGGTCATCCACGCGGCTGTTGGCCAGGAGGTAGCGGCCATCCGCGGAGGCGGCGAGCGCCGACACGGGTCCAGCGAGCGTGGCGAGGAGCCGGCCCTCTCCGGTCTCCAGGTCCCAGTGGCGGAGCGTCCCGTCCTTGCTGCTGGAGACGAAGCCGCGCGCATCGGGGAAGGGCGCGAGCCGCCAGACCTCGTCGGTGTGGCCGGAGAGCACCTGGTGGGTGCCCTGCTCCAGGTCCCAGAGGCGCAGGGTGTGGTCATCGCTGCCGCTCACGAGGCGCCGGCCATCGGGCGAGAAGAGGAGCGAGTTGATGACCTCCGTGTGGCCTTTCAACACGGTGGGGAAGCCCTGGGCCCGGGCGTCCGCCGCGAGCGTGCGCACCTCCGGCCAGCGGGTGAACCCGGGAGACAGGCCACGGAGCAGACGGATGGCCTCGAGCGGATCCAACTCCACGGCGCGGCGGGCCTGCTCCACCGTGAGCTCGTCGGCCTTCGCGAACGCCTCTTGCCGTGCGTCTTCCGCCTCGCGACGCGCCGCCTCGGCCTCCACCTGCTTGCGCTCGGCCCGATCGCGCTCGTCCAGGATGTGGCCGACGCTCACCGCGCCCAGCAGGGCCAGCAGCGCCGCCGCCACGCCCATCACCGACACCGCGGCCCGGTAGCGCCGGACGAAGCGGCGCAGCAGCTCCATCCGCGAGTACTCGTACGCCCCGACGATCTGTCCCGTCTGGAAGCGCCGCAGATCCTCCGCCAGCGCCCGCGCGCAGGCGTAGCGCCCGGAGGGCTCTCGCGCCATGGCCTTGGTCACGATGGCCACCAGGTCCCCTGGAATGCACCGCTCGCGCTGGGAGAGCGGCAGCGGTGGGCCCTGCACCACCCGCTGCAACACCTGCCCCGAGGAGCCCCCGTCATACGGCTGCACCCCCGCCAACAGGTGGTAGAGGATGGCGCCCAGGGCGTAGACGTCGGCGCGCTCGTCCACCGGGTGGCCCGCGGCCTGCTCCGGCGGCATGTACGCCGGCGTCCCCATCACCGTGCCCACCCGCGTCATGCCCCCGTCCTCGGAGTCCGGGCTCGCGGCCATGGAGGCCACGGCATCGGCGCCGTGCTCGCGCGAGAGGTCCTTGGCCAGGCCCCAGTCGATGACGACCGTCTCGCCGTAGTCCCCCACCAGCACGTTGGCCGGCTTGAGATCGCGGTGGATGATGCGCTCGGAGTGCGCATACGCCATGGCCTCGGCCACCGCGAGCACGTGCGGCAGCAGCGCCAGCCGCGCCTCGAGGGTTTTCCGCTCGGAGAGGACGTCCGCCAGCGAGCGGCCCGACACCAGCTTCATGGCGTAGAAGGGCTCACCCCCCGGCCAGCGCCCCGCCTCGTACACGGGGACGATGGAGGGATGCTGCAGCCGCGCGGTGACGAGCGCCTCGGCCACGAAGCGTGGCTCGGCCTCGCGGGCCGGCGCGAGCATCTCCTTGATGGCCACGGGCCGGTCCAGCCGCAGGTCCCTCGCGCGCAGGATGCGGCCGATGCCTCCATGGGCCAGCTCTCCGGCGATCGCGTAATGGGAGGGGTCCACCACCGGCAACGTCGCACCCGAAGGCGCCGCGGAAGCTCCTGGGCCGGAGGCCTCCGCGTGCAGCGTGGTGGCGGTGCCGATGCCGGACGCATCCGGCGAGCCGGTGTCCGGCGGGCGGGGGTGCACGAACGTCGCCGCGCTCCCGGACATGGATGCGTCCGGCCCCTCCGTGGGACCGCTTCCCTCATGCCGCATGGTCTGGCTCATGGATGCCTCCCCGGGCGGCAACCGCGCGCC
>DASQMW010000096.1:0-22445 GCA_035645295.1 Archangium sp.
AGCCCGCGCCGCGCGGCATCGAGGCAGGCCTGGATGCACGTCCCATAATCCCCGGAGGAGAAGGCTCCCTCGGCGGCCCGCGCGTGGTCGAAGAGCTCCGAGGGCGCCAACGCGCTCGCGGGCCCGAGCGGCCGCTGGCCGGTGAGGGCCGGGGGCGCGACGGCGGGGGCCATGTGCACCTGGGGCTGCGGAGCGATGGCCGGCATGCTGCGCGAGGGGCGCGCCACCAGGGTGGACGCCGGGGCCGCCGTGGGGGCCGGGGCGGTGACGGTGGGAGCGCGGCCCGCGAGGTGCTGGCTGAGCTGGGCCTCCAGCCCGCCACCGCCGCCGGGCTTGGCGGCGCCCAGCGAGGGAATCGCCGGAGTCGCGGCACGGGGCGGGGGGACGATGCGCTTGACGCGCAGATCCTGGATGACGAGCCGGGTGATGGCCTTGAGGGCGTCGAGCACGCCGCGGCCGCTGAGGGCCTCGGTCTCGAAGTCGGGGGCGTTGCGCGGGTTGAGCGCGGCGCGCAGCTCGGCCACGGGCAGCGCCTTGGGGATGTCCCGCTTGTTCCACTGGAACACCAGCGGGAAGCGCTCGATCCGGACGCCCTGCTCGAGCAGGTTCTCCTCCAGGTTGGCGAGCGACTCGCGGTTGGCGTCCATCATCTCCGGCTGCGAGTCCGCCACGAACACCACGCCATCGGCGCCCTGGAGCACCAGCTTGCGGGTGGCGTTGTAGAAGACCTGGCCGGGCACCGTGTACAGCGCGAGCCGCACCGTGCAGTCATTCACCCGCTCGACCTTCACGGGCAGGAAGTCGAAGAAGAGCGTGCGGTCTCCCTCGGTGGCGATGGACATCATCTCGCCGCGGTGCGCGGGGCGCACGGTCTCGTAGACCTTGCGCAGGCTCGTCGTCTTTCCGGACAGGCCCGGTCCGTAGAAGACGATCTTCACAGCCACTTCGCGGGCCACCAGGTTCACGCTGCTCACGGTGTCAGCTTACCTAGAACGACTCGCCTCTTCGCGCCAGTTGCCGACGGCACATTCGCGGGGGTCCTCGAGAGGTGCTCGTTCGCCAGGAGGGCGAAGCACACGGCCTCCTTGGCGCCCTCGGGCAGCCCGAGCACGTCCAGGGTGCGGACGGGCAAGGGGGCCAGCCGGGCCGTCAGGCGCTCCATGAGCACCGGATTGCGGGTACCGCCACCGGAGACGTACACCGCCTCCAGGGCGAAGCGCGGCAGCAGCCACTGCTCATAGGCCCGGGCGGTGGCCTCCACCGTGAACGCCACCGCCGTGGCCATCAAGTCATACGGGCGCGAAGCACCGTGGCGCTCCCACAGCCGCTCCACCAGCGCGTCGCCGAAGCCCTCGCGGCCAGCGCTGCGGGGTGGGGGCAGGGCGAGGAAGGGGTGCGCGAGCAGCTCCGCCAGCAGCTCCGGGATGACGCGGCCCTGGCGCGAGAGGCTCCCGTCCAAGTCGCACTGGAGCTGGCCGCTGGTGACCTTCCGGGCCAACCCGTCCATCACCATGTTGCCCGGCCCGGTGTCGAAGGCGATGGTGTCCTCGATGCGGTCGCTCACCACGCTCACGTTGCCGATGCCGCCGATGTTCTGCAGCGCCCGCGCCACGCCCGGCTTCCGGAACAGGGCCCAGTCCAGGTAGGGCACCAGCGGCGCCCCCTCGCCCCCCGCGGCCACGTCCCGGGTGCGGAAATCACTCACCACGGGCAGGCCGGTGCGCTCGGCGATGACGGCGGGCTCGCCGAGCTGGAGCGTGGAGGGCGTCCCGGACAGGCTCGCCGGAAGGTGGGCCACCGTCTGGCCGTGCGAGCCGATGACGTCCACGTCCTCGGGGCGCAGGCCCGCCCGGGCGATGACGGCCAGGGCGGCCTGGGCGAAGGCTTCACCGAGGGCGAAGTTGAGCTCGCACAGGGAGCGTGCGTCGTTGGCGGCGAGGACGCGCCGGGTGAACTCGGGGGTGAAGGGCTGGGAGACGTGGGCCAGGAGGGCGATGCGGACCTCGGGGCCGGTACCTTCGACGCGGCACAGCACGGCCTCCACGGCGTCCACGCTGGTGCCAGACAGCAGGCCGACGCACAGACGCGAGTTGGGAGGAGGCGGTCGCGAGTCCATGCCCGGAAGTGTAAAGCCCGGGCCCCCCATCCGCCGCCCCGGCGGGGGCGGAGTGTCAGCCTGGAGGCTTGGGAACCTTCCTACGTGCTCCGGGCGGGCTCTCCCGGGAAGCCTGGTGGCGGCGAGGGGGCGCCGGGGGCCGGTGTACTCGCGGGGGGTGTACGGGGGACGGGGGTCCCTGGAGAGGGCTCGGTCCGCTCCGCCGTGATGAACAGCTTGTTCATCACCCGGTCCATGATGGGACTGAGGAAGCGCTCCGCGGAGAAACCCACCGCGATGATGAGGATGGCGTAGGTGCACACCAGGGCCTCGTTGTTCCCCAGGACGATGCGCAGGGCGGGTTGGAGCTGTCCCGGGCCCTGGAGCGGAGCGAGCGGGCCTCCCAGGGGCATGGCGGTCTCGATGCTGAAGAAGAGCTGGGAGACGGCCAGCAGGTAGAAGAGGAACGCGGCGACGGCGCCGATGGAGGGTTTGACGAAGAGGTAGTAGACGAACTGCCTCCAGAAGGGGCCTCGCATGACGAGGACCGGCTTGTCCGAGAGCATGTTGGCCGTGATGGCGCCCCCCGCACCGAGCAGGATGAGCGACAGGGTGCTCATCGCCGATCCCCTCCAGGGCACCTCGATGGGATTCTTGAGGATGAGCCCGGCGAATTGCGCGGGCAGCCCGCCCACCAGGGTGAGGACGAACAGCAGCACCAGCAGGGTGCCGCTGAGGCTGCGGATCATCATGGTGAGGTCGAGCTGCAGGAAGTGCCGGTCCGAGTGCCGGAGCACCAGCCGCAGCGCGCTGCGCAGCACCTGCCGGGCGTGGCGCAGCTTCAGCTCCTCTTCGGGCTTCAAGGCTTCCACCCGGTAGACGAGCTCCGTGATGCACCGGACCGCGGTGCACAACGGACCCGACTTCTCATCGCTTCCCAGCCACGTCGCACGCGCGATGGGCTCGTGGATGTTGCGCCGGAAGTTCTCCTCCACCATCAGCGCTTCCGTGGCGAGCATGTCGAGCGGCAGGAGGAGCAGCAGATCCGCGGAGATGCCGTGGATGAGCTCCCAGAACTGGGAGTTGTCCAGCGGGAAGCGCGGTTTCCAACGCCGCGACTCGAGCCAGCCCTCCGCCTGCTTCAGGCGCTCGCGCAGGTTCTTGATGACGCTCCGGGCCTGGGGGTTGTGCTGCCCCTCCTGTTGCTCCTCCAGGAAGCTCAGCGTGGACTCCAGGCTTCGCAGCTTCGCCCAGCGCTTGCCGCCGCGGGGATGCGGCCGTGTGGCTTCCATGGGTGGTCTCCTCCTTGGGGAAGGAGGGCCCGCGCACGGGATTGTGACGCCCCGGGGCCAGGGAAGGACGGGGTAGGGGGAGGGCCTGTCTCCCTGCTCGGCCCCTCGGCGCGGGACGGACGTCTCCCGTTCACGGATGCACCTCGCGTGCGGCGAGTGCGAGCCGTGCCGTTCTCGAGGGAGGGGTTTGCGTGGGCGGAGGGCCTCCTGGAATCAGCCGGGAGCCGTCAGGAGCCACCGCTCCAGGTACCGAGGCCCTGGAGGCGCGGGACCGCGTTCCCCGGCGCTCGCCTGGGGAGACACGAGGGGCGCTGGAGCCGGCCCACGCGGGCTCGAGACGCCGGAGAGGGCACTCCCGAGACGTTCCTGTTCCTGTCGCCAGCGCCGGAGGCCTGGACACTCCGGGGGTTCGAGCGCCTGCGGCACGCGGGCGCACTCCTCCCGGGCAGGAGGAGCCGCCGCGGAGCCTCCGGTTCCCGAATACAGGGGGAGCGGTGCCGGAACCGGTCTCGCCTGGAGTGCTCCAGGCCGTGCGGGCATCCCAAGGACTGCGTCCGGTGTGCCGGGACGGCTCCAGGGTCTCCGCCTGAGCAAACCGACGGAGTCCGCATGCCGGAACGCGGCGACGCGCGCGCTGGCCTCACCTGCCGGGCGGACGAGGACGGCGGGCGTGGTGCCCCGGGTGCGCTGCTCCAGCGTGGTGGGGCGGGAAGGGTGCTCCTCGCGGAGCCAGGTGAAGCGGGCGGCGGCGAGCACGGTGCCACGCGGGCCCTGCTCGGCCATCATGAAGATGCGCCGGCCCCGGACACTGGGCTCGCTCGGGGGCGGGGACTGGAGGGACGCCAGGCGCGGGGCCTGTTCCTCCTGGGCGCGGCCGCACCCGCTCAGCTCATTGCCCGACAACGTGGCGGTACCCCAGCTCACGTGGATGCAGTCCGCCGCGGCGGCGCTCACCGAGGTGTTCTTCACGGCCGCGCTCATGCCCAGCGAAATGCCCTGATGCGCCTGGGTGATGACGGCGCCGTGGATCTCCGTGCCGCGGCCACCGCGCACCCGGATGCCGTACCAGGAGCCGCTGCCTCCCTGGGACGTGAGCTCGACGGGGCTCGCCGCGGTGCCGCGCACCACCAACGTTCCATCGATGATCAGCTCCACCCGCTGCGGATCCACTCCGGACTTCAGTGCGTCACTGGAAGCGGCGATGACCCGGACACCGGGCTCGAGGGTGAGTGTCGTGCCCCAGGCCACGGTGACATCGCCCTGGAGCACATAGGGGCTGCCACGTCTCGTCCAGACGGTGGAGGAGGAAAGAGTTCCCCGCACGTCCGTGGCGGACGCCAGGGCGGGAAGCAGAAGCAGAAGAAGCAGTACGGCGCGCATCACGGAGCCGATGCTAGTGCGCTCTCTTTCGACTCCTGCAGCGCCGTCCGGGGTGCAGGCGAGGGGACTGGCGCCAGACCGCGAATTCGGATGGGATGGAGGCGCGCGCTTGCGCACGGCCCGGAGCCGGGTTAGTTCCAATACGAACCTTTCGGTACCGCGACCTTCACGGTACGAACCTTTCGGGCTCGAACGATGCCGACCCACTACAAAGGCAGTGCGCGGGAAGTGCGGGCGCTCGACACGTTCGTCAAGCTGACCCGCGCGACGGAGACGCTCGGGGGACAGCTCCAGCGGCACCTGGCCAGTCTGGAAATCACCCCACCGCAGTTCGCGGTGCTGGAGGCCCTGCTGCACGTGGGGCCGATGAGCCAGAGCGAGCTGGGCCGCAAACTGTTGCGCAGCAACCCCAACATGACGGCGCTGCTGGACAACCTCGAGCGCGACAAGCGGATCCAGCGCGAGCGCAGCCCGGAGGACCGCCGGGTGGTGGTGGTGAGCCTCACCCCCGAGGGCCGGCGCGTCATCGAGCGGGTGTTTCCCGCCCATGCCGCCCACGTCGCGGCGCTGATGGGGGCCCTGACCGCCGAGGAGCAGGAGACGCTCGGCGCGCTCTGCAAGAAGCTGGGCCTCTCGCTCTCCGAGGGCTGAGCCTTCCGGGCTCCCCGCAACGAAGTTTCCGCTCGCGCATTTCATTCCGGTACGAACCATTAGGGTTCGAAGTAGAAGGAGGCAGTCATGAGCACGCGTTCCGTCCTGAAGGTGGTGGAGGCCGTCCGTACCCTCGAGGGTGAGGGCTTCGTGGTGCGAAGGCCTTTCCCCATCCCGGGCTTCATGCAGTTCGATCCCTTCCTGCTGCTGGACGAACTGGGACCGGTGGACTTGCCGCCGGGCGAGGCGAAGGGCGCGCCGGATCACCCCCACCGGGGCTTCGAGACGGTCAGCTACATCCTGGAGGGCCGGCACGAGCACGCGGACTCCGCGGGCCACGCGGGCCAACTCGGCCCGGGGGACGTGCAGTGGATGACGGCGGGGGCGGGCGTGGTGCACTCGGAGATGCCCGCGCGCGAGTTCTCCCGGACGGGTGGCCGCATGCACGGCTTCCAGGTGTGGGTGAACCTGCCTCGGCGCGACAAGATGATGCCGCCGCGCTACCAGGAACTCCCCTCCGCGCGCATCCCGGTGGCGTCGACGCCGGATGGCCGGGTGCGGGTGAAGGTGATTGCCGGAGAGTCGCTCGGTGCGCGGGCGGTCATCGACACGCGCACGCCCATTCAATACCTGCACTTCACGCTCGAGCCGGGAGGCCGCTTCGAGCAGCCGGTGCCGAGGGACCACAATGCCTTCGCCTACGTGTTCGGCGGTGAGGGCACGTTCGGCCCGGAGGGGACGCGCGCGGTGGACGGGCAGGCGGTGCTGTTCGGCAACGACGCGGATTCGGTGGTGATGGAGAACACGGGGAACGAGCCCCTTCAACTCCTGCTGCTCTCCGGGGTGCCGCTGAAGGAGCCGATGGTGCGTTACGGGCCGTTCGTGATGAACACCCAGGCGGAGATCCTCCAGGCGTTCGAGGATTACCAGAGCGGGAGGATGGGGCGAATCCACCGCTGAGCGGTGGCCTGTCCGTGGTGGCGACCGGAGTCAGGGGATGACGTCCGGCGCCACCCGGGGGATTCAGCCCGTTGTTCCGGGACGGGAGCCCCCACTGTCCGCCTGGGTTCTCAGAACCTGCAGGGGTAGCTCTGGGAAAGAGCGCTCGACTCCAGTCCGCTGGCGTCACGCGCCTTGAAGTCGATGCGCAGATCCGAATTGGTGGGAGAGAAGAGGGGGATTCCCTGCGGGCAGTAGAAGGTGGTCGTCAGGGGGCCCCCGTACCAGCCGCTTTGGTAGAACGAGCCGGTGGTGTGGTTCTGCTCGGTCCGCTGCCACTGCCCGGTATAGGGGGCGCCGGTGCCGCCGGCTCCACTCCCCGTGCAGGAGATCTCCGTCGACGAGGTGCGCGCGCAGGAGAGGGCGCTGGTGGGGCACGCCTCGCTGAAGGCCGCGCTCGCGGACGCGGGGCTGGCGGTCACGCAGCGGTCGATGCTGGTGCTGAAGATGGAGAGGGGATACGCCTTCAGCTCGAGGGTATGCGAGGCGCCGCAGCTCACGGGCCTGTAGCTGAAGGACCAGGTGCCGGAGCGGTTGTTGTCGCCCTGGAGATCCTGCTCGCCGCGCTTGATGCCATTGATGTAGAAGTCCAGGTGGATCCCGTTGGCCGGGTAGGTCACGGACCAGGTCCCGGTGCCGGACGCCTCGCCGCCGTACGCGCTGATGCTCGAGATGGTGATGGAGCTGACGGTCGCGCCAGCGCAGAGGGCCGATTCCCGGGTGCCCTGGAGCTCCCCAGCGGGGGCCGGACCCTCCTCGAGGGGACCGCCACAGGCGGCCAGCAACAGTGCGGACATCAGGGTGTTCAGGGAGGCTTTTCGCAGGTCGCGCTTCATCGTTGCATTCCTCAGGGGCTCGGATTTCGAGCCCGATGAGCACGTCTCCATCGATCGAGACGCCGCTCAGATGGTTTTGAACCTGGGCGCGGTTTTTGGATCATCCTGGAATTCCCACAGGCCGCCCGGGCTGGAGGTGGAGTGCACGCCCTACCGTTTTCTGCTCGCACAGCGTGCGGCGTGCTGCACACCCCGGAGGGCGCTGCCTCGGGCCAGGGCCCTGGCGCGGGCCGTGCAGACAGGCAGGGCATGAACAAGCTTCTGCCCCTGCTGACCCTCGCCACCGTTGGAGCCACTGTCGGCTGTGGACCCGCCCTGATCGATGTGAGCCTGAGCGAGCTCCCCCAGCCGGTCCTCCGGGTCGAGCTCGAGAGCGAAGTGGGTGGCGAGATGGTGCTGATCGATCCCGAGCAGGACGACATCACGGGCTCGTGCCACCGCGTGCCCTCCGGCACCCGGTTGAGCGTCAATGGAACGCAGCTCCCGCTGGAGAGCCGGGGCGACAACGTCTGGTCCGCCCCAGGCTACCACTCCTGCCGCCTGCCCCAGTTCAAGGGCCCCCGGCGTCCGGCCGATGAAACGCGCAGCGAGTTCATCCTCTCGGAGGGGCAGACGCAGTGGCGAGCGGTCTTCCAGGAGCTTCGCGCGGTCCGCCGCTTCCGGGTGAATGGCCAGGAGCAGGCCAGTTTGCGCGGTGGGCAGGAGGTCGACCTCGAGTGGTTCCCGGCAACGGATCGGCTCCAGGCTCCGACGGTCACCCTGCGGGCCGAGGGGAGCTCCAACGACAATTATTACTTCCCCCCGATGGAGAGTGGGCACCTCCGCTTCACGCTCGGTGCGCTGCCGCCCGGCCGCTACGTGTTGAGCGTGTCCGGGACCGCGCTCGTGGGCGTGGAGGCCTGTGAGGGCTTCACGGCCTGCGAGGCGCCCCTCTATCTCAACGGCGGAAGCACCGTCTCGGCGAGCGTCGTCATCGAGTAGGTGGCGAGGCCGTCAGGGCAGCAGGAAGACCTCGAGCCGGGCGATCCGCTGCTTCGTCAACTCGCCCGTCCTCCTCCAGGGCGGCGAGCTCGAGGGAGGCGAGGGTCCGCATGAGCCAGGGGACGTCCGAAGGAGTGATGAGCGCTGACAGGCGGCGGATCTTCTCCTTCGGAATCGTCTCCCAGGCGCAGTCGGACAGGATTTCGGTTCAGAGGGCTTCTTGGGGGGAGCCCTTCTCCGCCGGTGGCATGGATGTCCACTCCGTCAGGGCTTGCCCAGCAGCTCCAGGGCGGAGGTGGTCAGGGTGGTGACGCCGGTGCGGAGGGTGCGCTCCCGGTCCGGCGCGAAGAGGGGCGAGTGCAGCGAGGGAAGCGTCTCGCCCGCCGCCTTGGCCTCCGCGTGCCGCTTGGGCTCGACGGTGCCCAGCCAGAGCATCACCGCGGGGACTCCGGCGAGGCCGTACTCGGAGAAGTCCTCGCCGCCCATGACGGGCTGGGCCTCGCGCAGGTTCTCCTTGCCGAGCACCCGGGTGATGGCGCCGACCAGCCGCTTCGTCAGCTCCGGGTCGTTGTAGGTGGCGGGAGTCCCCTCGGAGACGGTCACCTCGGGCTTGCGGGGCGCGCCGGCCGCAGTGGCCTCGGCATTCACCACGCGCTCGATGCCAGCGAGCAACTGCTTGCGGACCTCGGGCTTGTAGGAGCGCACGGTGAGCTGGAGCTTCACCTCGTCCGGGATGATGTTGTGCTTGGTGCCACCGTGGATGGAGCCTACCGTCACCACGGCGGGCTCGAGCGGGGACTTCTCGCGGCTCACGAGCGTCTGCAACGAGAGGATGGTGCGGGCTGCGAGCACGATGGGGTCCACGGTGGTGTGCGGGTAGGCGCCATGTCCGCCCTTGCCGTGGAGGGTGATGTCGACGGAGTCGACGTTCGCCAGGGCGTAGCCGGCCACGTACTCGATGGAGCCCGCCACGGCGGCGGCGCTGTTGTGAAGGGCGACGGCGAAGTCCGGCTTGGGGAAGCGCTTGTAGAGGCCATCCTCGAGCATCCCCCGCGCTCCGCTGCCTCGCTCCTCGGCGGGCTGGCCCACCATGACGAGCGTGCCGCGCCACCGGTCCTTCGCGCGCGCCAGCAGGGTGGCGGTGCCCACCCAGACGGTCATGTGGACGTCGTGCCCGCAGGCGTGCATCACGGACACGCTCTGGCCGGTGTCATCCCGGGCCATCGCCTTGCTGGCGTAGGGCAGCCCCGTCTTCTCCTCCACGGGAAGCGCATCCATGTCGGTGCGCAGCAGCACCGTGGGGCCTTTGCCGTTGCGCAGCACGGCCACCACGCCATGGCCGCCGACCTTCTGCGTCACCTCGAAGCCCAGCTTGCGCAGCCGCTCGGCGAGCTTGGCCGCGGTCTTCTCCTCCTGATGGGAGAGCTCCGGGTTCTGGTGCAGATCCCTGTAGAGGGTGTCCAGCTCGGGGTAGAGCCCGTCGAGTCCCTCGAGAGCGGGGGAGGGGGCCTTCGCGGCCCACGCGCTACCGGCGGGCCAGACAAGGGCGGCGAGGACGAGGGCGAGGAGGGGAAGGGATTTCACCGTGCGGTCTCCAGTCCGGGACAGGGGCGGGGACTACAGCACGGCCGCGCCTTTGCTGCCCATTCCTCTCGCACGGGAGACCCGGGCCACGGGGTGGCCCGGGCCCGGGGACTTCAGGGAGTTACTTCAGCAGACCTTCGGCCTTGAGGGCCGCCTGCACGTTGGGACGCGCGGCCACGCGCGCGTGGTAGGCCTGCAGCACCGGCCACGGGCCCAGGTCGATCTTCACGAACGCCGTCCAGCCCAGGACGGTGAAGAGGTAGGCGTCGGCGACGGTGAACTGCTCGCCCGTGAGGAAGGGGCCCTTCTCGAGGAAGCTGTTCAGGTAGGTGAAGCGCTTGGCGAGGTTGTCGCGAACGATCTTCTTCGCGTCCTCGGGGTAGGTGGGGTTGAAGAGGGGGCTGAAGCCCTTGTGCAGCTCGGTGCCGATGAAGCCGAGCAGCTCCTGGATGCGGTAGCGCTCCATGGTGCCGTTGGCCGGAACGAGCTTGGACTGGGGCGCCTTGTCGGCGAGGTACTGAACGATGGCGGGGCCCTCGGTGAGGATGCTGCCGTCATCGAGCTGCAGGGCCGGGACGTAGCCCTTGGGGTTGATGGTGTTGAAGTCCTTGCCGGACTCCGTCTTCTTGCTGCCCAGGTCGACCTTCTCGATGTCGAAGGACAGGCCTGCCTCGCGCAGGACGATGTGCGGCGACAGCGAGCAGGCACCCGGGGAGTAGTAGAGCTTCATGCGTGCGGACTCCTTGAAGTTCGCCTTGTGTAGGCGGCCAGGCAATTTGCCCGGTTCCCGGTGCCCGCGCCACGAAATCCACCTGGACTGTGGGAGTCACAACCATGGAACGGGCCGTGCCGTCCGTCCGGGGCCGTTCCGCCACCGTGGCCTCATTCCAATGCAATGAGTGGCTCAAGCCAGCCTACTGCGACCCCATCGACGGGGGCCTCCTGGACTGTCCACGAAGTTCTTGGACATAGTCAGGAGGAGTGCCGATCCACCCACTCGCTACGGGGGGGAAAGCTCCCGTGGCCTGCCAGCTCGGGGAGCATCCCTCACCACGTCGACTCCGAGTGCCTCGACGCGACGGCAAAGCGCCCAGATGGTCCTTCTATCCAGTTCGAGCCGGTCGGCCAGTTCCGACACGATGGGCGGGCACCGGGTTGAGAAGTCCGCCCGCAGTCCCTCACAGGTCAATGCGGTCATCGCGGTTGCGCTCGCTGTGATGCGGTTCTCGCGTATGCAGTGAGCCAGATCACAGCCCCGGTCCAAGCCGGCCGGTAATCTCTGACACATGAACGGAGGCACATGAACTGATTCCAGGTGGGCACAGCTCACAAACCGATTGGCCCTGTCCTGGCCTCCGTCATTTCCGGCGGCCGTACAGAGAAATACGTACGAGGTATCGCGGATGCTCCAAAAGAACTCCGCAAACCTTGCATACCGCAAGCCCTACACACCGCAAGCCTTGCATACCGCAATCCTTGCACGGATCGAGTTGATGAGCCTTTCGCTCTCACGGAACCTTTGTTTCCGGGGTGGATGGGGGCGGAGATTCGATGTCAGGATTTGATTTGAGCATGTACAAGTGCTTGCTCATTGCGGTATCAAGGTTGGGCCTTGAAGCCGGCCGCGGCCGTGTGAGGCGTTGAATCATCCATCCCCAGGAGGTCGTGACATGCACAATGCTTTGGGCAGGCGTGTAGGTTTTTCGAGCCGGTCGTCCGGCCCACGGCTAGGATTGACCGTGGGATTGGTGGCCGCTGGAGTATCGGGGTTGCTGTCCCTCCCGGTGCAGGCGCAGGAAGTACCCCCCGGTGTCGTTTTCCTGATGGACAACAGCGAGTCCATGCAGGATTTCCCGCAGTACCTGCCCGAGGCCTTCACGCCCGGCTACTACCCCACGCCCACGAGTCCCGCCCCTGGCGACCTGGGAGGAGAAGGCTCGGCCGGACTCGCCATCAACACCGGTTGCTCGGACCCGGCGCTCGTCTCCGCGATGAGCTGGTTCGACAGGGGCAGCTCCGACACGGCGAAGAACGGCTCCATCCCCTATGACTCCGATGGCGACTTGAAGTCGCCGTTCTTCGACCCGAACAGGTTCTACTTCTCGCGCGGCCGACGCCTCGGTTGGAATGTGAAGGAGGGCCCGTATGCGATCAACGGCAGCGACTTCACGGGCCCATTGAACAGCTACGGGGATGCGCTGACAGCCTGCTACGGCAGCGTGGGCTGGGACACGACGGACTATCCCTATGGGTCCGTCAACTCTGCTCTGATGATCGAGTGCCGGACGTGTCTCACGACCAAGGGCTGGTGGCGCGGTCCGCTCGTCACGTCCAAGACCCAGGCGGGAAATCCGTACCAGGCTGGCCCCTACAAGGAACTGGACGAGCCGCCGCTTCCTCCCGAGGCGTTCCGCAAGTGGGTCCTCAGCGGCCGAGTGCTCAACGTGCGTCCGCCCAAGTTCGTGATTGCTCGCAAAGTGCTCAAAGACGTCATCAGCACGGTGCCCAACGTACGGATGGGCGTGTCAACTCTCGGAAAGGATCACGGTTGGTTCGACCCGCCGGAGTTGCTCGAGAAGATTCGTCCGGCGTGCGACCAGTCCTACCCCATGTTCAACGAGGCGGCGCTGGACCGGCCCAGGCTGATGCGAGCCGTCAACCGGGTGCAGTTCCGCAACAACGAGCGCTCCATCGGTGAGGCCCTGTTCGGTCTGGGTGGCTACTTCTCCTCGCAGGTGGCGGACAACAGGTGGGGGTCCTGGTTCCAGCAACCCCTCAATCCCGGGTACTTCGGCTGGCCGGGCTGCTGCAATGGTGGCACCACCGATGACCCGTACACCGGCAAGCCGGGTGCCTTCTGGGGCGTGGACTCACGGGAGTGGCTCAAGCCTCCCTACACCGACCCGGTGACCGGCAACGTCTTGCCAGGCCAGCCTTGGGAGGGCACCGGGTATGACAGGTCCGTCTGCAACGATTCGCAGAGCAACGCCGTCATCGTGGTGAGCGGTGGAACTCCTCGTTCCGACAACACGGTGCCCATCACCAAGATGATGGACATCCTTGAGGCCAATGGCGCCAGGCACCCGGATGGCTCGTTGCTCACGTTCGATCCGGCCAACCCCGATACGAACCCCAATGTGGGCGGCGTGAATTACTGCCACCTGTTTGGCGCCACCAGGGAGACGTGTGACTACACCTACTACAACTGGCCGGCCGGCCATGGCGTGGGCAACAGGAACTTCATGGATGATGTGGCCTTCTTCCTGTCGCACACGGACCTGCGAAACGACATGGCCGGGAGCCAGACGGTGCGTACGTTCGTCGTCGGCTACGGCGACAGCAGCCCCATGCTCCAGAGCATCGCGCTGGCGGGCAGGGGGAGCTTCTTCCGTGCGGACCAGCCGGGCTCGCTGCGGGAGGCCATCCTGTTCTCCGTCAATCAGAGCCGCTCGAACAGCTGCTCCGCGCCGTAGCACCGTCTCCGCGGAATGAGCCGAGGGCAGGGCAGGGTGCTGTGGGGCCCTGTCCTGCCCTTCGTCATGTGCGGCGGCCGCGCAGCCCGGCGAGGAGCAGCAGCGGGATGCCGAGGACGAGCACGCCCGCTGGCAGCAGGGGGCTCTCCCCTCGCCATCCGGAGTGCGCGTGGCTCGGGCTCCGTCATCTTCCCCATTCCGTGACACCATAGGCTGGCGGGGTGGCGGTCTGCCACCGGGAGGGGTTGCATGAGCTACGTCGGGATGTACCGCAGACTCGCCGAGTCCTTCGAGGACGGGAAGGGCACCGGAAGCATGGACACCGGGCTCGTCCTGCATCAGCGCCGGTTCCGCTCCGCGGATGATGCCGCCAGCGGGGGTCCCCTTCCGCTCCCCGTGCCCGAGGAAGCACTCGAGCCGGAGTCCCACAAGGGCTTGCTCGACCGGGATGCGGGCGTCGAGGAGAACCTCGACTTCCCGTACCGCGTCCTCGCGCCGCCCGGCTGCGAGCGGAGCTCCCGCAGCGTGGTCCTCCTCCATGGCCTCAACGAGCGCCGCTGGGAGAAGTACCTGCCCTGGGCGAAGGCCCTCGTCGAGGGGCTCGGCGTGCCCGTCATCCTCTTTCCCGTCGCCTTTCACATGGACAGGTCTCCGGCGCTCTGGTCCGACCCTCGCTCCATGCGGCAGCTCAGCCGCGAGCGCATGCGCCGCATTCCGGCGCTCGAGGCGTCCAGCTTCGCCAACGCCGCCTTGAGCACTCGAATCCACGCGCGGCCGGAGCGCTTCGTCTGGTCGGGGGTCCGCACCTTGAAGGATCTCTCGCGCCTCTCCGAGAGCATTCACCGGGGAGACGAGCCGCTCCTCGCGCCCGGGGCCCGGCTCGACGTCTTCGCGTACTCCATCGGCGCCTTCCTGGCCGAGCTCCTCTTCATGGCCGATGACGGTGGGCGGTTCGCCGACTCCCGGCTCGTGACCTTCTGCGGGGGTTGTCTCCTGTCGCAGACGTCACCCCTGGCCCGGGAGATCCTCGACAGCGCGGCCGCCCGGGCGCTGCACGTGTTCCTGGAGCAGCTCGACGCGCACAAGCAGCACCGGCCCCCGCTGGGAAAGCTGCTCTCGGAGGATGCCGTGGGCCGGGCCTTCGAACTCATGGTGCGGGATGACCGGCACCATGCCGAGCGCGAGGCCGCCCTCCAGCGGATCGGCTCCCGCGTCCGGGCCATCCCGCTACGCAAGGACAGCGTCATGCCCGCCGAGGCCGTCGCCAGGACGCTCTCGGGCTCCGGTGCGCGGGTGGAGATCCTCGACATGGCGTACGACTACGACCACGCGAATCCGTTCCCTCTCCAGGGCGCCGATGAGGCGGAGGTCCAGCGCGGGTTCACGGCCGTGTTCGACCGCTCGGTGGAGTGGTTGCGCGGGTAGGGCGGAGACAGGGGTTGAACCCGGGGCCCGTGGCACCCTCACCCCGTCCCTCTCCCGGCGGGAGAGGGGTTGTTTCAGGAACCGGCCAGGTTGCGCAGCGGGGTCTGCTTCAGGCGGCGTTTGGCGTCCTTCGCGGACAGCCCCGTGAAGTGCATGGCCAGCGCCACCTTCACCTCGTTGCCGGCCTGCTCCAACAGCCGCTTCGCCGCCACCGGGCTGAGGTCCGTCAGCTCCGCCACCATCCGCGCCGCCCGGTTGCGCAGCTTCTCGTTCGTGGGCCGCACGTCCACCATCCGCCCCCGGTACACCTTCCCCAGGGTCACGAAGGCCGTCGTGGTGAGCGCGTTGAGGATCAGCTTCGTTGCCGTGCCCGCCTTCAGCCGCGTACTGCCCGCCACCAGCTCCGGCCCCGTCTCGGCCAGCAGCACGTGATCCGCCTTCGCCTTCGGGCCCGGCCGGTTGCAGCACACCAGCACCGTGCGTGCTCCCCGCCGCCGGGCCTCGTCCAGCGCGCCCAGCACGAAGGGCGTCCGGGCACTCGCGGAGATGCCACACACCACGTCCCGGGGACCCACGCGCAGCCGGCTCACGGACGCGGCGCCGGCCTCGGCGTCATCCTCCGCGCCCTCCACCGCGTGCGTCATCGCCCGGCGGCCACCGGCGATCACCGCCTGGACCTGGGAAGGGGAGGCGCCGAACGTGGGGGGGCACTCACTCGCGTCGAGCACCCCGAGGCGCCCGCTGGTACCCGCTCCCACGTAGAGCAGACGGCCGCCCGCCCTCAATGCATCCGCTACGGTCCGAGCCACGCGTGCGACTTCCACGAGCGCGGGACGGACCGCACGGACGGCGGCTTCGTCTTCTTCATGCAACCGGCGGACGACCTCCTCCGTGGAGACGAGGTCCAGATCCTCCGATCGGGGGTGCTGCCGCTCGCTGGGCGGAAGCGCGGTCTTCTTCGAGCGCGATCTTCCCACCCGCGAGCTCACGGACTTCCTCAGGCGGCCTTCGTCACCTTGCCCGCCTTGATGCAGCGGGTGCAGGCCAGCACGCGCTCCGTGCGCCCTTCAACGGACGCCCGGATCTTCTGCAGATTCGGGAGGGTCCGCTTCTTCGTCTTGTTGTTCGCGTGGCTGACGTTATTGCCCACGAGCGGCCGCTTCCCGCAGATGTCACACTTCCAGGCCATGACTGCCAACTCCTTGAAATCAGGGACGAAATGAGAGCCCGCCCTAAGAGAGCGGCGGAACCTATCTACAAACTACTGGAAAATCCAGTCTGATCGGACCTCAGCGCTTGAGGACCGCCTTCTTCTTCAGCATCTCCTGGACGAGGCGCGCTGCCCGGGTGCCCGCCAGGAACTCTCCCTCGAGACCCAGGCCGGGGAGGACCTCACGCCCGGCCAACAGCAGGTTCTTCGTGGGGGTGTGTTGTTTCAACCCCGTGATGCCCAGCACTGCTTCCGAGTCGAAGACGTAGTGGGGGTGGGGCATGAGCCGGCTGCCACGCACCGCGCCGGCATCCAGGTAGGGGGCCGAGCGCAGCAGGCGCTTGTCCTTCGTGAAGGGCATCAGCGCGTCGAGGTGGGAGTCGATGCGCATGGCCAGCGATTGGAGGTAGCCCTCGCCCAGGTCTCGCACGCTGGCGGGGACGAAGCCTCCGGCGCAGATGACGCGCATCGAGGGGTCCTCCTTGCCGTCGGGCGTCCGGGCGGGGTGCTGCTGGACGAGCAGCGGGCCCAGCTCGGGGTCCTGGGTGTCCATCAGCAGCAACTCGCCCATGCCGCGCGGCAGCACCGCCTCGGGCAGCACCCAGTTCACCGCGAAGAGGAAGGACTTGAGGGTGGACAGGTCCAGGTGCTCGCTCAGGCCGCGGTGCTTCTTGCGGTCCGTGATGAGCCGGCGCAGCGCCCCCGCGTCCGTGGCGGACACCAGGCACGAGGCCCGGTAGAGCGTGTCCGAGCGCAGCAGCTTCACCGCGGAGAAGCGGCCTCCCTCGAAGTGCAGCTCCTCCACCACGTAGGTGTCCGTGTTCTCGGGGCTGAGCAGGTCACCCCCCAGCTCCACGAGCCGCTCGAAGAGGAGCTTGCGCAGGCCGTCACGCCCGCCCGGGTAGCGCCAGGGCGTCTGCAGGGCCTGGGACAGGGGGCGCGTGCGCGCCAGGGGCGTGTCCGGCTGGTCCAGGTGGACGACGAAGGGCAGCAGGCCGCGCAGCAGCTTCGAGGGCTCGTCCTCTCCCGCCAGCCTCGGCTCCGTCTGGAGCCCCGGGTGCTGGCCCACGCGCTTCTTGAGGTTCCAGGACTCGAGGATGCCGTCGGGCGGCAGCGGCGGGCCTTCCTTGAAGAAGGTGTCGGAGGGCTCGTGCTGCAAGGCCGTGGCGGTGATGTCCCCGAGGATGCGCTCGCCGTCGGCGTCGAACTCGCGCAGGAACTCGGCGCGGCGGCGGACGGCGTCGGTGTGCAGATCCACGCGATGCCGAGGCATCACCAACTGCAGGTCGGGCACGTGGGGCTGCTGGTTGCGCTGGAGCTGCGCGGTGAGGGTCAGCTCGGTGAAGGCCTCCTCCACCGCGGGCATCGTCTTGAGGGCCGGGGCGACGAAGGGCGCGTAGGGCAACACGAAGCCGTCGTGCTCGTAGCCCGGTCCCGTTCCGTCGTGCTCCACCAGGAGCACGCTGTATCCCCGCTTGGCGAGCAGTGCCGCGGCGAGCGCTCCGCCAAGCTGGCTGCCCAGGACGATCACGTCATAGACGTGCCGGGAAGGTGCCGTGGTGGAGGGGAGCGGCTTGGATCTGGCGACTGGCGTCGACATTGCGGGGCGCACACTACACACGTTGCCGTGGGCCCGGCAGCGCTTTCCCGCTAAAGGGGCCCAAAAAGGGGGGGCGGTTCCCTGCCGCCCAGGGGGGTCCTGGCATGTGCGCGGCGAAGGGGAGGCGCGCGGGCCGTCGGGAGCCGGTAGGCGTTACGGCTGCGGCTCCCCGGAGGACTCCGGTGGAAGCCAGCGCGGGGTTTCCTCCGGCTCGGGACGGCCCTCGAGCAACTCGTGGGGGCGGAACGTGCCCTTGTAGCGCAGGGACGCGCACTCCTGGACGCGGTAGCCGAGGTACACGTGGGGAATCCCCCGGGCCCGTGCCAGCTCCACCTGGAACACCACGTTGGCGGAGCCCGGCGAGCAGCGCGCGTAGGCGGGGTCGAAGAAGAAGTACACCGCGCTCCAGGCCTGGGGCGTCTCGTCACAGATGCCCAGGCCCACCAGCCGCGGCCCGCCCTCGGCCGTGTCGTCGTAGTACGCCACCTCGCGCGCGGCCGGGTGGGGGAAGGCGAACTGGAGGAAGTAGTCGCGCATCCCGAGCGGCGACGCGTCCCACTCGCGCGTCTGCTCTCGCTCGGCGTGCCAGGCGCGGTAGAGCGCCAGCCGCGACTCGTCCACCCGGGGCGGCCCCACCTCCACGCGGAAGTGGGCGCACGCGGCCCGGGCCCGGCGCTGGCTGCGGTTGGGCTGGAAGGTGTCCGTGGGGAGGCGCAGCGAGACGCACCGGTTGCACGCCTGGCACGCGGGCCGGAAGTACATCGGGCCAAAGCGGCGCCATCCGCGCACGAGCATCCGCTCGTACTCCTCGGCCGTCACGTCCCGCATCACCCACTGCTCCAGCGAGGACAGTTGGTCCGGCAGGTAGCTGCACGGGCCGGGCGGCTCGACGGTATGTCCCAGGATGATGGCCATGGCTTCCCATTCGTTCCTGGGCGATAGCGGCCTTTCCGTCAAGCGAGATGGTCAGGCCGTGCGGATGGCTGGAGAGCAGGCGGGCGTGTCACCCGGGCTCTCCGGGGTTGCGCAGGCTCAGCTCGCCCACGGCCGGGCCCGCTTCCGACACCACGCGCCCACCTTCCAGCCGCACCGCCCCCGTGGCCACCAGCTTCACCACCAGCGGGAACAGCCGGTGCTCCTCCTTCAGGATGCGCTCCGTCAGCGCCGCCTCGTCGTCTCCCGGCAGCACCGGCACCACCGCCTGCGCGATGATGGGGCCCGTGTCCATGCCTGGGTCCACGAAGTGCACCGTGCACCCGGCCACCTTCACCCCGCGCTCCAGCGCCTGCCGCTGAGCATGCAGCCCCGTGAAGGCCGGCAGCAGCGAGGGGTGGATGTTCAGCACCTTCCCCGTGAAGCACCCCAGGAAGTCCACGCCCAGCAGCCGCATGAAGCCCGCCAGGCACACCCACTCCACGCCCGCCGCCACCAGCTTCTCCACCAGCGCCTTCTCGAAGTCCGCCCGCGAGCCGAAGGCCTTGTGCTCCAGCACCACCGCCGGGACTCCGGCCTTCTTCGCCCGCTCGAGCGCGAAGGCCGTGGGCACGTTGGACACCACCACCGCCACCTCGGCCGGGAAGTCCGGCCGCGCGCACGCGTCGAGCAGGGCCTGCAGGTTGCTCCCACTGCCCGACACCAGCACGCCCAGCTTCGTCCGGCCGCTCATGCCTCGATGACCGCCGTGGCCTCGCCCTGGCCCGCCTCCACGCGGCCCACCTCCGCCGCCTCCACCCCGCGCCCCTTCAACAGCGCCAGCGCCGCCGGCACGTCCGCCTTCGCCACCACCGCGATGAGCCCCAGGCCCATGTTGAAGGTGTCGTACATCTCCTTGCGCTCGACGCCGCCCAGCTTCTGGATGAGCTCGAAGATGGCCGGACGCTTCCACGTCTTCTCGTCCAGCACCGCCCGCGTCCCGTCCGGCAGGCACCGCGGCAGGTTGCCCGGAATCCCGCTGCCGGTGATGTGCGCGAACCCCTTCACCTTCACCGCCTTCATCAGCGCCAGCGCGTCCTTCACGTAGATGCGCGTGGGCTCCAGCAGCGCGTCGCCCAGCGGCCGGTCCCATCCCTCGGGCACCGCGTCCAGCTTCAGCTTCGCGTCCTCCAGCAGCACCTTGCGCGCCAGCGAGTAGCCGTTGGAGTGCAGGCCCGAGGAACTCATCCCGATGAGCGCGTCGCCCGGCGCCACGCTCTTGCCGTCGATGATTTCGGAGCGTTCCACCACGCCCACGCAGAAGCCGGCCAGGTCGTACTCGCCCCGCGCGTAGAAGCCCGGCATCTCCGCCGTCTCTCCTCCCAGTAGCGTGCACCCCGCCTGCTCACAGCCCTGGGCAATGCCCTTCACCACCTCGGCTGCGGCGTCCACCTCCAGCCGCCCCGTGGCGAAGTAGTCCAGGAAGAAGAGCGGCTCGGCCCCGCAGGTGAGGATGTCGTTCACCGACATGGCCACCAGATCGATGCCCACCGTCCCATGCCGGCCCGCCTGGAAGGCCACCTTCAGCTTGGTGCCCACCCCGTCCGTGCCCGCCACCAGCACCGGCTCCCGGTACTTCCCGGGCGGCAGGGCGAACAGTCCTCCGAAGCCTCCTACGCCGGCCACCACCTCCGGCCTCACCGTCCGCGCCGCATAGGGCTTGATGCGCTCCACGAACGCATCGCCCGCCTCGATGTCCACTCCTGCCTGCTTGTAGGTCGTTCCCACGGCCGGGCCTTCTAGCGGCTTCCCCCTCTGCTTGTCTCGGCTGGCAACACCCCGGGTGTCACATTCGACTCGTCCTGGACGGACCGGCACGTCGGCAGCCGGGGGGGTAGGCGCCTGGACGACACCGAGGGTCCACAAGCCATCAATTTCAGGCCGGAATTTGACCCTGGAGATGGGGGCGGCTTAACTCGCCCTGCGATGGGCGCCGAGGAAACCCTCTTTCAGCGATTCGGCAAGGAATTCCCGAAGGGCACCGTCCTCTTTCGAGAGGGCGAGCCTGGCAAGGAGATGTTCGTCATTCAGTCGGGACGAATCGCGATTTCCAAGCGCGTGCGGGATGTGGAGAAGGTCCTGGCCGTGCTCGGCCCGGGCGAGTTCTTCGGCGAGATGGCCATCATCTCCAACAAGCCTCGCAATGCCTCGGCCAGCGTCAGCGAGGACGCCAAGCTCCTGGTGATCGATCCCAAGACGTTCGAGGGGATGATCCGCGGCAACGCGGAGATCGCCGTGCGGATGATCAAGAAGCTGGCCGAGCGGCTGTCCGAGGCGGACGCGCAGATCGAGAACCTGCTGCACGCGGACCCGGCCAGCCGGGTGGTGCACTACATCCTCCAGGTGTGCCAGACGCGCGGGCGGCCCATGGAGGAGGGGGTGGAGATCGAGCTGGCGGTGCGCGAACTGCCTCGGCAGATCGGCGTGGGCGAGCCGGCCATCCGCAACATGCTGGACCGCCTGGAACGGGCCGGCCTGGTGGAGCGCTCCGGTGACAGACTCACCGTCTATGACACGGCGCGTGTCCACGACTTCCTCCAATACCTGGAGATGAAGTGGAAGTTCGGAGAGCTCTGACGTGAAGCTCCAGGTCCTCGGCTGCCATGGCGGTGAGCTTCCCTCGTGCCGCAGCACGTGCTTCCTCGTGGATGAGGTGCTCGCGCTCGACGCGGGCGCGCTCACCAGCGCGTTGACGCTGGAGCAACTCGTCAAGGTCGACGACATCCTCGTGGGCCACAGCCACTTCGACCATGTGAAGGATCTGCCGTTGATGGCGGATCTGATCATCGGCCGACGCGATAAGCCCGTCACCATCCATGCCTCGCGTGAGTGCGCCCGGGCGCTGCGCGAGAACATGTTCAACAACGCCCTCTGGCCGGACTTCACGCGCATCCCCACGCGCAAGGAGCCGGTGCTGCGCATCAAGCCCTTCCGGGCCGGCAGCACGTTCCAGGTGGGCCCCTACACGGTGCAGTCCATCCCCGTGCACCACCCGGTGGAGTCCTGCGGCTTCGTCATCACCCGCGGCCGCTCCTCCATGGCCATGAGCGGGGACACCGGGCCCACCGACAAGCTGTGGAAGGTGCTCAACCAGACGCCCACCCTCAAGGCGCTCCTGGTGGAGACGAGCTTCCCCAACGCACTGCATCAACTGGCCGACGTGTCCGGTCACCTCACGCCGCAGATGCTCGAGAGCGAGCTGGGCAAGTTCCAGCGCAACGGCTGCAACGTGCTCGTCTACCACCTCAAGCCCGCCTTCCTTCCGCAACTGAAGAAGGAACTGGGGGCCATGCCGGTGGAGATCCTCGAGTTGGGCGACACCTTCGAGTTCTGACCGGGGTTCCGAGGCGGGCTCCCCCCCGGCCGTCCCCTGGGCGGGCGACTTCCTGGGTCTCCTCTGGGAACGAGGATTCGGTTGGGAGTTGACGGGCCCGCGCCGTGGGATTATCCGCCCCTGCATGGCCTGGTTCTCCAAGAAGCCCCGTATCGCCACCGCTCCCGAGCCCGTCGAAGCCCCCAGCCGCATGCAGGGGCTCTGGGCCAAGTGCGAGAGCTGCGATGAGATCATCTACCGGCAGGAGTTGGAGAAGAACCTCAACGTGTGCCCGCACTGCGAGCACCACCTGCCCTGGACGGCGCGCGCCCGCCTCGCGTCCCTGTTGGATCCCGACAGCTTCGAGGAGTTCGACAAGGAGCTGGAGCCGCAGGATCCGCTGACCTTCACGGACACGAAGAAGTACAAGGACCGGCTCCGGTCCACGCGCAAGGCGCTCGGCGAGAACGACGCGTTCATCTCCGGCGTGGGCCGCATCGAGAACAAGCCGGTGTCCGTCGGCTGCTTCGTCTTCGAGTTCATGGGCGGTTCCATGGGCTCGGTGGTGGGTGAGAAGGTCACCCGCGTCTTCGAGCGCGCCCATGAGCTGAAGTGCCCGGCCATCGTGTTCTCG
>DASQMW010000097.1:0-15178 GCA_035645295.1 Archangium sp.
CCAACAACCCTCCACACGAGGAACGGAACCATGAGCCAGCCCCTGAACCTGATGACCCCCGAGGTGAGAGCCAACCCCTACCCGCTGTACGCGGAGCTCCGGCGCCGAGCGGTGTGCCAGGTGGAGCCGGGCGGCATGTGGGCCGTCAGCCGTTACGACGACGTGGTGACCGTGCTGAAGGATCCCCGGCGCTTCTCGTCGGAGGGCCTGGGCCAGAGCTTCCGGCCCCCCTGGTTGGAGCGCAATCCCACGGCGGACTCGCTCGTGATGAAGGATCCGCCGGACCACACGCGCCTGCGGGCCATGGTCAGCCGGGCCTTCAATGGCGCGGCGCTGAACCGGTTGGAGCCGAGCATCCGCGCCATCGCCGAGGAGCTCGCCGAGTCCGCCGTCCGCCGCCAGGAGGTGGACTTCATCGCCGAGTTCGCCCTGCCCCTCCCGGCCCGCGTGCTCAACCTCTTCTTCGGCCTGGAGCCCGCCATGGCCCTGCGCCTGAAGCACTGGGCGGATGATCTGGTCAGCATCCCCGCCAGCCAGCCGTCGCCCCAGCGCCAGGAGGAGATCCGCCACAGCCTCCAGGAGATGGAGCACTGCTTCAACGCGCTCATCGAGCAGCGGCGCGCCCATCCCGGAGAGGACGTCGTGAGCGAGCTGCTTCGCGGCGGGCAACTGACCCACGAGGAACTGTTGAGCTTCCTCTTCGGCCTGGTGCCAGCCGGGGTGGAGACCACCGTGTACCTGCTCGCCAACACGATGGTCGTGCTCTCGGAGCATCCGCGGGAGCTGGAGCGTGTGCGCGAGAACCCCACGCTCATTCCCCGGCTCGTCGAGGAGATCCTCCGCTTCGAGCCGCCGGGACAGAGCAGCCTCCGGCTGACGACCGAGGACGTGGAGCTCTCCGGCGTCACCATTCCCCGGGGCTCCCTCGTCGTCGCCCTGGTGGGCGCGGCCCTGCGTGACGAGAGCCGCTTCCCCCAGGCGGACCGGTTCCTCCTCGAGCGCGAGAGCCAGAGCACCCTCGCCTTCGGCCACGGGCCCCACTATTGCCTGGGGGCGATGCTCGCCCGGATGGAGGCACGTCTCGGCCTGGAAGCGCTCTTCTCCCGCATCCGCGGCTTCTCCCTCCAGCGCAAGGATCTCGACTGGTCGCAGTCGCTCATCGCTCGCGGGCCTCGCGCCCTGCCGCTCCACCTGGAGCCCGCGCAACGCGCTGCGTAATTCCAATTCTGGCTTGGATTACACGAAACGCCCGGACTCCGGCTTTTCTTCCGAAGGGCTTCCTGTTAGTTCCCGACGTGCGAAGCAAGAGGAGAGTCCATGGCGCGCGCTACGAAGCTCAATCCTTCGCGGTACCTGAATCGTCTGGCCCTGGCGGCGGTGCTCGCCACGGCCTCGGCCTGTGGTGTGTCGGAGCCGTCCGAGCAGACTGCTCCCGGCACACTGGCGAAGGTGGAGCGCAGCCTGTCGTGTGGCGGGATGGTGGGCGGCGAGGTGCTGTACCAGAACCAGTCGCTCAAATCGTGTAACGGCAAGGCCAACCTGGTCCACCAGTCGGACGGGAACGTCGTGCTCTACGACGGGGTGGGCGCGCTGTGGGCCACGAACACCTACGGCAAGGCCACGACCGGCTTCACGATGCAGACCGATGGAAACCTGGTGCTGTACGCCAACACCGGGGCGGTGTGGAGCTCGGGAACGGGTGGGCGCAGCGGGGCCCGGTTCGCGGTGCAGGACGACTGCAACCTGGTCGTCTACAGCAGCACCGGCAGCGTCCTCTGGGCGAGCTACACCTCCTGCCGCACGCCCCCGGTGGATCCGGTCAACTACATGCTCAACACGAGCGGGTGCACGCTGCGGGATCCCGTGGGTGGCAACGTGCAGCAGACGCGGCATGACACGGTGAACCGCCGCTTCTGGATCCAGAAGAACCCGTACGAGTCCGATCGCTGGGAGCGCTACGGCTACGACAGCAGCCGCGTCTACCTGGACCGCGACACCACCCTGCCGGCGGGCGAGGGCCCGGGCACCGCCTATGACGTCAGCCCCTCCAACGGGATGTACTTCCCGCGCTCCTGGAACGTGGGCGGAGTCGTCAACTTCGACGTCTGGGTGAGGTACTTCAACCACCGCCAGGCGTGCTCGTACGTGAGCGGGGACATGCACTGGAACCAGGGGCGCCACAAGCTGCGCTACCAGGGCGCCATCAGCCTGGGCGGCGATCTGGGCACCCTCTCCGACGTCATCATCATCGACCGGTACAACGACCTGGCGGTGGACCCGTGGCAGCCGCGCGGCGCCGAGCGCTTCTGGTACGCCCGGGGCTATGGCTGGGTGCGCTGGGAGAGCTGGAACGACCGCACCACGGACCCGCGCTGGGACTCCAACAGCGTCTCCAACCTGAACAGCACGGCGCCCAACCGGCGCGTGACGTTCAACCAGCGGTGGTGCGGCAACGTCGGCTTCTCGGACGTCTGCACCGGCCTGCGCCCGTAGCGCCGGCCTCCCCGGACCCGTCGTCGGAGGAACCCCATGAGCGACATCGCCTTCCTGTGCCACCCCACCGTGGGCCACCTGAACACGCTGTTGTCGACGGCGTTGCGGATGAAGGACGACGGGCACCGCACGCGCTTCTTCATCCCCGGAGGGCCCTCGCTCGGCTTCCGGTTGCGGCCGGACATCCTCAACAACGTCGTGGACGTGCCCGCGATGGTGGAGCGCACGGGCCTGCCTCTGGAGCGGCTCCGCCCGGCGCTCGGCGTCATCTTCCACGCCATCCGCCTGGCCCGGAGCAGTGGCTACGCGGAGAGCCGGATCGCCCTGAAGCTGTTCACCTCCGGGGTGGAGGCGACCACCCGCGACATCCTCCGGCGCCTGGAGCGGCAGCCCGCGAACGTGCTGGTGGCCGACTTCGCCTTCTACCCGGCCCTGCTCGCCGCCGAGAAGCTGGGCCTGCCCTTCGTGGCCGTCTACCACAGCGGGCTTCCCTTCCGGGGTCCGGGCATCCCTCCCTGGGGCAGCGGGCTGCCGATTGGAACGCCGGACGGTCCCGAGCTGCGGAGCGCCGAAGCGGCCGAGGCGGAAGTGCTCGCGGAGCTGGCCCGGCGGGTGGGCAAGGCCCGGCGCGCGTTCGGCCTGGGACCGGGACCGGAGGACGTCCTGCGCGCGCCCGCGTCGCCCTGGCTCAACCTGGTGATGAGCCATGAGGCCATCGAGGCCCCGCGCACCGGATTGGGGCCGAGCACCTTCTACATCGGCCCCTGCTTCTCCACGCGGCAGGGCACCGGCACCGAGGGCTTCCCCTTCGACAAGCTGCGCGCGGACGCCTTCAAGGTCTACGTGTCGCTCGGCACCGTCTTCAACGACAAGCCGGAGGTGTTCCGCACCATCCTGCGAGGGCTCGACGCACCGGGCATCCAGGTCGTCGTGAGTGGAGGGGCCGCGTACCCGGCGCTCGCCTCGGGGCCGCTGCCCTCCAACGTGCTCCTCTTCCGCCGTGTGCCCCAGGTGGACCTGCTGCCAAGGATGGACCTCGTCATCGGCCATGGAGGCAACAACACCACCAACGAGACGCTGGCCGCGGGCAAGCCCCTGCTGGTGGTGCCGGTGGGCGGCGAGCAGCACGACAACGCGCGGCGGATGGAGTACCTCGGCGCTGGGCTGTTCCTGCCGATGCCGTCCTTGTCCGAGGAAGGCGTCCGCCGGGCGGTGACGCGGCTGCGCGAGGAGCCGGGCTTCCGCGCCCGTGCCGAGGCCCTGAGCCAACACCTGGCGGTCACCGATGGGCCGGGCACGGCCTCCGCCCTCATCGCCCTGCTGGCGAAGCACCGCGCTCCGGTGCGCCTCCCCGAGGGAGCCCCCCGCTCCGTCATCCGTGAGGGGTTGGCCTCACTGCTCGCGTCGGCCGAGAACATCCCGGCCAGCGCCGCCTCGCGTTCCGCCTGAGGGCCCGGGGCCGGTGCGGTAGGCTGCGCGCCCCATGAACCAGGACCCCGTCACGCTCGTCGCCGCGCTCCGCAACACCCTCGAGGACACGGGGCGCGACTTCTCGTCGATGCCGTTTTTCGTCAGGCCCATGGTGCGCGGTGGCTTCGCGAAACGCACCGGGCAGAACCTCGAGGAGTGGCAGCGGCTCGCCTCGGCGCTCCTCTCGGAGGTGAAGCCGGACTCGGAGCCCGCGCGCGTTCGTGAGCGCCACCCGCGGCTGCGCGAGCAGTTGGAGCGGCTCGCCGAGAACTACCGTACGGCCCCCGAGCGGGCCTCGAAGGGAATGGGAGCGCTGGCGGGAACGCTCCAGCGCGTGCGGGAGAGTTCCCGGCGCCGGGAGGAGGCCATCCGCGCCCTCCTCGCCTGGCTCGGATAGAGACACGTCAGGGCTGCCTGGCTTGCTCGGGCGAGGGCAGGCCCAGCGCACTGGCGATCTCCGAGAGTTTCGTCTGCACCTTGCGCATGTTCTCCGGCCCCATCCGCAGCAAGTGCTTCTCGGCGCCGCTGAGCGCCTCGAGACGGAGATCCGCGTAGACATAGAGGGCCCCCTTGGGGATGACCTCGACCGGCCCCGTGGGCACCACGACGCGGGTGAGCCGGCCGATGGCCTGGGCGAGCACCTGGTCGAGGGTCCGTCCCGGGGGAGCAATCTCCGCGTGGGCCGCCTCCAGGAGGGGCTTGAGCTCCTGATACACCCGCTGCACCCCCTGGGGATTCACCGAGGCGAAGGCGCGCGCGATGCCGTCGAAGCGTGCGTGGCTCTCCGGAGCAATCACCGTGCGGGCACCGCGCCGGTGGATCCGGAAGCCGCCGCCAGGCGCCAGGAAGGACAACTGGGTCCGCGGGCTCTGCCCTTCGGCGACCGCGTTCGTCGCGGAGACGAAGCGCCGGGCCAGATCCTCGGCGGAAAGCCAGCGGAGGAACTCGGCGTCGCTGGAGAGCCCGCGCAGCAACTCTCGGATGCGCGGATCCGTGCCCGAGAGTTGTACCTCGGGCCGCGTGACCGCCGGGCCGGGCGTGACGGCCTGCGCGACAGGCTCGGCGCGCTCGGCCACGGGCGGCTTGGGCTTGCGGAGCAGCAGATACCCGCCGACTCCGCCGAGCAGGGCGAGCAGAAGGAGGGAGGCCACCAGGAGGGGCCCTCTCGAGGCCCGGGGGCGTCCGGTGGGAGGGAGGGAGGAGTTCGTGGCCGGGTCGTGCGGGGGCGTGGTCATCAAGGTTCCTCGTTGGGATGCGGTGGGAGCCGGCCGGTGCTAGCGCGCACCCGCCTGGGCCTGCTCGGACGGGCGGAAGGAGAACTCGGCACGGCGGTTCCTCTCCACGGCCCCCTCGTCCGCCGGACGCTCCTCGCCGTACGACACCACGGAAATGCGCTGGGGCTCGACGCCCAGACGCACCAGATAGGTCCGCACGATGTCGGCGCGACGCTGGCCCAGCGCGAGGTTGTACTCGGTGGTTCCCAGCTCGCACGTATGTCCCGACACCGTCACCCGGGCGCCTGGACGCTGGCGCAACGCCTGCGCGAGGCGCTCCAACCTGTCCTGGTCCTCGGACGTGAGCGTGGCGGAGTCGAGGGAGAAGTAGACCGGCGCGGCCGCGAGCGCCTCGGACTCCTCGTCAGCGTTGGAACGGGCGTCCTTGCCAGCGTTGGCCGCCGCGGTTGCCGGCGTGGACGCGGCCGGCGCCGTGCTGGAGGGCGTGGGGTGGGTGGTGACGGACCTGGCGGCGCAGCCCGACAGGCCGAGCGCCAGGAGAAGAGACAGAAGAGAGCGGTTCAGTTTCATACCCAGACACATGAGCAAGCTCCGTGCCGCTCTGGATGTCTCTGGGAAGCATGCGCGCCCATGGCTCCGGGGCTGGCAAAGCGCACGTCCTAACGTTGCGAAACGCCTCCATCGGCGCGCTCACGCCGGTGGATGGTGGAGACATCAATCCCCAACAACTCCGCCGCACGCGTCTTGTTGCCGCCACACCGGGCAACCACCCAGGCGATGTAATCACTCTCCAATTGCCGGAGTGGCACCACCTGCTCCTGCGCCGCCGCCAGCGGATGGGTGTCCGGTGTACCCGGGGAGGAGTGGAGGCGCAGCAGGGAGAGATCCACGGTGGGTTGGCTGCCGAGCACCACGAGGCGCTCGACGAGGTTCTCCAACTCGCGCACGTTGCCGGGCCACGGCATGCGCCCCAGTTCCGCCACCACTTCCGGGGCCAGCGAGGTCACGGGGGAGCGTGTATTGCGCGCACGCGCCTGGGCCACGAAGTGCTCGATCAGCATGGGAATGTCCTCCCGGCGCTCGCGCAGCGGGGGAATCCGGAGCGACACGACATTGAGCCGGTAGAAGAGGTCCGCCCGGAAGCGGCCCTCCTTCACCCGTGCCTCCAGCTCCTGGTGGGTGGCCGCGATGATCCGCACATCCACGGTGCGCGCTCCGTCCGCTCCAACGGCCCGCACCTCACCGTCCTCGAGCACCCGCAGGAGCTTCGCCTGGAGCTCGGGAGGCATGTCCCCTATCTCGTCGAGGAACAGCGTGCCGCCATCGGCCTCGACGAACAGGCCACGGCGCGCCGTGGTGGCGCCGGTGAAGGCGCCCTTCACGTGGCCGAAGAGCTCACTCTCCAGCAGCGCATGGGGCAGCGCGGTGCAGTTGACCGCCACGAAGGGGCCCTGCCGCCGAAGCCCCTCCGAGTGCAGGGCCCGGGCCACCAATTCCTTTCCGCTCCCGCTCTCGCCGCGCACCAGCACCGCTGCGTCCGAATGCGCTACGCGCTCGACGAGCTCGTAGAGCGTCCGCATGGGCGCGCTGCGGCCAATCAGCGAGCCCAGGCCACTGCGGTCCGCCGCCTGGCGCTTGAGGGTCTGGTGCTCGGCGCGCAGACGCCGCTCCTCCAGCGCGCGCTCGACATAGAGCAGGACCTCATCCAGACGGAAGGGCTTGGTGAGGTAGTGATAGGCGCCGCACTTCATCGCCTCCACCGCGCTCTCCACCGCGCCAAACGCGGTCATCAACAGCACCGGGAGGCCGGGGTCTATCTTCAGCGCCGCCGCGAGCACATCCAGCCCGTCGACCTCCTTCATGCGCAGGTCGCACAGCACGACGTCGTAGAGGCGGGCGCGGAGCTGGGCGATGGCCTCCTCACCGCTGCCCGCCACGTCCACGGTGTAGCCGGCGTCCGTGAGCGGCTCCTTCAGCATTTCACCCATCTCCACGTGATCATCCACCACGAGGATTCGAGCGTTAGACGGCATGGTGTTCCTCCCAACGAGGGGCCGCCACCGGCCACCGCAGCGTGACGCAGGTGCCCCGGCCCGGCTCGCTGTCGATCTCCACCTGTCCGCCGTGATTGCGGACGATCTGCGCCACCATGGTCAGGCCCAGGCCCGTGCCCTGGCCCCGCTTCTTGGTGGTGAAGAAGGGATCGAAGACCTGGTGCAGGTGCTCCGGAGCGATGCCGCAGCCATCGTCCTCGACGCGCAGCTCGAGCATCCCCTGGGCCTCCGGAGTGTCCCCGGCAACCCGCGAGGCGCTCAGCCGCACCTGGCCTCCGGCGCCGCAGGCGTCACAGGCGTTGAGGACGAGGTTGAGGAGCACCTGCTGAAGCTGATCGGCGTTGGCCGCGAGCGCGGGCAGGTGCTCGGGTACCTCGACGTGAAGCCGCACGCGCCTGCGCTCCGCCTCGATGTGCATCAACTCCTGCAGGCCTTGCACGAGCGGGCCCAGGAAGACCGCACGTGCTTCCGCGGGCTGGAAGCGCGAGAAGTCGAGGAGCTGCCGGATGGTCCGGCTGACCCGGTCAATCTGCTCGATGATGGCGCTGAGACCCCGGCCCTGCGGGTGCGCCGCTCCTCCCAGCTTCCCCAGCATGTACTCGGCGCGGCCCCGGATGACACCCAGGGGCGTCCCAATCTCGTGGGCCACGCCCGCGGCGAGGACGCCCACCGTGGCGAGCTTCTCGGCCCGCAGCAGTTGATCCTCCAGCATGCGCACGTTGCTCAGATCCTCGAGCACCAGCAGGGTGCGCACGTCTTCGTCCCCGTGCTCCAGCGGGACGGCATGGACGTTGTAGTGGCCCTTCTCGTTGAAGAGGCTGAGCGGCTCGGCGTGCAGGCTCCGCACATGTCCGTCCTCGAGCGTGGCCTCCACCAGGGAGCCGAGCCGCTGCACCACGTGCGCGGGAGCCGAGGGAAAGGCCTCGGAGAGCGTGCTGCCCAGAACCGTGGAGGGCAGCCGGGCGCGGAGGGCCTGGTTCACGGCGCTGATGCGTCCCTCCGCGTTCAGCGCGAGCACGCCCGTGGGGATGTGATCGAGGATCTTCTGGGTCTTCTCGTGAAGGTGCGCCAGCCGGGCGGCGTGGCGGCGGCTCTCGCGCAGCGCCACGGCACGGCGGTTGGCGAGCACGACGTAGGCCCCGAAGGTCACGAGGAAGACGGCCACCAGGAGCGCGGCGAGGGACAGACGCAGCACCAGGGTGCGCTCATGGGTGCGCAACGCCCGCGTGGAGGAGAGCGTGGCGACCGCCCAGGAAGCCTCGCTCCGCATGCGGATGGGCTCGAAGGTGGCCACCACGTCGGCGGGGCCCATTCCAAGGCGGTTCGCCTCCGCCTCGCCAATCCGCAGGCTCCCGGCCTCCCCCGCGCGCATGCGGGAGACCAGCGTTTGCAGCCCGGGCACGAGGCCGCCCCCGGCTTGGTCCAACCGCTGGTGCCAGTCCGCCAGCGCCGGATCACTCAAGGGAGAGGGGTACCCGTGGAACCCGAGCAGCAGCAGCCGGGTGTTCTCGTCCACCGTCACCAGGCGCAGGGGCGCGAAGAAGGGCTCGGTGTCCACCAGGATGGCGATGGCTCCCGCGACCCCCGGGGCCTCGCCGGGAATCGTCGTGGCGAAGACCCGCATCCACTTCGAGGCGCCATCCACCAGGGGACGCGAGGGGGTGATGCGCCCCGGAGGACCCGCGAGCGCCTGGCGCGCCGTGTCCGCCAGGGCGGTGGTGTGTGCGGCCTCGCGCGGCATGCGCTCGGCCCGGCGATCCACCAGCGTCAGCAGCTCACGTCCATCCGGCCCATAGACGGCGATGGCCCTGTACTGCCCCACCGCCTCCAGCAGGGCGCGGAGCTCACGGCGATGCTCCTCGGCGGAGCCCGGCTGGGCGAGCAGCTCACCCGCGAACCGCAGGTCATCTCCGAGATCCTCGAGCGCTTCGGAGACTCCGCGCGTGGCCTCCTGGAGCTGGGCGTGCCGCTCGCGCCCGAACTGCTCCACCAGCGCCTGACGGTCCCGCTGGATGAACCAGACGGCCCCCCCAGCGACGCTGGCCAGGGCCGACAGCAGGAGGAGCAGGGGGACGAGTGGGCGATGCATGAGTCGGTGGCGGGCCCGGCATGATGAGGCGCACAGCCGGAAGCCCGTGCCTGCGGCAACGCAAGTCCGGTGCCAGTCGTTCCCAGTCGAGGACCCGCCAGCCCATGCCGCGGTATCGCCGCACAGCGCCATGCCAGGCTGGCACTTTGCCAGGGGCCCTGGCGTCCTCGCATGGCACGAAAGGTGAGATTGCCCGGTGACCGGGCACACAAGGGAGAGGACGTCGGGTAAAGGATTTCTCGAAGCCCGAGGAGGGACGGAGGGAGAGATGACGCCAAGCCTGCGAGGACAACGTGCCGGAAGTGCCGTGCTGCTGGGACTGGTGACGCTCGTCACGGCGGGCGCGCTCATGGCCGTCACCACCTGGATGGGGCGGGAGAGCATGCGCTTGTGGCAGGCCGGCGAGAGCGTTCGCGCGGCGGCGCAGTTGGAGATCGCCCTTCTGCAACACAGCCGGGAGCGGCACCTCCTGGAGGTGACGGCCGGACTCGAGCACGCGCGCGCGATGCAGGAGGCCGAGGCACAGGCCCACTTCTGGTTGAAGCAGGCCCGGAACCATGTGGGAGGGCCGCTCGAGGCCGAGCTCCTCGAGGAAGTGGAGCGGGAGGTCGAGGCGTACTTCACACGAGAGCGGACCAGGACCGGACCCGGCAGCGAGCTCCCGCGCGGAGCACCCGACCCGGCGCTGGATGCGATCCTGAAGCTGACCGAGCGCCTCGTGCACATCAATGTCGCCGATGCGCGCAACCGGATGAAGGAGGCACAACTCTGGGACCGCCGTGCCAACATCCTCGGCCTTCTCGCCGTCCTGGTGTTGTTGACGGGCGTCGGTTGGATCCTCTGGGCCGAGCGGCGCTTCGTCTATCGCCCGGTGGCGCTCATCCAGCGGGCCCTCGTGAACTTCCAGCTCGGAGCTTCCTGGACGCCAGCGCCCGAGATCGGCGCCCGGGAGTTGCGGAACATCGCCCGTGCCTTCAACGGAATGGTGGCCCGTCTGGAGCGGCAGCGGGAGACCCAGGTGAGCTTCCTGGCGGGAGTGGCCCACGATCTGCGCAACCCCCTCCAGGCCCTGACGCTGGCCGCGAGCGGGGCGGAGTCCGGGGCGATTCCTCCCGAGCGGGCCCAGCAGCGCCTCGCCATGGTGGAGCGGCAGGTGGAGCGGCTGGGGCGCATGGTGGACGACCTGCTCGATACGACCCGAATCGAGGCCGGACAACTGGAGCTCCGCCTGGGAGAGCATGACCTCACCGGGCTCGTGCGGGAGGCCGTGGAGCTTCACCGGCCCGTGTCCGCCCGGCACGCCCTCGAGCTCCAGGTGCCCGAGCATTCAATCCCCATCCGCTGCGACGCGACGCGGATCTCCCAGGTGCTCAACAACCTGCTGAGCAATGCCATCAAGTACTCGCCCGAAGGGGGAACGGTGCACATCCGCGTCGTACCAGCGGACGGCGGCTACTGCGTCGCGGTGACGGACACAGGAGTGGGCATCCCTACCTCCGAGAAGGAGAGCATCTTCGAGCCCTTCCGCCGGAGCTCCGCCACCCGAGGCTCCATCCCAGGCGTGGGGCTTGGACTGGCGGTGGCGCGGAAGATCCTCGCGGCCCACGGCGGCTCGCTGGACGTCGAGAGCGAGCCAGGAAGGGGCTCGACGTTCTACGCGAAGCTGCCCGTCAGGGAATCCAAGCCGCCCGCCTCCTGAGAGGACGGAGGGTGAAGAGGCGTCGCTGGCGCGGGCGCCTCACGTCTGCACGGGGGCGGGCTCCAGCTCGGAGCTCACGCTGATGCGGCTGTAGAACACCATGCCCACCACGATGAGCCCGGCGCCCACGAAGCTGAACCCGGAGGGCCACGGCTCGCCCAGGAAGAGCACACCCAGCAGCAGCGCGAAGAGCAGCTCGGTGGCCTGCGTGGCCTCCACGGCGGACAGTCCGACCGGGTTGTTCGCGGTCATCTGCGCGGCGCGGAAGAACAGGGTGGTGGCGATGACGCCCGAGGAGAGCGCCACCCCCGCGGACTGCAGCACCTGTCCCGGCGAGGGCCACCCCACCCGCGCGTAGCCGTAGGCCGCCACGCCCAGCCACAGGGGCAGGCTGCCCAGCGTCATCCCCAGCACGCGCTGGCTCGCATCCAGGGAGACACCTTCGCGCTCCAGGTGCAGCATCACCCTGCGGTTGCCCAGCGGGTACGTGACGGCGGCGATCACCACGAAGAGCAGCGCGAGCCAGGCACTCGCTGGCATGGCCAGTTGGAAGTGCCCCAGTTGCATGATCAATACGCCCACGACGATCAACGAGCCTACTCCCACGGCCTTGAAGGGGATCCGCCGGCGCGCATCGGTGTAGATGAACGGCGAGAGCAGGGGGCCGGCGAGCACCGTGAGCTGGAAAGAGCCGGCGATCAGCCACGAAGGCCCGTACTCCGCCGACAGCGTCAGGAACGCATAGAAGACGCCGAAGCCCACGCTGCTCCAGAGCAGCCACTCGCCCGGGTGCCTCCTGAGCTCGGCCCCCAACGGCCGCAACCCTCCATGCAGGGCCACCAACACCGACATGAGGGGCAACATGAGGAAGTACCGCAGCGACGCGCTCCAGGCCCAGAACCCACCCGCCGCCGCCATGTTGCGGTTGAGCACGTAGGTCATGGTGAAGAACAGCGCCGAGGTCAGCCCCAACAGAATCGCCAGCAGGGCCGAGGAGGACTTTTTCATGGGCGGACGTGCACGGGGAAAAGCCTTGGTTATCATGGTTCGCCCCGTTCCAAGGAACCCCCGTGAGCGCCATCCTCGTCCGTCTGGTCTGTGGTCTTCTCTTCGCCGCGATGGCTCTCGGGGTCGTGGTCCACCCCCCGGCCAACCTCTCCCAGGGCCTGGGCATGCTCCTGCCGGCGACGATGCTGCTGAACTACGCCATCAAGGGCCCGCGCCGCTCCATGGTCGCGAAGAAGCCCGCGCCCGCGCCCGCGCCCGTCCCCACCGACTCCGGGTCCGCGCAGAGCTGAGACTCGGAGCCTTCAGGGCCCGCCTGGAGGCAGCACGACCCGCAGGGGCAGGAAGTCCTCCGGACGCTCCACCGTGAGGGCCTCCTCCACCGAGCGGAGGACCCGCCCATCGCGCAGCATCAGCGGGTGGAGGATGACGGGGATGGTGCGCTCCCGCGCTCCGGCCAGCTTGGAGGAACGGGCGGGGACGATCATCAGATCGAACGGCGACCACAGCGTGAAGACCTGGACGTCTCCGAACGGTGCCTCGTCGGCGGCGAGCCCCCGCAGCAGCTCGCTCCCAGGCCGCATGTCACGTGCCCCGGGGTTGGCTCGCAACCAGCCCGTGAGCGTTCCCGCGTGGGGACCGGAGATGGACACGAAACGGCGCACGAGGTTCCGGCCCTCCATCCGCTGCAGGTAGTAGCGGCTGACGAGCGCCCCCATGCTGAAGGCCACCACGTCGACTCGCGCACTGCCCGTCCGCGCACGCAGGATTCCGGCCGCCTCGGCGACCTGCCCGGCCAGCACGGAGATGGGCTCCGCCCCGTTGTTGGGCTTCAGCTCGACGATTCGCACGTCCTGGAAGCCGGCCCGCGCCAACCCCTCCGCGAGCGGCGCCAGGGAGCGCGCGTCGTCATCGATGCCGTGCACCAGCAGCACGGGCACCCGCCTGGAGGCCTCGCCCGGAGCGGAGGCCGTGGAAGGAATGGCGGACGCACGGGCGGAGGCGGAGGTCATGGAGAGGGCTCCGCACGAGCATGTCGCCATCGCCAGCAGACACGCCACCAGGCGCCGCAACGGGAGTGCTCCGCTCACGGGCCCCGCCGGATCGCGACGACGATGAAGCGCGCCCCCGTCTCGAGCGCCTGGCCGTAGTGCCCCTGTCCGAGCTTCACGAGGTGGCTTGGAATCGTCCGCGCTCATGCAGCGCCTCAGGGATAGCAGAGAGCCATGGGCATCACCGTCATCGGAGCTTCCGAGACGGCATCGAACTCGCGGCAGATCGCCGGCTCCCGGGTGCGGACCTCGGCCTTGACTGGAGGCACGGCGGGAGGCGGGGATGCGGCCACGGAAGGGGCTGGGGCCACGGGAGGAACCGGGACCGCGGCCACCACGGGCGCCGGCTCCGGGTTGGCGGGCCGTGGCGCCGCACCGCCGGGTCCGAGCAATCCGAGCACCGCGGGGTGGACCCTGGTGGCGAAGTACCGGCCGCCCGCCAACGAGAAATGCACCCCGTCCTCCATCTTCAACCGCATCGGCTTGCGGAAGCCCTCGACCTTGGCCTCGCGCAGGAGGTCGCCCTTCGCGTCGGTGAAGAACGGCTTCGTCTCGAGGTACGTCGAGGCCTCATGGGCCGACACGGCCTCGCGCAGCACACGCCGGATGATGCCCAGCTTGCGCTCGAAGTTCGGCAGCCCGGTGTACGGCAGCTCGACCCAGAGGATCTTCCGGCCGGGCGCTCCGAGGGTGCCCAGGAAGTCCGTGACGCGCTGGCGGTACGCCGCTTCCCACCCGGATGCGCCCCACTGGACCTTCGCCTTGCCCTTCTCGTCCGTGAGCCCCTGCCCGTCGTTGCCGCCCATGATGACGACGACCACGTCGGGCCGGTGGCGCTCGACCTCTTCCCGGCCCACCTTCATCCAGTCGAAGAAGTCCGGACGCGCGAGCCCGGTGGAGGATTTCGCCTTCCGCAGGGCGCGCGTCCCCGGTTGCTCGTTCAGCAGCTTCTCGAGGTACTCGCCGAAGCTGGTGACGATGAGGCTGTCCCCGAGCAGCAACACGGTCCGGGCCGGAGGGGCTTCCGGCTTCCCATCCTTGGCAGGGTCGGCCCGCACCACTCCCGCGGAGAGGACGGCGAGGCACACGAGCACACGAGCGAGGTGAGTCTCCATCTCGCGCCGAAGCTACCGCGCCCGTGCGCGGCTGAGAACAAATCGGCCAGGCCCTTCCCTGCCCGCCCGGTGGAGGAAGGAGTGGGCGTCCTACCCCGAAACAGGATGCATGGCGCCTTCCGGGTGCGAGCCTTCGACCATGAAGAACATCCGCGTCACGAACCGGAAACCCACCCGCTCGTAGATGCGGCCAGCCTCCTCGGTGATGGTGCTCAGGAAGAGCACATCCACGCCCCGCGAGAAGGCTTCCTGCGCCACCCGCGACGTCAGCGCGGTGCCGAGTCCCCGCTTGCGGAAGCGCTCGAGCGTCGCCACTCCGCCGAGCTCCGCGATGCCCTCGGACGGCGGGGTGAACGTGCCGACCGCGGCGGGCTGTCCCTCCACATGCCCCACCACCGCCCTGCCCTCCCGGAGCTCCTCCAGCGTCTTGGAGATGTCCTCCTCGGAGGCCTCGTAGGGCTCGCCCGGGGAGAAGGCCCGCCGCGAGGTGTTGCAGTACGTGTGCACCTCCTCGCGAGAGGACCCGGACGTGAGGACCGACAACGAGAGCCCCTCGGGCACCGCGACGGGCGTGAAGCTCTCGCGCGTGCAGACCATCAGCCGGGCCTCGGCTTCCTGACGGAAACCGGCGGCGAGCAACGTGTCCGCCAGCGCCGGCGCCAGCTCGGAGACGTACTCGAAGCGGGGCACCCTCCCCTTCTTCTGGAACTCCGCCCGGAGCCGCCGCAGGGGCTCGCTCACGTCCCCCGTGATGGGCCCGTCCGGGATGGCGTAGTTGAAGTAGATGAGCGCGTCGAACGGATGGATGAACACCGTGAAGGGCGGAACCGGGATGGACTCGTAGCGTCCCGCGGCACTGCGGCGCATGTACGACTGCAAGCGTTCGAGCAGATTCATCATGTTGAATCCTCGAACGGGACACGTCCGCTGTCACGGTTTCAGGCGGGGTCCGTGGCACCCTCACCC
>DASQMW010000098.1:0-7122 GCA_035645295.1 Archangium sp.
CGGACACCACGTTGTTGATGAGCAGCCCGTCCCGCCCCCGCACCACCGACACTCCCGAGCCGTCCAGGCGCGCCAGCCCATCATCCGTGGCCACCCACAGCGTCTTCGGGTCCTCCCGGTCCAGCACCAGCCCGCTCACGTACTGTCCCGCCAGCGCCCGCTCTGGGCCATCGCGGCGCACCCCCGCCTCGTCCAGGAAGTCCACCCCTCTGGGCGAGCCCAGCCACAGGCCTCCGCCCGGCGCCTCGAGAATATGAAAGATGCCGTCTATGGCCAGCCCGTCCTTCGTGGTGAAGACGCGCCACTGGCCATCACGCCGCCGGGCCAGCCCGCCCTGCGTGCCGAACCACAGGCTGCCCTGGCTGTCCTCGTAGACGGAGAGGACGATGTTGTTCGGTAGCCCCTGCTTCTTGGTGAGCACCTCGAAGCGGCCCTGGTGGAAGCGCACTGCGCCTCCACCGATGGTGGCCAGCCATAGCGCCCCCTCCCGGTCCTGGAGGATGTCGGAGATGGGGGCCCCGGGGAGCCCCTCCGCGGCCGTATAGGAAGAAGCGAGCTTCCCGTCCTTCCACCGATGGAGCGTGCCTTCGGACGTCCCCATCCATATCGCGCCCTCGCGGTCCTCGTAGACGCTGAAGAGGGAGTCGGCGGCGAGGCCCTCGGGCTTGCCCACCACGTCCAGCTCGGCGCGGTGGAACTGGTGGAGGCCGGCGGAGAAGGTACCCACCCAGAGGCTGCCCTCGGTATCCTCAAGGATGGCCGTGATTTTGGCATTGGCGGGGACGCGCTGCACCGGCGTGTAGCGCATCCCCTTCAGGCACCCGATGCCCGTATCTACCGTGCCCACCCACAGCCCGCCGTGGCGCGCCACGCACAGGGTGGCGATGCGCTTGGGGACCTCGGCGGGCGCCTGCTCGAAGTCGCCCGCAGGCGTGCGGCGCCACAGCCCGTTCGAGTACGTGCCCACCCACACCCCGCCGTCACCGTCCACGGCGAGCGCCCTCACCTCGTCCAGCGGGCCAGGAGGGCTGATGCGCTCGGCGGTGCCACCGCGCACGCGCCACAGCCCCGATTTGCGGGTACCCACCCAGACGCTGTCCTCCGCGGGCGCAGCGGCGAGGGCGATGATTTCCGCGGTGCCCAGCTCCGGCAGGAAGGTGAAGGACAGGTCCGCGCCCAGCCGCGCCAGGCCGTGGGAGGTGCCCACCCACAGCGTGCCGTCCGGCGCACGCGCCAGGGCGTAGACGCGATCTCCCCCTTTCCCGGGGCGGGTGGGCAGGTGGGTGAGAGTCCCCTGGAAGAGGCGCACCACGCCACAGGAGGTAGTGCCCATCCACAGCGTGCCGTCGGGCGAGCGCTCCAAGGACAGGATGAGCTCGCACGGCATGCCGGCGGCCTGGTCCAGCACCGTCCAGGTGCGGCCGTCGAAGCGGGCCAGTCCCTCCTGGGTGCCGACGAAGAGGTGGCCGTCGGCCCCCTGCGCGAGCGCCATGGCGGAGCTCTGCGGCAGTCCCTCGTCCTGACTCCACTGCCGATGCAGCGCCCCGACGAGGGGCACGTCTGCCTGCTGGGCCTGGGACGGGCACGCTCCCAGCGCCAGGAGCAGGGCGAGCGGCAGGACGTGACGGGTCATCACCATCGACCTGGGTTGCGCGGACACAGAGGGCCCCTAACGAAGAAACCAAGGCGGAGCCTACCCCAGTCAGACGGGGCCGACCTGCGACCGGCAGTGTCCCGGGCCGGAGCGCGCCAGGGCCCCTGCGACGGCCCCGTTTTCGGATGCGGGTCGGCTCCGTCTTCGAGCCGGAGCTTCTTCGCTGCGAACTGCCGTGAAGAGCCGTGAGGAGCTGACAGTGGGGATGCGGTCGAAGCCGAACCGCGCTAAGTCGCCCGCATGCAGCTCTCCCGCGAAGTGAAGGCGGTCGTCTTCGACATGGACGGCCTGCTGGTCGACACCGAGACGGTCGTCTTCGAGGCCATGAAGCTGACGGCGCAGCGCTCGGGCCGCGAGCTGCCGTTCGAGGTCTTCGTGCGCATGGTCGGCCTGTCCCACGTGCAGAGCAACCTGATCGTGCGGGAGCACTTCGGCGACGGCTTCGACCTCGAGCTCTGGCGTGAGGGGGTGCGCGAGCACTTCCTCGACATCGCCCAGGCGGGCATCTGCCTGAAGGCCGGCGTGCTCGAGCTGCTCGACGAGCTCGACGCTCGCGGCCTGCCCCGGGCCATCGCCACCTCGTCGGGCCGCGAGGCGGTGGAGCACAGCCTGGGCCCGCACGGCCTGCTGCCCCGCTTCCACGCCTTCATCACCCGTGACGTGCAGGTGAACCACAAGCCCCATCCCGAGCCGTTCCTCAAGGCCGCCGCGGCGCTGGGGATCGCGCCCGAGGACTGCCTGGCCCTGGAGGACTCCCACAATGGCGTCCGCGCCGCCTCCTCGGCCGGAATGATGACGGTGATGGTCCCGGACCTGCTCGCCCCCACCGAGGAGATGCACGGCCTCTGCGTCCGCATCGCCCGCGACCTCCATGAGGTCCACGAGCTGCTGCGGGCACAGCCATGAAGCCAGGGTCCAGTACCGCCGGCCCGTGGCCCTGACGCGGGCCTCGATGGCGGCGAAGGAAGACCGGTTTTGGGAGGCGCTGCTGCGCGCACCGCCCCCCGCGGTGTCCGGCGGGCTGGCCCCTGCCGCGGCCACCCCTCCCTGAGCGCGTGACGACGCTGCCTATGCGACCTGCCGGGGTTGGCGGAGCAGCAGCAGGCCGGCCACCATCATGAAGGCCAGGGCGGACAGGGCGAGCGAGAGGTGGGTGTTGGTCACGCTTCCCAGGAGCCCCACCGTCACTCCGCTGAACGCCCGCAGGCCCAGGGCCGACATGCTGAAGAGCCCCAGGACGCGGCCGCGGATGGTGTCCGGCGCATTCAGCTGCACGATGGCCTGGGTCATGCTGCTGAAGGAGAGCTCGAAGAACCCGGCCAGGAACAGCACGCAGATGGCCGCCGGATACCAGCTCAGGAACGAGAACGTGAAGAGCGCGCATCCCCACAGGAACGCAAGCTTCAACGCGGAAGCCGCCGTCGTCGACAGCCACGTCCCCCGCGTCTCGAGCAGCACGCCCGCGAGCAGCGCACCGGCCGCATCCGCCCCCAGCAGGAGCGTATAGGTCATGCCGGGGTCTCCATGGCCCAGGTCATGGGCGAAGCCCGGCATCTGCGCCTGGTAGCTGTTGCCCACGAAGAAGGAGGCGGCCCCCGCCAGCAGCACCATGGGCGCGACCACGGGCATCCCGCGCACGTCGCGGAGCGTCTGCACGATGTCGGAGAAGCCCCGGACGGCACGCTTGGGGCCCGTCGTCCCTCCGCGAAAGTGCCGGCCATAGGGCGCGCTCACCAGCCAGAGCACGAGGGGCAGATAGAACAGCGTGTTGACGAAGATGCCCCGGGTGGGCCCGAGCGTCTGCATGATGATGCTGCCCACACCGGGGCCCACCAGGACGCCGAGGTAACGGGCCGTCGCGTTCAGGCGCACCGCGCTGGCCAGGGAGCCCGCGCCCACGATGTCGTAGAGCAACATCTGGCTGGAGGTGCTCCAGAGGACCCCCGCGCAGCCATGGAGCGTGAGGAGCACCATCGCGTGCCACATCTGCAAGGAGTCCGTGACGAAGAAGTACCCCCACCCCACGGAGGCGGCGATGAAGAGCACCATGCCGGCCTGGATGAGGCGCCTGGAGTCGAACCGGTCATTGAGCGCGCCCACCGGCACCGAGAACATCAGGAAGGGGAGCCAGTGGGACACCACCGCGAACCCACCCAGCGCGGCCGATTGGAACTTCTGGAACGCCACCCAGTAGCTGATCACGTGCTCGATGTTGTCGGCCATCATCGCCAACATGAACGTGATGAGAAACGTCCGGTAGCCAGGGATGCGGAGCGCGCTCGTTGCGGCAGGGGGGGCAGCCACGGTGGAGGTCATGGATGTTCACGCACGGTGGGGAAGCCGGTTGAAGGTGAGGGTTGGAGCGGAGGGGCCGAGGAGGGCCGCGGCTGGGAGCCGCCCGAGCTGTGTGCCAGGCCGGTGTCGGGGGCCGAGCCCCCCATAGGGTACACTGCAGCCCAGGCCGCCCTCCCATCAGGGCGCGGCAAGAGCCTGGGCTGAGCCTGTGGGTTGTTTTGAGCGCCGCGAAAGTCCACTCGCGGCGTCCTCTGTTCCATCCGCTCTGTTCTGGCCGCTGCCTCCTTCCCCGCTCTCGCCTCCTCCTCACCTGCTTGGGGGAGCGCAGTTGGGGCCCTACACGAGAGAAGACGCGGTGAGGGAGGTTCAGTGGGCGCTCGTAGAGGCAGGTGACAAGCTCTGGGATTTGGAAGTGCCGGAAGATGCCAGCGCGGACGAGCTTTCGACCTCGCGCACCGTCACGCTGCTGAGCTGGGGAAGGCTGGGACGAAGCCGCTTCCAGCTCCACTGCGACAGATTGACGAGTCGATGGCCTAGATCCAGTGGCGGCGCAGCAGCAGAAGTTCCCGTCTCGGTGATCAGCTCCGTCTTCAGCCTTCAGCAGGCGATTGCCCTCCTCGCTGTCGAGCAAGTCGAACGCCGCCTCCTGGGTCGGGCGGCAGCAGGTCGCTCGGGCTGATCGTGTAGGTGATCCGAGGGTACGTGAAGGCGAGCTCTTGATTCTCCTGGCGCCGGAGTCGGTAGAATTCGCGGCGCTCCTCGTCGCTGGCCAGGGTGAGGCGGGTGCCGTCGGCGAAGCAGGGCTGCTGCTCGCGAAAGCGCACGAACGTCTTCGAGGTTCGAAAGGTGACGCCGAGCCACTGGCTGGGTGCACCGGCGGCGGGGTCGAGCACGATCCGGTGCCGGAACCTGCGATTTGTGTCCACGGAGAACACCACGATGCTGTTGTGGGCCAGGGGGATTGCGAAGGCCGGGCCGCCAGGCTCCTTCGCCTCGACGAGGAGCCGCCTCGCCGGGAGCCCCTCGGCGCGCTCGTAGCAGGAGAAGAGGGCGATCTCCGTGGCATCCTCCAGATCAAGGGCCTGGTCCGAGTGCGCCCCCATGGTGGCATAGGCGTTCGTATAGCTCTCGATGAGCGCGTTGTTGAACCCCACCGAGAGCGACGCGCATCCGCGAACCTGCCGCGCCAGCCAGGCGTGGAGCGGTCGGAACGGCTGCGCCGGAAGGCTGTAGACGGTGGTCGTTCGAACGATCGGAACCCCGCGCGCATCGTCGCTCGCGACGAGCACTGCCCCTCGCCTCCCCTTCCCCAGGTCTTCAAACCGAGCCGACGCGAGTAGCTCCGCGAACAGCTCCCCCCGCGGGGGAATCACATACGTTCGAAACTCATCCGCCGCCTCGTAGCTCGGCGCCCGGTAGTCGCCCTCGTTCATGCTGAAGCGGAACTGGTCCCCATAGTCGATGTGCGCCTGGGTCTTGTTCTCTTCGGCATACAACCTTCGAAGCTCCCTCATCCCCTCGGGCGTGGGCGCCTCCAGCGGGACCCGCTCGCCACCCATCGCGAGGAACGTACGGCCGCCGTCGTGCACGGCCTCGGTCTTCGAGCAGCGCACCACGTAGCCCAGGCGCGTCGGGACCTGCGCGGCATCCAGCTCGGACGGCAAGATTTCGTGCGTGTACAGCCGGTTGGTGGACAGCGGCATGAGCAACACGGAGTTGGGGTACAGGGTGAGCGTGAATTGGGTGGGCAAGGCGCCTGCCGTCCCATCCTGCACCGTCTCCTTCAGGCGGAAGCGCAGTCGGGTGAGCCCGCTCTTGCGGCCGTTGCCCGGGTCGAAGGGGTCGTCGGGCAGGGGGCGTCGCTCGTCGAGGTGCTCGTAGAAGGTGCAGAAGGCCATGATGCCGTTGGTCGGCATGTCCTTCGTCTTGTCGGCGTGCGGTGAGATCCGCGCCTTCGCCTGCTTCTTCTCGGCGTCGGCCGGGGTGTTGTGGTATATCTGCGCCAGCACGTGGTTGAGCGGAGCCGCGTCTCGAAAGAGCAGCGCCGCCTCCTGGTTCAGCGCGTCGACAATGTGTCGGTCCGTGGCACGGAAATTCTCGGTCGGGCCCGAGAGGTTCGTGGAGCAGCGCAGCAGGCGGAAGTGACGTTCCGCCCCCTCCGGTCTCACGCTCGTCAGGTAGATCCCGGTACGATGGGCCCTGCCGGGTTTGGTCGATTCGGTGAGCGACTGGAAGGTGTGCTCGCTTCGGATCCGGTCCAGGAAATCGATGCCCGGGTCGAAGAAGCACCGGTAGTACACGCCGACCCCGTACACGCGAAGAGGAACCCGGCCAAGGCTCACCAGCGGCCAGGGCACGCCGTCGTCGCGCTCCCCGTAGCCGCTCGAGCGCTCCCGGATCACCTGGACGCGCGCGGCCGCCGAGAGATCCAGGCCCTCGGCCCTCGACACGTCGCCGCACAGATGGACGACCTTGCCGGAGAGGTCGGGCAGCCCGGCGGAGGGGTCGGTGATCACGGTGCCACAGAAGCCGTCGAGCAAGCCCACGTCGTCCAACGTCGAGAGCGCGATCAACAGATGGTTCGTGTCGATGATGCAGGCTTCGGGGAGAGGCGACGATGCTCGGCCCATGGGTAGGCTCCTCGCGCAGGACCGGCGTCCTGCGACATGGCTACGATCCTGCCAGAGCATAGGCGGCATGGGAGAGCATCGGCGGCATGGGAGCCCTGTTGTGGGCGAGGGCCGGGGTAGGGGGTCGTCCAGGAGGGCCGCGCGACACGCATTGGACGGTGCAACGCGCTCCAGGCATCCCCCTCCCCTGCGCAGGCGACCGGTCGCCTTGGGCTCCGAGAGAGAGTGCATCCCTCAGCCGTGCGTCACTCCCACAGCGCCTGCTGCGCTGGCCCCCTGGCAGGTGCCTGGGGTGGGGGCAGCTCGGGCAGGTGCAGGTGGCGAAGAATGCGCCGGATGACGCTGCCCTGGGTGAGGTACGCCAGCACCCGCCGCCTTCCTCCGCACCTCGGGCAGCAGAAGACGTCGATCATCGGGACGCAAACGGCAAAAACGGCCGGAGAGGGGGACGACATGCTCGATAGTGACGTCTTCCCCCAGCACGATGACCCGCTCGACGAGCAAGCGGACGAGACGTTGGCGCCCTGCGAAGTCGAGCGCATC
>DASQMW010000099.1:0-15125 GCA_035645295.1 Archangium sp.
GCTCCGCCACCGGCCCCTCCGCGCCCCTCAGCACCGCGCGGGTGAGGGCGCCATCCGGGTCCTCTCCCCCCGAGCGCGAGCGCACCAGGCCCGGCTCCCGCGCCTCCCCCACCTCCAGGGAAACCTCGGCGAGCCGCGCCACCGACTGACGCAACGCCTCGCTGGCCCCGGCCACCGCCGCCTCCAGCGCCGCCTTCCGGAAACGCCCGGTGCCCACCAACTGCGACACCAGCCGCGAATCGTATCCCCCGAAGGACGAGTGCGCGTGCGTGGCCACCACCATCACGTGCTGGAGCCCCAGTCCGGCGGCCCGCTCGCGCACCGCGGCCACGAGCTCGTCCGTCACCAGCAGCAGCTCCAGCGACACCAGCCCCACCTTCATGTCCCCCATGGCGAGCACCACGGCCCGGGCCTGGGGCGCGACGTCCGCCTGGCTGGCCTCGGGGCGGGGAGGCCCGTAGCCCGCCACCACCACGGGATAGGGTGGAGCCAAGGGTACTTTCGCCGCCCCGGCCCGCAGGGCACCTTCGGCCCTCGCCTGCTCGAGCACCACGGGCGCCCGCTCGCCCCACCGCCCACACCAGTTCCAGGACGCGAGCGCGTATGCCGAGCCCACGGTCAGAAGCATCAGGGGAAGCAGGGTGCGCAGCCAGTGCCGCGAGCGCGGAGACATGAAGAGGGGAAGCCTACCTCCAGACGGGGAATTCCAGGTGAATGTCCGGCTGCCTGCTCCTTCCCCACATTCCCTCCCGGAATACCCCTCGGAGGGGGAACCGTTCTCCGTTCCGTTCGTTACCCGAAGGGGATAAGGCTCGCGGCATGTGTGGGATCTTCGGAATCGTTGGTAACGCAGAGGCATCCAACCTGACGTACCTCGGCCTGCATGCCCTGCAGCACCGGGGACAGGAGTCGGCGGGTATCGTCGCCTCGGACAGCCACAATCTTCGGGCCCACCGTGAGATGGGACTCGTGGCGGACATCTTCACCGCGCCGGTGCTCGAGAAGCTGCCCGGCAGCGCGGCCATTGGCCATGTGCGCTACTCCACGGCGGGCGTCAGCCAGCTCAAGAACGCCCAGCCCCTCACGGTGGAGTACGTGGGCGGCCAGCTCGCGGTGGCCCACAACGGCAACCTGGTGAACGCGCAGGAGCTGCGCACCCAGCTCGAGGCCGACGGCGCCATCTTCCAGTCGGACTCGGACACCGAGGTGGTCATCCACCTCATCGCCCGCTCCAAGCAGCCCACCTTCGAGCAGAAGGTCGTCGAGGCCCTCTCCAAGGTGAAGGGCGCCTACAGCATCCTCTTCCTCACCGACAAGAAGCTGGTGGCGGTGCGAGATCCCAACGGCTTCCGCCCGCTGGTGCTCGGCATGGTGAAGAACAGCTGGGTGCTGGCCAGCGAGACGACGGCCTTGGATCTCATCGAGGCGGAGTACCTGCGCGAGCTCGAGGCCGGGGAGATGGTGGTCATCGACGAGACGGGCCTGCACGCCAGCCAGCCCTTCCCGCCCACGCGGCTGGGCCGCTGCATCTTCGAGCACGTGTACTTCGCCAAGCCGGACTCGGTGCTGTTCGGCACGAGCGTGTACGAGACGCGCAAGGAGATGGGCCGGCAGCTGGCCAAGGAGCAGCCGGCGCCCGGGGCGGACCTGGTCATCGCGGTGCCGGACTCGGGTGTGCCCGCGGCCATCGGCTACGCGCAGGCGAGCGGCATTCCGTACGACGTGGGCCTCATCCGCAGCCACTACGTGGGCCGCACCTTCATCGAGCCCCAGCAGTCCATCCGCCACTTCGGCGTGAAGCTGAAGCTGTCGGCGGTGCGCCAGGTGCTCAAGGGCAAGCGCGTGGTGGTGGTGGATGACTCCATCGTGCGCGGCACCACGAGCCGCAAAATCGTGAAGATGCTCAAGGCGGCCGGCGCGCTGGAGGTGCACCTGCGCATCTCCTCTCCGCCCACGCAGTGGCCCTGCTACTACGGCATCGACACGCCGAGCCGGCAGGAGCTCATCGCCTCCAGCCACAGCGTGGACGAGATCGCCCGCTACGTGACGGCGGACACGCTGGGCTACATGTCCATGGAGGGCCTGGGCACCGCGGTGGGTGACAAGGAGCGCACCACCTTCTGCACCGCGTGCTTCTCCGGCAAATACCTGACGGGCAACCTCAACGCGAGCGCCACGGCGTCCGCGTCCGCCCCGAAGCTCGCCAGCGCCTGAGCCGCGCTCGTTTCTCGGCCCGGCGATGGAGCACCGCCCGACACAGCCTTTCAAGGCCGGGCAGGTGATCCCACGGCGGACGATGCCATGTAATCCAGGAGGCTCCGAATCTCGGCGGGAATCAGCACGAGCGGATCCCCAAGCTTGTCCACGGCTGCGGCCCGGATAAGATCTAGTAGACCGGTGCGCACGTGATTGCGCGTGGCATTGTCCGGCAGCGCGGCACGCACCTCGCCAAGAACATGGCGGGCGCGGTCCCTTCCGTGCTGCCAGATGGCCGGCTCGGCCCGCACCTTCTCTTCCGCCGCCTTTTGGGCATCGTCCAGCTTGAGATCGTCCTTCTTCATCAGGGACACCGACATCCGCCGGATCGCGGCGAGCACCAAGTCGAGGTCGCCATCCGCATGCTTCAGCGCGGCATCCACAAGAGGGCGCAGAGTGGCTTCGGGCACGGAGCCAGCGGGAAGCACAGCAAGCAACCACGCCGTCAGACAGGCTGCGTCGAGGAAGAGGGACTCGATGCTGTAGCGCGACCAGACGAGTTCCTGGGCCTCATACTCCCCACGGGATAGATCCGGTCGCGAACGGAAACCGGGGGTACGCTCTGTGTCCCGGTCCAGGATACAGACAGCGCGCGTGGTGGGGCCCTTAGCCAGTTCGGGAAAGACCTGGGGCTGAAGTACCACGCCGAGGACGGCCTGGGCACTGACCTTGCCTGTGCCTCCCAGGGGCACAGGCGTCCACTGCCGGAAACGGGTCAGTTCCGCCGGCTTGCTGCGGAAGTAAATGTCGGCACAGCGTTTGAGAAACTCAACATCAGAAGGCCCTTCGTGGAAGAACACGCGCCGCGATGCCAGGAAATTGATGCTGGTGAAGGGCGTCAGGTCACACCAACGAGAAAGTTCCTGGACGAGGGCGTCCTCGGACTCAAGCCGGGCGACGCTCGACGTAGCCCGATCCACCGACAATAGGACGGCATCCCGCCGCTGGCCGAGGCGGTTGATCATCTCCACCGAGTGCGTGGCAATGAGGAGTTGCGCGCCGAACTCGGAGGCCAAAGCGCCCAGCGCATCGCCCACGGTGCCCTGTAGACGCGGGTGCAGGTGCGCCTCAGGCTCATCTAACAGGTAGAGAACAGGCCGGGCCTCCTGCTCCGTGCCGGCCGGCCGGAACAGCTCCATGGCCGCATAGAGTGAGATGAGATTGACGAGCCCCGCGCCCGCTGAAGCCAGTTCCAGCGGGCCATTGGTGTCCTGAAAGCTAGTGGCGAGGTGGAGGATCCGCTCCACATCCTGGTCCGTCGTCCGCCGCACCAAGCTCGCCCCAAGGTGGCGGAGCAAGAAATCGTTCAGGCGTCGGAATGCCTCGGGCCGCAAGCGAGCCACAAGGTTGCGCACCACCCGACTTTGCTCGCCGCCGCCCAGCATCCGCTCCAGGTGGGGGAGCGTCCGGTATTCCTCCAGGCCCGTGACACCGTAGAAGGCCGGCACCAGCACAGCTCTGGGTGCTCCCGCGCGGAGAACCCTCAGCAGCGCCTCCGCACGATACTTCGACTTGGCTGGATAGTCCGCCACCGCCTCCGCAGCCTGTCGGCTCATGACATAGATATGCAGCTTGAGCTGCTGGTTGCGCGCATAGGTGAGGACCACCTCCAGGTCTTGAATGGTGTCCGTCTCCTCGAAACCAAGACGCAGCTTCATGTCGATGCCTTCACCCACCTCCTTGTTGGTGAAGAGTTCGGACCAGTCCGCCGCCGGGAAGAGCCGGCCATGATCCCCCACCAAGCCCTGGTAGACGGTTATCCAACCATCCTTTGCCAACTCGGGGTGCTCCTGCTCCAGGCCGATGGAGAGCGCCTCGACCGCCACGCGGACAGCGTGCAGCAGGGACGTCTTCCCCGAGCTGTTGGGCCCCAGAACAACGGAGATGGGACGCAGTTCGGCTTCCAGAGACTGGAACCCACGAAATCGGGTCAGCACTACCTTCGTCAGCACGGTAGGACTCCGCGAGGTCGGAAAGAGGTGACCGTCGACATAACACTGGTTCCTTCTCAAGCAACTAGGAGATGGGCGCACGCGGGCAGGTCCACTCCTCACCGGGCAACCCGGCACGCCAGCCTAGAATACTCAGCTCTTGCAGGATGAAATTCTCGCTCAGTCTGAACCTCTCGGGGGAACTTGATTCCCCCGATGGCGCACGGCCCGAGCGACGTCCTCGAAGACGGCTGCCAGCGTCGCATCCTTGGGGCGGTGAGCCTCAAGAAACGCTAGATCCTCGGACTGGCCGACGAACTGGAGCATCGATACGGCCCTGAGGGCACAGCGTTGGGACTTCGCTGCCACCAACGTCCGAGCCACCGCGCGCAAGGTGGCGCGAGCCTCCGCCGGGAGCGCCAGAAGGACACACTCCGCGTGCAGGGAAAGCAGGATGAAGAGGCGCTCGCAGTAGTAGGAGGCGTCTCCCCGCTGGTCCACGGCGAGGGGGGCCTGGGCACTGGCGGTGAAGATGAAGGCGGGCAGGACGGGCGCCAGTGCGTCGGGCACCTCCTCCTCTAGCACCGTGAGCACTTCTGCCTTCTGCTCGATGGGTACCACCGCGTCCTCCACCCAGGCACGCAACGCCTCCGGAGACTTCTCCAACAGTACCGCCAGTCCCCGCAGGGAAGCGGCGGTTGGCATGGGAAGCCGCTCCAGCGCGCGTTGGACCGCGGAGCTCAGCTCCGGGTGGCGCCTGCGCCACAGGGCACGGGCCAGGGTGTTGACGTCCGCGGGAGCCACCTTCGAGCCCGGCAGGCGTTCCAGCCGGCGCAGCAGCCCCGCGCGAGCCGACGTGTCCGCGATGCGCCCCAGCGCGTCGGTGATGGCTTCGATGACGGAGGCCGCGTCATGGTCCCCGCGAGCCTCCTCCAGGGCGAGCTGCCGCTCCAGGCGCCGCGCGCTGGCGGCGCCACCCAGCTCGCCCAGGCCAAAGGCCGCTGCCTGGCGGACGAGCGCATCTGGATTCTCGAGCATGGCCTCCAAGATGGCTTGGGGCCGCGCACCAAGCCGCTGCACCCATTCTCGAGCCCGTGCCTCGTCTCCCTGGTGATACGCGTCCACGAACGCCCCCTGAAGCTGGGTGCTGTCTGTCTTTGATTTCATCATCCACCCGGTGCCTCAGGGAAATTGGACGCTGGCGGGGACGTACCGCCGCATCCATGTACCATCCAGCAGGTACAACTCATGGATGGCGTCTAGATCCGCGCGCTTCATCGCCTCGAAGGCATCCAACTCCCGCTTCAAATCCTTGGGGTTGGAGACATAGTTGATGTTGTGCCGGATACCATCGGGTCGGACGGAGGATACGTCCGGCCTGCGGAAGGCGGGCTTCGCGGTGGGGCTCTGCTCGAAAAGCCGGGTGCCCCGTTCATCCACTTGGGGCTTGTTCTTTCGCAAGTCGGTATGCCCCGCAGCCTCGCGTGCGGCCAGTTCATCCTCGATGGCCGCGTTGTGCCGCGGGTTCTTCCGGGTGTGCGGAGGGCCGTAGCGGGTGGAGAGCCTGGGGGCCCCGCCAAGCGAACTGCTGGAGGCATTCGTCGCGCACAGGGCGAAACCGGAGCAGGCGGCAGTGCCGACGGAGACACCGGAGACGAGAAGGGAGCCGTTTGCCCCCACCTGGGCGCTGGAGGCTGACTGCTCGAGAAGGACGAGACCTTGGGGCGTCGCTGGGGGAAGCAGTCGCCAGATTCCGCCCTCGGGGACCTGGGGAATGAAGCGGGCCAGTCCGAGCGTGGCGACCGTTACCAGCACGCGCAGGTAGGTGCCAGGCAACGCACGAAGCGGACAGCAGTGCGAGGCTCAAGGCCAGGGACGTCAACACGGGCGCTCTGTTCATGCATCAAGAGCATGCCTCAACCCGGGCGCCACGGCGTCCGCGTCCGCCCCGAAGCTCGCCAGCGCCTGAGCCGCGCTCGCGTCCCTTCCGAGCCCCCTGGGCAGGTGGCCTGACAAGCGCACGCCCTCCCAGACGGTTGGCGTGGAGGGTGATGCATAGCTTGCAGCGCATGATGCGTGCGCTGGGAGCGGGACTCGCGGTGGGCGCCAGTCTGGGTCTGCTCGTGCGACGCGGGTTGGACCGGCGGATGGCCTTCGGCCCGTGGGGCTCGCTGGGCAGGGGCCTGCCCGGAGGGGTGGACTGCGTGGGCCTCGCGCTGATGCAGACAACGGCGACCCCGATGGTGGGCGGAAACCGCCTCGCATGGCGGGACAACGGCGAGGTGTTCGCCGCGCTCGAGGAAGCGTTTCGCGCCGCGCGCCACAGCATCCACGTCGACGTGTACATCTGGAGACCGGGGCAACCCGGCGAACGGCTGGCCGAGCTCGCATGCCGCCGGGCGCGGGAGGGGGTGGCGGTGCGCATCCTCGTCGACCCGATGGGAAGCCCCGGCTTCGCCGAGCAGCTCTACCCTCGCCTGGTGGAGGCGGGTTGCGAGGTGCACTACTTCCGGCCCCCCAAGGACTACCCTCTCGCCTTCACGGGGCGAAACCACCGCAAGCTCGTCGTGGTGGATGGGCGGGTGGGTATCACGGGCGGCTTCGGCATCGCGCCCGAGTGGAACGGCAACGGGCTCTCTCCGGATGGCTGGCGGGAAGCGAGCGTGGAAGTGGAAGGGCCCGTCGTGCGGCAGATGCAGGTGGCGTTCGCCAACCACTGGCTGGAGACGGGCGGCCCGATGCTGCCCGCTGCGGAGTTCGAGCGGTCCCGGCCCGCTGGAGGCGCACGCGCCGCGTACGTGACGAGCACCGACGTGAAGGGGCTGTCGCATGCCCGGTGGGTGACGCACATCGCGCTGGCCGCCGCACGGCAGCGCGTGTGGATCGCGAATGCGTACTTCGTCCCGCCCCCGCAGGTGCTCGGCGCGCTGTGCGCACGCCCGGCCCAGGGGGTGGAGTTGCGGCTGCTGCTGCCGGGGCCCTACAGGACCACCCGAGCGTGACCTTCATCCAGCGCCGCTTCTACCGCCGCCTCGAGCGCAGCGGCGTGAAGGTGTACGAGTACCAGCCCTCCATGATGCACGCGAAGACGATGCTGGTGGACGATCGGATCGTCGTGGTCGGGTCCATCAACCTCGACTTCCTCTCCATGGAGTACCTGGAGGAGGGCTCTCTCGTCGTGGATGACGTCGCGTTCGCAGCGGATTTCGAGGAGCGCTGGCGGGTGGACATGTCGCGCTCGCGCGAGGTGACGCGGCCGCCGCGGCGCGACGAGGCCCTGAGCGCGTCCCGAGCACCGGCTCTGGCCGAAGCGCCCGCCCTCCCCGCGTAGCGTGGAGTGGGCGGGTCCGCCTACTCACCGGCTCCCTCTGACGGGTCCTCTGTCTCCAGGGCCGTATCGAGCTCGACGAGCCTCTTGCGCTCCTCCCAGGCCTCCCGGGTTGACGCCACATGGTGAAGGGAGTGGCGCTTCAGCCTCGGGTGATGCACCGCGAAGTAGTGCTCCCCGGCGATTGCCACGAATGTATAGGGATTGGCTGGGTGGCTCTTCAACCACTCCTCCGCCTCCACGCGCGTGGCGAACGAAGGCGTCTCTGGAGGGATTCCCCTGGCCGTCAGCCATTCCAAGTCCGGCTCTATTGCATAATCTTTATACATTCCACGCGTATTGTCCTCACGCATATACCAGAATTGGTAATACTCATCGCCGATGAGGATTTGGACCGGGCTCGGTGGTTCCGCGACGCTCTTCATCCAGGCCTGGGCCTCCTCATGGTTGGCGAAGTGCGCGAAGGCCACTGGGGCGTAGTCCCGTCGATTGACGACGAAGCCGTCCGCCTCATTGAGTTGCCCCGTCTCAGCGAGGAAGTTGATGAGGGCGATGAGAACGCGCACTTGCTGCTTCTGTTCGGGCTCGGGCGTTTCGTCCAGGGTCTTGAGCAGCAGCTCCATCGCCGGTTGCGCGAGCGTCCCCTCCTGCATGCCCAGACGTGTGCTGACGGAGGGCCGTTCCGCTGAAAGCTCTCCCGTGAGTGAATCTTCGAACCGGTAGACCTGGCCTGTCACGCGGACGAAATCGTCGAGCATCCGCACATACCCCCAGAGCTTCACTTCCTCGCGTCGGCCCTTCGCCTGCGCTGCTCGCCACCGGGCCCAGATGAAAAGTATCACTTCTGCAAGCTGCTCATGGATGGTCATCGCATGCCCCCTCGCGCTGGATTCCAGGGAGCATTTCCGGGGAGAGTTCCGCCATGACCAGGAGTGGCGCCAGAACGAGTGCCGCGCCTCCCGAACCAGCGGCCACGACGGCGAAGGCCACACCAGCGATGACCACGACGGAGCCCACGACAAGCTCCGCGCAATGCTTCTTGAGCCAGTCAATGGCAGGTTCTATCGAATCGAACTCGGTGGCGTACTCCTCTGCCCACTCACCGCGGCCCTTTGTGCATTCATCAAAAGCATCCATGCAGCTTCTTGGACACCACCATCCCCTGGCGATGCGCCACGGCTGCACCCGGGTGTCCTGGTATTTGCGGCGACCTATCGCAAATGGCCTGGCACTCCTGAGACAGTCCGTTTCGCACTGTGCACGCCGCCCCTCGCAATACGCATTCAAGTCCGACGAGGAGACACGCACGATGTTTCGACGGACGCGCATCGTGCCCATGGCGTGCTGGAACTTCGTCAGCTCGAATTCCTTCAGCGGAACCCAGGCGTGCACCACCTGCCCATCTGCTTGTTGCTCGAGAACAATCACGTACCTGGCCAGGTCTCGGGGACCCGCCGGTCCGACCGCCGGGGCGTGTGCCGCACCACAGGAGACAAGCACGAGGGCAAGGCTCACCGCCATCGCCTGCTGTATGACCGATGCCGTTCTCATGGGGGCACCATCTCATGAATGGCCCCATGGCCCAGCCTCCTGCGTCACTGTCTACGGCGAGGCCGTCGTGCCCTCGCCCATGTGCGGCAAGGCCCCCAGAGACCGCAGCAACCCACCGAGCACTTCGTCGAGCGTGGTCCAGCCGCGCACCACGTGGATGGGATGCTCGAAGGTGAGCCGGCCATGGTGGATGGCATCGTCGAGCTCCGCCAGGAGGTTCGCCACCTCTGCGGAGAAGCCCATCCCCATGAGCATCGGCACCTCGGCCGCGGGCGTGTGCTCCTCCACGCGGATGGGCCGGGCGAGCAGCCGCCCCAGCGTGTCCGCGACCTCGAGCGGGCTGTACTCCACCGGCCCCGTCAGCTCCACCACACGCCGGCCCAGGGTGGGCTCGCGCAGCAACCGGGCGGCAATCTCTCCCACGTCCCGTGTCGCCACCATGTGAAGCGGGCGGTCCGCGGGGCCAATGAAGTCCGGCATCACGCCCGAGGCCACCACCGCGGGCAACCCACCGCCCCAGTTCTCCATGAAGTACGCCGAGCGGAGGATCGTCATCGGCGTGCCCCGCGAGCCCAGCTCCCGCTCCGCGAGGTGCAATGTCTTCACGACGCCCGTCCCTCCCGCGTGCTGCGCGCCCACCGAGGAGAGCAGCACGAAGTGCGGCAGCCCGCTCTCCTCCACCGCCCGCCCCATCGCGTCCACCACCGTCCAGCACGCCTCCATCACCCCGGTGCTCGAGGGCACGGGAGGCGGCACCATCAAGTAGGCCCCGCGTGCGCCCACCATGGCCACGGCCAGCGCGGAGACATCGCGCAGGTCCGCCAGCACGACCTCGGCGCCCCACTGCCGCCAGGGTCCGGCCTTGGCCTCATCCCGAAGGATGACCCGGACCCGCTGCCCCTGCTTCAGCAGCGTCCGGGCCACCACGGACCCCGTATGCCCCGATGCTCCCGTCACCACGAACATGACCGCCTCCTCACGTCTCGCCGGGGCCGGGCTCGGGCCCCTCACTTCAGCCCTAATGTGCGCCTCCCCTCGCTGGCAGAGCGGAGCGCCACGCCGGGGAGCAAGGGGAGGGCCCGCCGCACCCCGGCTTGACAGGGACGCGAGGCTTCGCGAGCGTCCCGGCATTGGACGCCATGCGGGCGTCCTCCGCTCCGCACCGAGGGGGAATCCATGAAGGAAGCCGAAGACCAGAGCCAGGGGCGCAAGCTCCTCACCGCCGTCGAGCGCATCCTCTCGGACACGGACAGCCTCATCGCCCTCGCCGAGCAGCACCTGCGGCGGGCCGGGGAGGACAAACGCGAAGCCTCCGAGGAGGTGGTGCGCTCCTTCTCCAATCGCGCCGCCGTCGCCGGAGGCCTCGCCGCCGCGCCCGCGCTGATTCCCGGAGCCGGCACCCTCGTGGCCGCTTTGGGCGGGGCCCTCGCGGACATGGGCTTCCTCCTCAAGTACGAGGTGGAGATGGCGCTCGTGCTCAGCTACCTGCACGGCTTCGACATCCGCAAGGACGAGGAGCGGCAGCTCGCGTTCCTGCTCGCCTCGGTGAGCACCTACGACGCCAAGAGCGGCGAGAACGCCCTGGTGGACCTCGCCAAGGCCGAGGGCGTCGCCATCTGGAAGTACGCGCCGCGCGAGGTCTCCAAGCACCTGGTGAGCGTGATGACGAAGATCGCCCTCCTCCAGCTCTCCAAGGGCCTGGTGCGGGCGCTGCCGCTGGTGGGCATCGCGGTGGGCTCGTCGATGAACAAGGTCCTCACCAAACGGGTGGGCGAGCGGTGCATCCGCGACCTCCAGAAGCGCCGCGAGTTCCTCGGCACCGAGGCCACCCGGAAGGAGCAGGAGGAGGACGTCGTGGAGGCGCGGGTGCGCCCGCCCGCGAAGAAGAAGAGCGCTGCCAGGAAGAGCACGGCCAGGAAGAGCGCGGCCGGGAGGAAGCCATGAAGAACGAGTCCCACGCCCCCCTGGCCCAGGCCCTGTGGCCGGACGCGAAGCAGGCCCCCGTGAAGCTGCTGGAGTGCCGCCACTGTGGCCGGCGCAATCGCGTCCAGGTGTCCCGGGCCATCCTCGAGCCCCACCACTGTGAGTGCGGTGCGTGCGGCGAGCCGCTGTTCCTCGCCCCCCACGAGCCCCTCACGGACATCGCCTCGAATGCCTACGAGCATTCGCTGGACCGCACGACGCTGGCGGCCCTCAAGGGCATTCCTGGCTTCCCCGCGCTGATGCGCTGGCTGATGACGCAGCTGGGCGAGCGCAGTTTCCGGCTGCTCAACCTGTCCAGCTCCGTCCTGTGCGGAGAGGACCAGTTCCCCGAGCTGGTGGCGCTGCTGGAGCGCTCGCGCCAGAGCCTGGACCTGGGCCTGCGGCCCACGCTGTTCCTCTCCGAGTCCCCGCATGCCAACGCGGCCACCTACGGCAGCGAGGAGCCGGCGGTGACCATCTACGCGGGCCTGCTCGATCAGCTCGACGACACGGAGGTGGTGTCCGTGATGGGGCACGAACTGGGCCACATGCACGCGGAGCATGGCCTCTACCGCACGGTGGCCGTGGTGATGGCGAGCGGCACCCACCTGCTGGGCACGGTGGGACAGGTGCTGAGCTTCCCGCTGCAGAAGGCGCTCTATAAGTGGATGCGCTGCTCCGAGCTGACGGCGGATCGCGCGGGTTTGCTGGCGTGCCGGGACCTGGGCGCCTCGCTCAACGTGCTGATGAAGCTGGCGGGCGGAAACCGGCCGGGCGTCACCCGGCGCACGAAGATGCAACTGGCCCCCTTCATCCGGCAGGCGCGCACGCTGGCGAAGCTGGAGGAGGACAACTGGTTCGACGGGCTGCTCGCGACACTGATGACCATGGACAGCAGCCACCCGTTCGTCGCCTGGCGGGTGATGCACCTGCTGGAGTGGGTGGAGCACGGCAACTATCTGGAGGTCCTCGCCGGGCACTACGAGCGCGCGAAGCGTCCCATCGCGGCCTGAGTCCTTCACGGCTCAGAGCATCTCGGTCCCGAGGGCACGCACGAGGATGCGCTCCTGCCGGAAACGGCGCTCCAGTTCCGCGCGGTAGCCACTCCACCACTTCCGGTCGAGCGGCTCCACCATCACCTCGAAGAGCAGCATCTCGTCCCGCACCGTCTCCCCCTCGCCCTCTTCCTTCCACGCCCCCGAGGCCGGGGACTGCAAGAAGGCGGTGACGCCCCCAAACTGCTCGGTGAGCTCGATGCGGACCTTCTCGAAGTCCGCACGGGGGAACGGGCGCCGCTCGTTGTCACGCAACGGCAGCAGGAACTGGACGATGTGCATGTCCTAGATGCCCGTGGGGGCGTTCGGATCGAAGCCGACGGGAGGCGTCACCTCCACGTCCTTCTCGCGCTCGGTGCGCACGTCATACTTGTCGTGGTCCTGGAACTTGGCGCTGTCCATGCGGGCCTCGGACAGCGAGTCCGGCCCCATGTCCAACCGGTCGGCCGCCTGCAGCACCTCGCCCAGACTGGCCTTCTGGAGCTGGTCCTTGTCCAGCGAGAGGCGGATGTCATCGCCTTCGATGGTCTCCACGGACCGGAAGGGGACCCGGTAGTCCTTGGCGTAGAACACGCCCTTCTCCACCACGAAGGCGTCGTCCGCCAGGCCGATCACCTTGCCCACCCGGTGCCCGTCCCTGCTCTTCACATCCATGCCGACCCGAACATCCATCCGCTGCGCCATCGTTCGCTCCTGCCGCGGTGAGGGAACGGAGGCGGCCGGTCCTCCCGGACGCCCCCCCGAGCGAAGATGGGAATCGCGATGGCTTCGAGCAGCGGGGCCTCGCCCCCTCGCCTCCCCGGCGGACCGGAAGCGGACCCGTGCTGGCTCCCTCCCCCGGCTGACCGGCCACACCCGGGCGCCCACGTGAGGCACCCGGGTGAGCCGCTCCAGAGTGGCTACGGAGAGGTGCGGCGGCGGCGCGCCATCAGCGGAGCGAGCGTGCCCAGCAGCAACCAGGCCGCATCGGCCGAGAAGCCCGAGGTGCAGCCACACCCGGAACCGCCCGCCGCGGCGACCTTCACCGTGAAGGAGCAGCTCGCCCTGTTGCCCGAGGCATCCGTCGCCGAGACCTCCACGCGGTTGTTGCCCACGGGGAAGGTGCTCCCGGACGCCGTGCTGTAGGTGAGGGTGACGTCCGAGACGCTGTCCGTCGCCTGCGCCGGCGCGTAGTTGACCACCGCGCCCGCGTTGCTGGTGGCGGTGGCCTCCACGTCCGCCGGGCAGGTCAGGGTGGGCGCTGCGCTGTCCTTCACCGTCACCGAGAAGGAGCAGGTGTTGGTGTTGCCCGCGGCGTCGGTGGCGGTGGCCGTCACCACGTTGTCCTTCACGGGGAAGTCCGTCCCGGAGGCCTGGCTGTAGCTCACCGTGGGAGCCGCAGAGCCCTCATCCGTCGCCGTCGCGGGAGCGTAGCTCACCGTGGCGCCCGAGCGGCCCGTGGCCTCCACCGTGACGTTCCCCGGGCAGGTGATGGAGGGCGGCGTGCAGTCGCCGAAGAACTCCGGGGTCAGCGAGTACAGCTCCCGTCCCTGCTCGGCGTCCTCGGCGGAGTAGTAGAGGGTGCCGCCCGTGAACGTCAGCGCCTGCGGATTGTTGGCGGCCGAGGCGTCCACCGCCCGGGTCCCCGCCTCCGTCCCATCGCTCAGCCACAACGTGGAGCCGGAGTCGCCGTCCGCCACGAAGAAGAGCCTCGAGCCCCCCGCCGTCAACAGCTGCGGCACCGAGCCCGTGCTCCCGGCGCGGATGTCCTTGACGCGCACCGTGCCGGCCGCCGTCCCGTCGCTCTTCCACAGCTCCACCCCGCTGACGCCGTCATCCGCGGTGAAGTAGAGCGTCCCCCCCACGTCGGTGAAGTCGCCCGGGAAGGAGCCCTCGGCCCCGCTCCGGATGTCCTTGACCATCACGGTCCCCGCCGCCGTCCCGTCGCTCACCCACAGCTCGGAGCCATTCACCTCGTTGTCCAGGCGGAAGAAGAGCTTGCCGCCCACCGCCACCAGGCTCTCGGGCGCGGGGTGGAAGGGCTTGCCAAAGATGTCCTTCACCCGGACCGTGCCCGCCTCCGTCCCGTCGCTCTTCCACAGGTCGTTGTCCGTTGCACCGTTGTTGGCCGTGAAGAAGACGGTGGAGCCCACCGCCGTCACGTCACCGACGCTGGCGTTGAGCGCCCCCGGTGCGATGTCCCGGACGAGCTGCGTGCCCGCTTCCGTCCCGTTGCTCTTCCACAGCTCGAAGCCATGGGTGCCATCATCCGCGGAGAAGTAGAGGGTGCTGCCCACCACCCGCAGCGTCCTGGCGGCCAGGCCACTGCGCAGGCCGGGGTTGATGTCCTTGATGATGCGCGTGCCGGCGAACGTCCCGTCCGACTCCCACAGCTCACGGCCCTGCTCGTGGTTGAAGGCGGTGAGGTAGGCCTTCCCGCCCAGCGTGACGATGTCCGTGGTGCCACCGGACTCCAACCCCTCGCCGATCTCCCGGACCATCACCGTGCCGGCCGCCGTCCCATCACTCTTCCACAGCTCGACACCGTGCTCGCCGTCATCCGCGGTGAACAGGAGCGTCCCGTTCAGGTCGGTCAACAGCTCCGGGATGGAGTCCCCTCCCGGGGAGATGTCCTTGACCATCACCGTGCCGGCCGCCGTCCCGTCGCTCTTCCACAGCTCGGTGTTGCTGCCCACCGTGGCTCCGTTCGCCGCGAAGTAGACCGTCGTGCCAATCCGCTGGAAATGGGTGGGAGACGAGCTGGCCGCCCCCGGAGCCACGTCCTTGATGACTGCGGGCGGACGGCACCCGGGGGCCGGAGTGGCCTGAGCATGGGCCCAGGAACTTCCCCCCGCCAGCGCGAGCGCCAGCAGCCACGAACACTCCATGGAACGATGAGACATCTGCGGACTTCCTTCCGAGAAGAGCGGGCGCCCCCCAAGGCACACCCGCAAAAAGAAACAGGGGACGCGGGCTCGAGAGCCTCGCGTCCCCTGCATGAAAGCCTGTTACGCCTCGGATTGCATCACCGGGAGGGCTGCTGCCGCCCTCCCGGCCCCTCGG
>DASQMW010000100.1:0-18099 GCA_035645295.1 Archangium sp.
CACCTCCAGCCGGGGCCGGGCGGCGAGGCTCTCGCGCACCCGCTCCAGCAAGTCCTTCTGCTTCTGGGGCGCGTCGGGGGTCGGCCTCACCCAGGCGTCCAACTCCAGGGCCTCGGTGGTGCGCTGCTCGGCATTCACCGGATCCTCCAGCAGCAGGTGGATGAAGCCGAGCTCCAGCAGCGCCTGGGCTCGCTCGGCCGAGGGCCGGTCCGGGTGGCCGAGGTAGCGCTGGTACTCGACGACGGCTTCCTCGTAGCGCAGGGCGCCGGCGAGCTCGCGGGCGCGGGCGAGGTCGGCCTGGGCCGCTCCGGGGGTGGGGGCCTGGGCGAGCACGACGGAGGAGGCGGCGGCGAGGACGGGGAACGTGAGCGGAAGCACCGTCCCCGAGCCTACCCGGGCCGCCAGGACTTGTCAGACCGGCGGGTTAGGAATGCGGGTGTCGTCACCGCGGAGAGCCGGGTCCGGGCGGGTCTTGGGCCCGGCTCTCGCACTTCTCTTCGTCCTTCGCTCAGAGCCCGCTGGGGCCCAGCACGCCCTCCAGCCCCTCGAAGGGCTTGGAGACGACGGCGTGCAGGATCATGTCCTCGAGCCGCAGCTCCAGCGGCAGCGGATCGCCGATGCCCGAGGACGTCACCGTGTTGCTGACGATGATCCAGATGCGATCCTTGCCGATGGCCTTCACCAGCGTGGGCGAGTTGACGTTCACCGGCGTGCGTGAGCTGGGCGGGAAGTCCTTCTGGGGCAGGAGCTCCTCGGCGGTGGCGTAGTACGGGGGCGGGTTGTTGTCGCCGTAGATGATGGGCTTGTCCGGCGTGGCGGTGCCCACGAGGGACAGCCGCGCGGAGGACCTCAACGTGAACGCCTTGGAGGGGTTGAACACCGTGAGGTCGGCGGTGATCTCCTTCACGACGACGTCGAGGCCCTTCGTCTCCTCGGGCATGTCGACGGCCACCTCGACGTAGACGGGCTTGAGCGCGGAGGTGACGGGGATGGCGACCGTCTGGGGGGGCGTGTCCACGGCCAGCTCGGCGGAGCACGCGGTGAGCAGCAACGGGCAGAGCAGGGGGAGGAGGGCGCGTTTCATCGGAAGGTCCAGGACAGGTCGAAGGCGGGGAGGATGGGGAGGCGGCCCTCGTTGACGGGCAGCAGCGGCTCGGTCACGTCCACGTAGGCGGCCCCGAGGGAGAAGCCGAAGTTGTCTCCGGCGTAGCGGAGGCCGGCGGCGCCACGCAGGGGGTAGCCCTCCTGGAAGCGGACGCCGAACTCACCCACCAGGGACCAGTTGCCCGCGAAGTTGTACACCAGGGCGGCGGTGGCCGCGGTGGTGGCCGTCTGGTAGCGCCAGTGGCGCACCTCACCCTGCACCAGCACCGGGCCGAGCTGCAGGCCATAGAGCGCATAGGCGCTGGGCCCCTGGAAGTCGATCTCGAACCGCTTCACCGCCGGCTGCTGCGAGGCGACGAAGTCCGAGAGCACCTGGTTGCCGAGGAACTTGGTGTAGCGCGCGCCGACGACGAAGCGGTGGGGACCGGCCTCCATCGCCCAGCGCAGGCCGAGGTTGGGGGCGAGCGCGGCGTCGGCGAGGACGGAGGTGTCCAGCGCGAAGCCCAGCGCGAGCGGCAGTGCCGCGCGCTGCAGGCCGATGACGGGCTTCTTGATGACGGCGGCCTCATCGGAGGCGAGGAGCCGCGCGTTGCCGGCATGGTTGAAAGCATGGGCTTCGGCGGACCCGAGAAGGGTGCCGAGTGCCCCGAGGACGAGCCCGGCCGCGACGGTGCGGCCCAGGCGGGGGGAGGTGTATCGAGGTATCAACCCACTCACTCCTGGAGAGGAAAGAGAGGGCGTTGGTCTACCTCGACCGAGAAGGCCTGTCACATGGACTGGCCGTGCGGGTGCGTGGACGAGGATGCCGCGCGTCCTGGAAGGGACGGCTGGGAGGCGTCAGTCCTCGGGGGGCACGGTGGTGGGCGCGGCGGCGAGGTACACCTCCCGGCCCTGGACGCGCTCCACCCGGTGGAAGTGCACCATGTAGTCCCGGCGAGCAGGCGAGCCCTGCCCCAGCTCGAAGTGGGTGTCGCCGACGTTCGACACCGTTCCGAGTTTCCGCCCGTCCCTGTCCTTCACCGTCATTCCCTCGTGGATGTCGCCGGGGTCGATCATCTTGGTCCTCTGTCCGCGTGTGCCCGTGGGGCCCTTGAGATGAACACTCCGGGCGGCCTTGGCCACCGGGACTCGCTTCCTCCTGGGGAGAGCGGGAGGCGCTCACGTTCCCGCAAGGGGAGGGCACGGGCGGCCAGCGTGCCGGGCCATGTCCCAGGGTCTCCCCCTACCTTCTCTTCCGAGGGCTCATGACGCACGGGGGAGACGCGCATGGTGGAGGCCCAGGCCCAGAGGTTGGCTTCACTCAAGATTGACCGCACGGCCCATCCCCGGCGGAAGCTGCTGCGCCGGTGGCCGCTCTGGGTGGGGCTGGCGGTGGTGCTCGCCCTCGTGGTGGGGATGGCCGTGGTGGGCCGGGCTCCCAGCGTGCGCGTGGCCGAGGTCCGCGAGGCCCGTCCCGGAGAGCAGCAGACCGAGCTATCCGCGGCCGGCTATGTGTCCTCGCGCCGCCGCTCCATCATCGCGCCGCAGGTGGCGGGGCGGTTGGTGGAGGTGGCGGTGGAGGAGGGCGACGCAGTGGAGAAGGGGCAGGTGCTCGCCCGCCTGGATGACCGGGATGCGAGGGTGGCGGCCGCCCGGGTGCGTGCGGAGCTCCAGGCGGCCAGTCAACGGCTCATCGCCGCGAGGGCCACGGCGACGCGGGTGCGGAGCGACCTGGCACGGGCAGAGCAGTTGGCCGGGGCCGAGGTCATCACCCGGGCGAGTCTGGAGGAGGCGCAGGCCCTCGCGAGTGCCTCGTCCGCCGAGGAGCAGGCGGCGAGTGCCCAGCTCACCGCGGCCCGGGAGGCGGCGCGCGCCGCGGAGCTGCAGCTCTCCCACACCGTGGTGCGAGCGCCCTTCGCGGGCACGGTGGTGCGCAAGCTGGCGGACGAGGGGGCGGTGCTCGCGCCCGCCGCGCTCGAGCAGGAGAACATCGGCGGCATCGTCGAGCTGGTGGACCTGGGGGCACTCGAGGTGGAGGCGGAGGTGAGCGAGGAGCAGCTGCCGCGCATCGAGCTGGGGCAGCCGGCGCTCGTCTTCCTCGACGCGTACCCGGAGCAGGCCTTCGTCGCGAAGGTGCGCTCGGTGCGTCCAGCCATCGACCGCTCCAAGGCGACGGCGGACGTGAACGTGGAGTTCGAGGAGATTCCCCCGGGCGTGCTGCCGGACATGGGGGCGCGGGTGGCCTTCCTGAAGGAGGAGCTGCCGGAGGAGGCGCTCACGAAGAAGGACGCGGCGCTGCGGGTGCCGGCCTCGGCGGTGGTGCGGAACGGGGGGCAGAGCGTGGTGTGGGTGGTGGAGGACGGGAAGGTGAGGCGCCAGCCGGTGCAGGTGGCGGAGAAGGTGGGGGACGAGGTGGCGCTGGCGCAGGGGCCGGAGCCGGGGACGCAGGTGGTGGTGTCGCCCCATGGCTCGCTGCGTCCGGGACGCAAGGTGAAGGTGCGGACGGAGGGCGGATGAGCACCGGGCCCGTGCAAGAGGCGAAGTCTTCCCTCATCCGGCTGCGGGGGGTCTCCAAGGTCTACCGGCGCGGCGACATCGTCGTGCCCGTGCTGGAGAACGTGGACCTGGACATCGAGACCGGGGCCTTCGAGGCCTTCATGGGCCCATCGGGCTCGGGCAAGTCCACGCTGCTCAACCTCATCTCGGGGCTGGACCGGCCCACCACGGGGGTGGTGGAGGTGGGCGGGCAGGATCTGGCGCGCATGAGCGACAAGGCGCGGTCCGACTGGCGCGCGGGGCACGTGGGCTTCGTCTTCCAGCTCTACAACCTGCTGCCCGTGCTCACGGCGGCGGAGAACGTGGAGCTGCCGCTGCTGCTCACGCCGCTGTCCCGCTCCGAGCGCCGCGAGCACGTGGCGGCCGCGCTGGAGGTGGTGGGCTTGGGGCACCGCATGGGCCACCGGCCGCCGCAGATGTCCGGAGGAGAGCAGCAGCGGGTGGCGATTGCGCGGGCCATCGTCACGGACCCGGACCTGCTCATCGCGGACGAGCCCACGGGAGACCTGGACCGCAAGTCGGCCGAGCAGGTGTTGGACCTCTTCGAGGTGCTGCACCACGAGCTGCACAAGACGCTCGTGATGGTGACGCATGATCCGCACGCCGCCGAGCGGGCGGACCTGGTGCGGCACCTGGAGAAGGGGCTGCTGCAATGACGTTCGGGCGGCTCGTGTGGAAGGACCTGTTGCGCAACCCCCTGCGGCTGGCGCTCACGGTGCTGGCGGGCGCGGTGGGGGTGATGGCGTTCATCTTCCTGCGCACGGTGGTGGACCTCTTCTACATGAGCGCGGAGTCGGCGCAGGCGGACCGGCTCTTCACGCGTGCCAAGGCCTCCATCACGGCGGACCTGCCGCTGTCCTACCTGCCGCGCATCTCCACCGTGCCGGGGGTGGACGACATCACCTTCTACGGCTTCTTCGGCGGGCGGTACGGCGAGTCCCAGCGCGACTTCTTCGGCTCGGCCTTCGTGGATCCGCCGTCCTTCATGAGCGTCTTCGACGAGCTGGTGGTGCCGCCGCAGCAGGTGGCGGCCTTCCAGGCGGACCCGTGTGGCGCGCTCATCGGCAAGGACCTGGCGAAGCGCTACGGGTGGAAGGCGGGCGACCGGGTGACGCTCAAGGGCACCATCTACCCGGGCGAGTGGACCTTCAACGTGCGGGGCATCTACGACGTTCGGACGGGCTCGCTGGACACCGCCTCGCTCTTCTTTCCCTTCCGCTGCCTCAACGAGAAGCTGCCGGACGACCGCAAGGACCGGGTGGGGGCGTTCATGATTCGCGTGGAGGACCCGTCACGCTCGGCGGCGGTGGCCTCAGCGGTGGACGCCATGTTCGCCAACAGCCCCTACCCGACACGCACCGAGAGCGAGCGCGCGGCCACGCTGGGCTTCATCTCCATGCTGTCGGCCATCATCACCGCGGTGCAGGTGGTGGCCACCGTCATCCTGCTCATCATCCTGCTGGTCATCGGCAACACGCTGGCCATGAGCGTGCGCGAGCGCACGAGGGACCTGTCCACGATGCGGGCCATGGGCTTCAAGAGCGGGCGGGTGGTGATGCTCGTGCTCTTCGAGTCCCTGGCGATTGGCCTGGCATCGGGAGGGTTGGGGGTGCTCATCGCGCCGGTGCTCATCCGGGGCTTCATCGCGGCCGTGGGCTCGCAGCTCGGCGTGCCGGCGGACTTCATGCGGGAGAGCACGCTGGTGCTCGGGGCCCTGGCGGCGTTGGTCGTGGCGTTGCTGGCCGGAGCCATCCCCGCGGTGCGCGCGGTGCGGATTCCCGTGGCCGAGGGGCTGAGGAAGGTGGCCTGAGCGATGATTCCCCTCTACTACAACACGCGCAGCCTCTGGGCCCGGCGGCTGTCCACGGGGCTCACCGTGCTGGGCCTGGGGCTCGTCGTCTTCGTCTTCTCCGCGGTGCTGATGCTGGCCAACGGAATCGAGTCCGCGCTCGCCTCGGGGGGAGACCCGCGCAACGTCATCCTCCTGGCCGAGGGCGCCACCAGCGAGCTGATGAGCAACGTGGAGCGGGACGTGCTGCGCGCTTTGGGCAGTGCTCCGCAGGTGGCCTCGTCGGCGGAGGGTAACCCACTGGTGGCCGGCGAGCTGGTGGTGCCAGTGCTGCTGCCGCGAGGGGATGGCAAGGAGTCGAACATCAACGCGCGGGGCATCGGCCCGGAGAGCTTCGCCATCCGGCCCACGGTGCGGCTCATCGCCGGCCGGGAGCCTCGGACGGGCACCAACGAGATTGCGCTGGGCGAGGCGCTGGTGGGCCGCTCGCCGGGGGCGCACCTGGGCGGAGAGCTGGTGTTCGCCGAGGAGCGCTGGCCGGTGGTGGGCGTATTCACCGCCGAGGGCGGGGCCTACGAGTCCGAGCTGTGGGTGGACGTCAACCGGCTGGGCGCGGCATTCGATCGGCCAGGGCTGAGCGCCGTGGTGGTGCGCACGGGCTCGGAGCAGGCGCGCGATGCCTTCATCCAAGGCGTGGAGGGGGACCCACGCTTCACGCTCGAGGCGAAGCCGGAGCCCGAGTACTGGGCGGAGCAGGCGACGTGGCTGGCCACCTTCATCCGGGTGCTCGGGCTGTTCGTGTCCTTCATCTTCAGCGTGGGCGCGGTGTTGGGCGCGATGATCACCATGTACGCGCAGGTGGCGGCGCGCATCGGCGAGCTGGGGATGCTGAGGGCGGTGGGCTACCGGCGCCGGAGCGTGCTGGCGAGCATCCTCATCGAGTCCGCGGTGTTGGGGGCGGCCGGAGGCGTGCTGGGGGCACTGGGGGCGTTGGCCACGCGGTGGATGGAGATAAGGACGCTCAACTTCCAGACGTTCGCCGAGGTGCGCTTCGGCTTCACCCCGACGCCGGGCATCGTGGTGGCGGCGCTCGTCTTCGGGACGCTGATGGGGACCCTGGGCGGACTGCTGCCCGCCCTGCGCGCCTCACGGCTGTCCATCCTGGACGCCTTGAGAGCGTGAATCCCCCTCAAAATCCCGTCAAAACTCCCTCAATATCCCCTCTCCCCTCGGGAGAGGGTCAGGGTGAGGGTGCCCGGACCCGTGCTCCAACCCGTGTGACGAAGGGCTCCCCTCGACCCAACCTGGGACCCGTGAAACCCTCACCCCGTCCCTCTCCCGGAGGGAGAGGGGATATGGGGGTGAGAGGGGGGACAGTGGGGCGAGGGGGACAGCTCAGCCCGGCTGGCAGACCTGGCGGAGGATGTCGAGCGACTCGAGCGCCTTGCCCGCGCCCATCACGACGGCGGACAGCGGGTCCTCGGCGAGGAACACCGGCAGGCCCGTCTCCTCGCGCAGCAGCGTGTCGAGGTTCTTCAGCAGCGCGCCACCACCGGCCAGCACGATGCCGCGGTCGGCGATGTCACCGGCCAGCTCCGGCGGCGTGCGCTCCAGCGTGAGCTTCACCGCCTCGACGATGCCATTGACGGGCTCGGCGAGCGCGTCGCGCACCTCGTCGCTGCTCACCGTGAGCGTGCGCGGCACGCCGGCCACCAGGTCGCGACCCTTGATCTCCATGGTCATGACCTCTTCGGTGGGGTACGCCGTGCCGATGCCCATCTTGATGAGCTCGGCCGTGCGCTCGCCGATGAGCAGGTTGTACTTGCGTTTGACGTACTGGATGATCGCCTCGTCCAGCTTGTCGCCGCCGATGCGCACGCTCTTGGCGAACACGATGCCAGCGAGGCTGATGACCGCGACGTCGGAGGTACCGCCACCGATGTCGACAATCATGTTGCCGCTGGGCTCGGTGACGGGCAGGCCGGCGCCGATGGCCGCGGCCATGGGCTGTTCGATGAGGTAGACCTCCCGGGCACCGGCGTTGGCGGCGGCCTCGCGCACCGCGCGGCGCTCCACCTCGGTGATGCCCGAGGGGATGCCGATGACGATGCGCGGGCTGACGAGCGACTTGCGATTGTGCGCCGTCTGGATGAAGTAGCGGAGCATCGCCGCGGTGATCTCGAAGTCGGCGATGACGCCGTCCTTCATGGGGCGGATGGCCACGATGTTACCCGGCGTGCGGCCGAGCATCTCCTTGGCCTCCTTGCCCACGGCGAGCACCTTCTTGCCGCCGCGCGCGTCCTGTTGGACGGCCACCACGGAGGGCTCGTTGGACACGATGCCCTGACCGCGGACGTAGATGAGCGTATTGGCCGTGCCCAGGTCGATGGCGAGGTCACGCGAGAAAAGAGTGTGGAGCCAGTCGAACATACGGGGGCGGAAACTTTCAAAGGTGCGGCGTCATTTCCCAACACCGACAGTGAGTGCGCGGCAACCTACTACGCAGGGCCAACAGCAGGAAGAAAAGCCAACTGTCAAGTGCAGGGCCCGGCCGGAGAGCGTCCGGCCCACGGGGCCCCCTGTTCTTCCCCCCCGGCCCCCATCCTCCCTCTGGGAGATGGTCCGGGATGAGGGGTTTCCCCCCATGAGCGGGCAGGTTCCAGGGTTCCATTCAATGGACCGGGTAAAGCTCGCTCTCCTCGGCGAGGAGGTAGGTGTCCGCCGCTTCCCCGGCTTCCTGCTCGGTGGAGACGGGGGCCAGGTGGCGGGGCTCGGCCACGGAGCCATTTTCCACGGCGTGGCGGTATTCGGGCGTCTGGCGCAGGGCCTCGCTGGTGACCTTGAGGAAGGCCTCGCGCACGGGCTCGAAGAGCAGGGCGGCGGCGTACCAGAAGGGGGCATAGTCCAGGCGGATGAGCCCCTTCACGCTCCAGCCCTTGTTCTCGTAGTCCCAGGGGCAGCGGCCGAGCGCCTTGCGCAGCAGCCAGCCCGTGGTGAACTCCGCGCCGAAGATGACGGCGGTGTAGGCAAGGGCGCGCACGGGCCGCGGCAGGAAGCGCAGCCGGTCATGGAGGAACTCCATCCCCAGCGCGGTGGCTCCGTAGATGGGGTGCATCCACAGGTACGTCTTCGCCGTCCCGTGTGTGTCTCGCTCCACCAGCGCCGCGCTCATGCCGGTGAAGCACACCTCCATCACCCAACCAGCACACCCATACAGGAGGAATCGCGGTAGCACGCCCCGAAGCTAGGAACCGGCTTCCCGAAGGGCACCTGGGAAGCAGGGGGGCGGGGAAGCGCCCGGCGAAGGGTCGGGGGGGCCCTGGGGGGAGGGCCGGCGGTGTTGTCCGCCGGACAGCCGGGGCGGGACCTCAGCGCTTGAGGGAGTACTTGCCGATGGCGTAGAGCGCGCGGACGCCATCCTTCCAGCCAATCTTCTTGCCTTCCTCGTAGGTGCGCCCGTGGTAGCTGATGGGGACCTCGAAGACGCGCCAGCCGCCGCGGGCCACCTTGGCGGTGATCTCGGGCTCGATGCCGAAACGGTCCTCCTCGATGTTCACCGACCGGAGGACCTCGGCCCGGAAGGCCTTGTAGCAGGTCTCCATGTCGGTGAGGTTCAGGTTGCTGGTCATGTTGGACAGCATGGTGAGGAGCTGGTTCATCACCGAGTGCCAGTAGTAGAGGACGCGCCGGGGCGTGCCGGTGAAGCGGCTGCCGAAGACGACATCCGCGTCGCCATCGAGGATGGGCTGGATGACGCGGGGGATTTCACGCGGGTCGTACTCGAGGTCCGCGTCCTGGACGATGACGATGTCCCCGGTGGACTCGGAGAAGCCCCGGCGCAGGGCGGCGCCCTTGCCCTGGTTCTTCTCCTGGAAGAGGACGCGCAGCTCGTTGCGGTTCTTCGGAGTGCCGCCGACGGCCGACAGCCCCTCGGCGGCCAGACGCTGGAGCAGCTCGCGGCTTCCGTCGCGGGAGCAGTCGTCCACGATGACGAGCTCCTTGGGGAAGTCCACCGCGGTCACGCGGCGGAGGATTTCGGCGAGGGTGGAGATCTCGTTGTAGACAGGGATGACGACCGAGACGAGCATGGCGGAGCGGGCTCTATCCGATTTCCGCCCCTCGCGCGACTCTTCGGTGGGGGGCCGCCGGGGCCCCAGGGCTGGGGTATTCGCGCCATGGCTCCCGTCCGGCCGGATGGCCATGATGGTGGGAGGTCAGCCGGGCTTTCCGCGAGAGGTGGGACATGGGGTTCACACTGAGCGTGCGTAACTACCGCGGCCTGCGCCGTGTGGAGTGGAGCCCTTCGGGGGTCTGCGCCCTGGTGGGACCGAACGGGAGCGGGAAGACGACGCTGATCGACGTGCTGCAACTGCTGAAGGAGTCGACGACGTACGGCTTCTCGAAGGCGCTCGAGGACCATGGAGGTGCTTATGGCCTACGCCATTTCGAGGCGCCTCGTGGCGAGCCCGTCTCCTTCATGCTTCGTGTCGAGAGCGCGTGCTGGGAGTTCCAACCCGGGGTTTCGCTGGGAGTGGGTGGGGCGCACCTGCCTTTCTGGGAAAAGCTGAGCGATGGGGAGCACACCTTGTTCGAGCGCGGGGGACCGGCGGATGCCGAGCGCGAGCACCCGCGTGCATCGCCCCTGCGCGATGGTGTCCTCGGGTTCAGTGCTGCCATGCCAGAGCCGCAGGAGTACAGCGAGCCGGTGTGGCACCTTCTCGAAGCCATCCTGCACTACCGCCACTACCACCATTACGACCTGGCGAGGCTTCGTCGCGAAGGCTCCCGTCTCGCGGGCGATACCTTTCTGGTGGAGGATGGCCGCAATGTCTTTTCAGTCCTGATGAATTGGCACAACCAACGGAGTGACCGGCATCGGTGGAACTTCGTGACGGATACGCTGCGCACCTGCTTTCCGAATCTGTTCGCCGATTTCTCATTCCCCATCGCGGCAAACATCGTGTCTTGCGAGGTGCATATGCCGCGCAATGACAGGGATCCGTTGACGCCAGCGTTGCTACCGGATGGCTTCCTCGTCGCGCTGCTCCACTTGTGTGCCGTGGCCTCGTCCGATCCCAAGCAGGTCGTTGCTATCGACGAGCCCGAGAATGCCCTCCATCCCTATACCACCCGTCGACTGATGGATGCCTTCCGCGAGTGGTCGGATGAGCACTCAGTGACAGTGCTGCTGGCGACGCACTCTCCAGTCATCCTCGACACGTTCAAGGAACTGCCAGAGAAGGTGTTCGTCATGGAGCCAGGCAGGGAGGTGTTGCCCATACCACTTGACCAGCTCAAGAAGCGGAGTTGGTTGGCGCACTTCTCGCTGGGGGACCTCTACGAGCACCTGGAGTATGGCGCACCAGCGAAGGCGGAGCCGGAGTAGGCATGCGTGTCGGGCTCATCGTGACAGGGCAGTGCGAGGAGCGGGGATTGTGTGACTCGTTGGCGCGCGTCTTTCGAGGCGCCCGATTCGACGTTCTCCGTCGCGTGGAGTCTTTCACGAGCGCGGATGTCCGGGAAATGCCCGTGTCGCCAGCGCCCAGCACGCTCCAGAATCTCGCGAGCCGTATGGTGGCGGAGGTCGTGGATGTGGATGACCCGCCAGCGCTCCTGATAGCCCTCGATGATCTCGAACTGGTCAACGCTTCTCATCCCGAGTTGGTGGCTGCTCGTGTCCGGGATGCCGTCCTGGCGCATATGGGGCGTCATGATTGGAGCTCCCAGGGGGCACGAGAGAAGGCTACGCGGCTCGTTCGGGAGCGGTGTTCGTTCCACCTGCTCGCTCCGATGGTCGAGGCCTACTTCTTCGCCGAGCCAGAGGCGCTCGTACGCGCGGGGGCGAGCCGGCCTTCCCGTGTCGACGCCGCGGCAATCGATCTGGAGGCGTTCGTCACGGACGACCCCGATTACCTGGGTCATCCCTTCGTTCCGCACAAGCAGAGTCCGAAGCGGAAGTCCTGGGCGCTCCGCGACCCGATGGAGCGGGCCCTGCATCCGAAGCACTACCTGCGCTTCCTCTGCGATCCGGCGAACCCCTACACGGACCGTTACGTCGAGACGAAGGGCGGTGCCGAGGCCCTGCGCGAACTGGACTGGCCCCGTGTCTTCGCGCACAGCGAGCGTGTCCGTCTCGCCCGCTCGCTGTTCGAGGACATCGCCGACCGGCTCGGAGTGCCCCACCCATTCCCCGGACAGGGGCACCCGGCGACGTCGGACTTCAAGAGCGCGCGCGTCCTGCGCAACCTCTGAGGCGTGTCACTCCGCCCAGGTGAGCACTTCCACCATGCGCACGGTGAGCCGGTCGTTGCTGACGGCGGCCACCACGAAACCGGCCGACTCACCCGGGCCACCCCGGCCCATGGAGCGCCAGCTCGAGATGTAGAGCCGCTGGCCGGTGCCCGACACCTGCTTGAGGTACGTCACCGCCCCGTTCACCTCCGCCGCCGTCGGCGTGCCCGAGTACGTGCGCTGCTGCAGCCGGGTGCGCAGCTCGGTCTCGTTGACGAGCTCGAAGAAGTACGGGTAGTCGTAGGAGCTGCCGAAGGCCCACCCGTACGTCTCCATCAGGGTCACCTGATTGGCCACGCCGTCGCCCTCGGCGATGGAGCCCTCCTTGATGCGCGAGCTGCTGGCGAGCGGTCCGCTCGCGCCGTACAGCTGGGCCGGCGTGCCCGACACCGCGTCCATCCCCAGCGGCGCTCCGTACTCCTCCGCGTCGTTCAGCTCGTGGAAGAGGGTGAGGTACAGCTTCGCGTCAGCCGCCAGGCCGGTCAGGAAGGTGGTGTTGCCCACCTTGGTGGCCAGGTGGGCGTGCTCCGCGGCGTCCACCCAGGAGTCCGAGTCCAAGGCGCCGAGAGCATTCTTCATCTCCGCGCGGGTGACCGTCGTGCCACTGGCGCTGGTGCTGGTGCGCGCGGACGTCATCCTCGAGTCGAAGAGGGCGATGTTCGCGGCGCTGTCCGCCAGGGCGGCCGGAGCCGCCAGCAGCACCAGACCGCCGAGGAGGGACTTGAGAGAGGAGCTGGACTTCATGGGGGGATGCCTCGCGAAGAAGGCCGGGGGACGGCCGGGGGAACTTCGTCGAAGCTACTACTATCATCCGGGATGTCAGTTCCAGTGGAAAAGTCCTGTTTCACTGGTTTCACGGATTCGTGACCGGGGCTTCAAACGGCCCGGCGCAGGGCCTCCAGGAGGGCGTCGAGGTCCGCGTCGGTGGTGAGCGGATTGATGACGGTGGTGCGCAGCCACACGCGGCCGCCGAGCGTCGTCTGCACCAGGTAGAAGTCGCCGCGGGTGACGAGCGACTCGCGCAGGCGCACCTGGAGTGCGTCGAGCTCCGAGGCGGGGACGCCCCGGGGGGTGTGGCGGAAGCAGACGATGTTGCAGTCGGGAGGGACGGCCAGCTCGAAGTCTCCGGAGGACTGGAGGCGCTCGGCGAAGCGGCGGGACAGGTCGAAGGTGTCGGTGACGGAGTCCGCGAAGAGCTTCGTGCCCAGGGTGCTCAGGCAGGTGTACAGCTTGAGGGCCATCATCTCCTTGGTGCACTCGAGGGTGCGCAGGGCCACGTCGCTCCAGCGCCGCGTGTCCTGGCCGGTGAAGAGGTAGGAGGCCTCCTGGGCGAAGGCCTCGAAGGAGCGGTGGCCCTCGCGGAAGAGCACGGCGGTGATGAGCGCCGGCATCATCATCATCTTGTGCGCGTCCCACACCACCGAGTCGGCGCGTTCAATGCCCTTCACCTGGTGGCGGTAGCGGGGGCTGAGCGCGGCCGAGGCCCCGTGGGCCCCATCCACGTGGAACCACAGGCCGTGCTTCGCGCAGAAGTCGGCCACGGCCTCGAGGGGATCGAAGGCGCCGGTGGCGGTGGAGCCAGCACTGGCCACCACGGCGATGGGACGGCGGCCGGCCCGCCGCGCGGCGGCGAGGGTTTCCTCCAGGGCCTCGGGGCGCAGCCGGTAGCGTGCGTCCACGGGGACGGGGGTGATGCCCTCGGCGCCCCAGCCCATCATCCGCACGGAGCGGGCGACACAGTAGTGGGTGGACTCGGGGACGAGCACCGTGAGGGGAGGCCCGGCGGTGGGGCCCCCGTTCCACGCGTCGTAACCGGCCTTGGCCTGGCGCGCGGCGAGCAGCGCGGTGAGGTTGCCCGCGGAGCCGCCCGAGGTGAGTACGCCGCCGGAGCCCTCGGGCAGGCCGAGCACCCCGGCCAGCCAGCGCACCACGTTGTGCTCCATGGCGGTGGAGATGGGCCCCATCTCGTAGACGGCCATGCCGTTGTTGAGGAGCGAGGAGACGAGGTCGCACAGCGCGGCCAGGGGCAGGGGCGCGGATACCTGGTGGCCCACGTAATGCGGGTGGTGCAGGTGGTGCGAGCCGTCGATGACGCGGGCGAGGAGGGCGGAGGCGTCACCGCCAGGCTCCTCGGGGAAGTCCGCGGGGAAGCGCTCGACGTGGGTGGCGGGCGGGGCCCAGGGCAGGACGGGGCCCTCGCGGCGGGTGGTGCGGGCGAGGTGGTCGGCGAGCTGGTCCACCAGTTGGTGCCCGAGGCGGCGGAAGTGCTCGGGATCGTAGGCGGCGGCGAGGTTCGGGCGGTGGGGAGCCATGGACGGCATTCTATGGGGAGGCAGCGGACAGGAGGACGGGTGTCTTGCTTGCACGCTCCTCGTGGTTCGTTATTTCAATGGCTACACCCCAGGGAGGCGCAGCTCTCGCGCCCCCATGAACAGGAGGCCCACCATGGCGTCCCGCATCACCATCACGTTCTGTAATGCTTGAGGCTACAGGCCTCGGGCCGCCCGTGCGGCGGCCGCGCTGAAGAAGGAGTTGAACCTGGACGCGGAGCTGAAGACGGGCCCCTCCGGCAGCTTCATCGTGGAAGTGGATGGCACCCCCGTGGTGAAGAAGGAGTCGTTCGCCTTCCCCACCGAGCAGCAGATCGTCGAGGCGGTCTCCAAGGTGGTGGGCGGGCCCTCCGCGAGCACATGACCCTCGGGCAGGCGGCCGGGGGCTCGACACCCGGCGCCGTGCTCCCCGGTGGCCGGGCCTCACCTTGAGCGAGTGGAGGTGAGGCCATGGCCGTGGCGTGGTTGGAGTCCCCATTCAAGCGGAAGTCCATCCAGAACTGGATGAAGGTGCTGGACCTGGACGGGAAGGTGCTGGGGCGGGTGGACTGCGTGGGGGAGACGGTGCTGTTCGTGCGTCGGCGCTTCTCGCGCAAGCTGTGGGCGGTGCCCCTGGCGCGGGTGGAGCGGGTGACGGGCAAGGGCGTGCACATGGCGGGGCGGGCGAGCGAGGTGCTGGAGCCCGAGGCGGGCCGGAAGCGCCTGGAGCTCGTCACGGCCACCTACCCGTTGGCGGAGCCCCCGAACACGAAGCTGGAAGCGGCGCGGCACGCGCACGCATGAGGATGATGCGCCCGGTGGCGTTTCATGCTTGAAGGAGCGGCCATGTCCCCCATCGAGAATCTGTCGCAGCGGGTGTCCGCGGCCTTCGCGGACAGGGCGAAGCTGAAGGACGCGGAGTACGCCGCGGCGGTGCGCGAGACGCTGGCGCTGCTGGACGCGGGTGAGGTGCGGGTGGCGGAGAAGGGGCCCGAGGGCTGGAAGGTGAATGCCTGGGTGAAGGAGGCCATCCTCCTGTTCTTCGGCATCTCGGAGATGAAGGTGATGGAGGTGGGGCCCTTCGAGTTCTTCGACAAGATTCCGTTGAAGAAGGGGCTGGAGGCGGCCGGGGTGCGGGTGGTGCCGCCGGGCGTGGTGCGCTACGGGGCCTTCGTGGAGCGCGGGGCGGTGGTGATGCCCGGCTACGTGAACATCGGGGCGAGGGTGGGGGCGGGGACGATGGTGGATACGTGGGCCACGGTGGGCAGCTGCGCGCAGGTGGGCCGCGACGTGCACCTGTCGGGCGGCGTGGGACTGGGCGGGGTGCTCGAGCCGCCCACGGCCTCGCCGGTCATCATCGAGGACCGGGCCTTCATCGGCAGCCGCTGCATCGTGGTGGAGGGCGTGGTGGTGGAGGAGGAGGCGGTGCTGGGCGCCAACGTGGTGCTGACGGCCTCCACGCCCATCATCGACGTCACCGGCCCGGAGGAGAAGGTCTACAAGGGCCGGGTGCCGGCGCGCAGCGTGGTGATTCCGGGCATGAAGGAGAAGCAGTTCCCGGCCGGGCGCTACATGACGCCGTGCGCGCTCATCATCGGGCAGCGCAAGGAGAGCACCGACAAGAAGACGAGCCTCAACGCGGCGCTGCGCGACTTCGCCGTGCCGGTGTAGACACCGCGCATGGACCCATTCACCTGGCGTTCGGAGAGCGGCGAGCCCGCCCCGTCGCGGCTCTCCCCCGTCGATGACCGCCTCACCGCGGACGCCGCCCTGAAGCGCGTCCGGCGGGGCGAGCACCTCCTCTATGCGGGAGATTTCCACAACGCGAAGCAGCTCCTGGGCGCCATGGGCCGCCGCCTCCCGGAGCCTCGGGGGGCGCGCTCGCCCCTGGAGGCCTTCCGGGCCGAGCGCCGCGCGCGTCAGTTGGAGCACGAGACGCTCTCGCGCATCGTGGTGGCGCTCGACCGCTCCTACCGGTTGGAGCTGAAGCGGGCGCCCGACGTCGCCGAGGCCTGCCGCCAGGTGTGGGGCGAGCCCGACGCCGACAAGACCGTGGTCTCCTTGAAGACGCTGCTCGGCATGCTCGGAGCCGCGGAGTGGCGGCGCAAGGGCCTGGAGGTGCCGGGTCTCCAGGGCAAGCTCCATCCCCACTACGGCGTCTATTTGCCCACGCGCACCGACTACGTCGAGCTGCTCCTGTCCGTCACCGACGTGCGTGGCAAGAAGGTGTTCGACGTGGGCACGGGCACCGGCGTGCTCTCCTTCCTGCTGCTTCAGCGGGGAGCGGCCTCGGTCACGGCGACCGACATTGATTCGCGCGCGGTGGCTTGTGCCCGGGAGAACGCCGAGCGGCTCAGCCTGTCCAAGCGCTTCGAGGTGATGGAAGGCGACCTCTTTCCTCCCGGCAAGGCGGACCTCATCGTGAGCAATCCGCCGTGGATTCCCGAGCCGCCGAAGAACCGGGTGGACCGTGCGGTGTTCGACGAGGACAACCGCTTCCTGAGCGGCTTCCTCGAAGGACTGGCCGGGCACCTCAACCCGGGGGGCGAGGGGCTGCTGGTGCTCTCCGACCTCGCGGTGCTGCTCGGGCTGCGGGACGTCGGCTGGCTCGACCAGGAGCTCGCGCGGTGCGGGCTCACCGTGAAGTGGAAGCAATCGGCCCCGGCGCGCCACTCGAAGGCCAAGGACAAGTCGGATCCGCTTCACGCGGCGCGCTCCCGGGAGGTCACCACCCTCTACGGGCTCGTTCCGGTCTCGAAAGCAACGTCATGAGTGAGCTCGCCACCCGCCTCGCGCAATCCACCCTGGCCCTGTGCCGCATCCCCAGTCCCATCGGGGAGGAACAGGCCCTCGCCGACCACGTGGAGCGTTGGGCGCACGCGCACTTCCCGCAGCGCGAGGTGTTCCGGCTGGGGCACTCGCTGGTGCTGGGGAGCCTCCTGGACCCGCGGCCCACGGTGGCGCTGGTGGGGCACCTGGACACGGTGCCCGCGCACCCGAATGACCGGGAGGCGCGGATCGAAGGCGAGCGCGTCTTCGGCCTGGGCTCCTCGGACATGAAGGGGGGGCTGGCGGTGATGATGGCGCTGGCGGAGGACCTGCCGCGCGCCGAGCTGCCGGTGAACCTGGTGGTGGTGCTCTACGAGCGGGAGGAGGGTCCCTACCTGGAGAGCGGGCTGGGGCCGCTGTTCGACACGCGCCCGGAGCTGAAGCGGGTGAAGTTCGGCATCGCGATGGAGCCAACGGACGGGGTGGTGCAGGTGGGGTGCGTGGGGAGCCTGCACGTGACGCTGCGATTCAAGGGACGCAGCGCGCACTCGGCGAGGCCGTGGCAGGGGGAGAACGCCATCCACAAGGCGGGGCCGCTGCTGGCGCGGCTGCTGGAGCTGCCGAGGCGCGAGGTGATGTACGGCGAGTTCGCCTTCTACGAGGTGATGAACATCACGAAGGCCTCGGGAGGGCGGGCGCGCAACGTAATACCGGAGGCGTTCGAGCTGAACCTGAACTACCGCTTCGCCCCGGGGAAAACGGTGGAGCGGGCGCAGCAGGACGTGCGGGAGCTGGTGGGGGACGCGGCGGAGGTGGAGTTCACGGACCTGGCGCCGAGCGGGCGGGTGTGCGCGGACAATCCGCTGTTCCAGCAGCTCATGAAACTGACGGGACTGCCGGCGGCGTCGAAGCAGGCGTGGACGGACGTGGCACGCTTCTCCGAGTTCGGCGTGGACGCGGTGAACTTCGGGCCGGGGGAGACGGCGCAGGCGCACCAGGCGAATGAGAGCGCACCGATTCCCGCGCTGGCGGTGGCCTACGAGAAGCTGGCGACCTTCCTGAATCAGGCCCGCTGACCCAAGAAGCCACCGCACCAAAGAAGACCGCCGCCCAGGAAGCCACGCCGCCCAAACAAGCCCCGCGCCCCTTTCCCCTCTCCCTCCGGGAGCTGAGCATTAGCCACATTTCTCCCAACTGGAGGAATGTGGCGCCGCATTCCGTGACTTGAGAAGTCATGGACACGGGAGTGACGGAAGCAGTAGCCCGGATGTGGGCACAGCAGGAGTTCGGCAGGGCGAGGAT
>DASQMW010000101.1:0-7475 GCA_035645295.1 Archangium sp.
CCCGTGGACACGTCCAGGATGAAGAGGCTCGGCCCCGAGCCCTCCGCGAAGTACTTGGAGAGCACCCCCTTGGACTCCACCGTGAAGTGCTCGAAGCCGCCCGTCACCAGCGCGCTGCGCAGTACCTCCAGGTCGTAGCCCACGTCCCGCTCGGTGAATTGCGCCAGCAGCTTGAAGCCCCGGCGCGTGGAGATGCGGTCGGCCCACCGGTTCTTCGAGCGCCGCAGCGTGTACCAGAGCGCCACGTCATCGCAGGCGAGGAAGGCCTCCGGGTCCGAGGGAATCTCGAACTCGCCGGGCGCCTCCTCGTAGTAGCGCCGCAGCATGTAGTCGAAGTTCACCGAGGTGTGGTGGTAGTAGACCGAGACGAACATGTGGTAGCGGCTGAGGAGGAAGTCCTCGAAGGCGAACGCCGCCGCCCGGCTCAGCGCCAGGTAGACGCGCCCGTCCTTCACCGCCGGGTTCAGGTTGGAGATGAGCCAGTCCATGTCGTACCGGCCGTAGTTGACGCCCGTATAGAAGGAGTCGCGCACCAGGTAGTCCATGCGGTCCGCGTCCAGCTCGCCGGACACGATGGCGCGCAGCAGCGGCGTCCAGTCCACCCCGGCGTGCGAGAAGCCCGGGTCCTGGGGAGCGCGGGCCCCGGTGATGAGCCCCACCACCGCCGGGGGCGTGATGCCCAGCGGCCCGTAGCGCTGCTCGATGATGGGAGTGAGCGAGCTGTCCAGCAGCAGCTTGGCGGTGAAGTCCTCGTGCGTCGCCTGCTCGCCTTCCGCCACGGCATCCAACCAGGGAGGCAGCCTCAGGGAGGCGCGCGCCGGGGCGATGCGCTCCGAGGCGTGGGAGAGCGGCATGTGGCCCAGGTCGTGACACAGGACGGCCAGGCGCACCGCGGCACTGAAGCGGGCCCGGACTTCCGAGGGCAGAGTGGAGCGGGCGGTGACGGCGTGGAAGACTCGGGAGGCGACGTGCATCGCGCCCAGGGAGTGGGCGTGCCGGGTGTGGGTGGCGCCTGGAAAGGCCAGGTCACCGAAGCCCAACTGCCGGACGTGACGCAGCCGCTGGTAGTAGCGGCTGTCGATGACGGCCTTTTCCTCGTCACTCACATCGATGGTGCCGTGGATGGGGTCGCGAATCCGCATGGTTCTCCTCTCATACTTCCGGGACCAGCTCGGCGGCCAGCCAAACGGGCCATCTGTGAACTGTCATCCCCCGGGGGGACGTGTTAACCCTCGCCACCGCACACGCACCACGCATGCATATCGCCATCCTGTACAACCGAGACCATGAGCTGTTGGAGGACGACCCGGGTCGGGAGGCGCGAGAGGACGTGACACGCGTCGCCTCGGCCCTGGCTGACGCCCTCTCCCACGGCGAGACCCATGCCGAGCCGCTCGCCGTCGAGGGCTCCGGCCTGGAGTTCGTGGACCTGCTCGCCCGGATGCAGCCCGACCTGGTCATCAACCTCTGTGAATCCGTGGCCGCGGACGCCCGGGGGGAGATGATCGTCCCCAGCCTGCTGGAAATGCTCGGGCTGCCGTACACCGGCTCGCCGGCCCTCTCGCTGGGCCTGGCGCTGCACAAGGACAAGGCCAAGGAGATTCTCAAGGCGCGCGGAGTGTCCACGCCGGGGTTCGCCCGGTTGGACCGCGTCGAGGACGCGGCCACGCTGGAGCTGCCCTTCCCGCTGATCGTCAAGCCCGCGCGCGAGGACGCCAGCGTGGGCATTACGAGCGACTCGGTGGTGTACGACCGGGCCGCCCTGGGCCGCGCGGTGGAGGCGGTGCTGCGCACCTTCCACCAGCCCGCCCTCGTGGAGCAGTTCATCCCCGGGCGGGAGATCTACGTGCCGCTGCTGGGCAACCACCCGCGCCAGGCGCTGCCGCTCACGGAGATCCGCTTCGGCAAGTTCTTCGAGCAGCGGCCCAACATCGTCACCTACGCGGCGAAGTGGGAGTCCGGCTCGCCCGATTACCAGAACACGCCCGTGGGGCCGTGCGTGCTGGAGGACCCCGCGATGGAGGCCCGGCTCGTGAAGACGGCGATGGAGGCCTTCGCCGCCCTCGAGTGCCAGGACTACGGCCGCGTGGACCTCCGGGTGACCGCGGAGGGCGTGCCCTACGTCATCGACATCAACCCCAACTGCGATCTCCACCCCGAGGCGGGATTCGCCAACGCCGCCCGCGCGGCGGGTCTCGACTACCCCGCTCTGGCCACCCGGCTGGTGGAAATCGCGCTAGAGAGAGCCCATGCCCATGGACATCCGACCGCTCGAAGGAAAGGACCGGGAGCCACTCGCATCCCTGATCCGTCGAATCGAAACGTTCTCGCAGGAAGAGGTGGGGGTCGCGATCGAACTCGTCGATCTCGCGCTTCAGCCGAATAACCCCGACTACAAGATTCTGGTCGCGGACCGGGACGGCACGCTGGTGGGTTACGTGTGCTACGGCCCCACGCCGATGACGGAGGGGACGTACGACCTGTACTGGATCGCCTCCGATCCCACGGTGCGTGGGCAGGGCATCGGCGCCTCGCTGATCTCCGGCATGGAGGCGGATTTGCGCCGCATCCAGGCGCGCATCATCCGCGTGGAGACGAGCGCCACCGAGGCCTACGGCCCCACCCGCGGCTTCTACGCCTCCATGAAGTACAACGAGGAGGCGCGCATCCGCGACTTCTACAAGGTCGGCGACGACCTCATCATCCTCACCAAGCGGGTCTGACGAGCCACCCGCCCCCGCGCCGGAGCGCAGCGATGCGACTTCCCAGAAGAGCCCTCCTTCCCGTGGGTGCCGCGCTGCTGAGCCTGGCACTCGTGCAGTGCAAGAAGCAGGAGCCCGCGCCCGAGGCCCCCCAGGCCCAGGCGCAGCAGGCCCAGGCGCAACAGGCCCAGGCTCCGGCCACCGTGTCCGATGTGCTCAAGGCCCCCCGTCCCCAGGGCGGCGAGTACCTGGGGCTGTACCTCGTGGACAAGAAGGTGGGCTACGTCTTCAACGACCTGGGCCTCATCCCGGGCCGCGGTGACCGGGTGCGCAGCATCAACGAGCTGAACTTCAAGGCGCAGGTAGGCGCCCGGCTCTCCGAGCGCGTGCACCGGGAAGAGCGCATCTACGAGGCGCGGCCCGGCGGCAAGCTGGTGGCCTTCACCATCGAGCAGCGGGGCGACGGCGGCAACCAGACGCTGGTGGGGACGGCCACGCCCGGAGGGCTCAGCGTGGTGCGCAAGCGGCCGGGGATGCCGGACGAGACGGTGAACCTGCCGCCCACCACCGAGGTGGTGGAGGACGCCGACCAGGTGCGCGTGGCCCTGCTGCGCCAGACGAACGTGAGCGGCAGCGCGATGGATGGGACGGACCTGGGCACCTACAAGATGAGCACCGCGGTGCAACCGGCGGAGGAGCGGCTCATCAGCGGGGTGAAGGTGAAGGTGGGCAAGGCCGTCAGCGTCTCGGAGAAGGAGAAGGTGCCCATCACGGCCTGGGTGGCCGAGGACGGACGGCTGCTGGAGTTGGAGTACGGCCAGACGATGAAGGCCCGGGCCGAGCCCGAGGAGATGGCGAAGCGGCTGGACCTGGTGGAGGTGTTCGGCCTCACCCGCGTCGTGCTGCCCAAGGCGCTGCCGCCCGAGGCGCAGACCATCCCCGGCCAGGTGAAGCTGGTGATGGAGAACCTGCCGGAGAAGTTCCAGCGCGACACCTACCGGCAGAAGTACGAGGCGCAGCCGGACGGGCGCGTGCTGGTGACGCTGTCGGCCCGGGCTCCCGAGCCGAAGCGCCTCGCGCCAAGGCCGCTCGCGGACCCCGAGGGAGGCGAGAACCTCAAGAACTCCATCATCGTCGAGAGCCACAGCCCGCAGATCCGCGAGCTGGCCACGCAGTTGGTGGGGAGCGAGAAGGACGCCTACACGGCGGCGAAGAAGATCGTCGGCTGGGTGGCGACGAACCTGAAGAAGGACTACGGGGCGAGCGCGGACCGGGCGACGGACGTGCTGCGCCAGCGCAAGGGGGACTGCACGGAGCACTCGCTGCTCACGGTGTCCCTGCTGCGGGCCTCCGGGATTCCCGCCCGGCGGGTGGACGGCGTCATCTACATGGTGAACCAGGACGGCGTCCCGGCCCTCTACTGGCACGAGTGGGTGGAGGCCTTCGTGGGCGAGTGGACCCAGATGGACCCGACCTTCAACCAGGTGGTAGCGGATGCCACCCACTTCGGAGTGGGCCAGGAAGGAAACGCGGAAATCACCCCACTCATTGGGACCCTGAAGGTCGTCGAGGTGAGGTAGGACATGTCAGGGGGGCTCCCCCCTGGCAACGCGTTGAAGAGTCGACTAAGCAGCCCCTGCCTTTGTGGCAATAGTGACGGGGGTTTCATGAACAAGTTGACTCAGAAGTTCCTGGCGGTCTCGCTGCTCGCCCTCGCGGGCTGTGAGGGTGAGACCAACAGTGGCCGGCTCGTTGGCTTCATCGTGGATGGCCAGACGGGGCAGCGGCTGAACTTCTTCAAGGCCGAGAGCGACAAGAACAACCTGGGCGATGACGGCGACAGCAAGAGCCAAGTGTACGCGATCATCGACGGCGAGTTCCGCCGGGCGGAGCCGTGCGGCCGCGGCGATCTGAACGGCAAGAACGGCATCGAGGCGGACGGGTGCTATCAGATCAAGGACATCCCCGAGGGGATGACCATCCCGATCTTCGCGCAAGCCGAGGGCTACGAGCGGTTCGTCGGTGAGTACACCTACTCGGAGCTCAACTCGGACATCGAGCACTCTCAGGAAGTGGCCAACATCCGGCTGTTCCCCAAGGGCTTCTCGGTGGACTACCGGTTCAACGTGAGCTTCAACAACGCGCCAGTGCCCAACGCCCAGGTCTTCTGCCAGTACACGCCGACGACCGGCAACACGCTGCAGGTGTCGGGCAACTTCCTCGCCCCGGTCACCACCGGGACCACCACCATCAGCGCCACGAGCAACGCCGACGGCGTGGCGGTCATCCCGGGCGCGCAGCTCGTCAACGGCGCGGCCTACCGCTGCGAAGCGGTGATGAGCCAGACCTTGGACGGGCGGACATTGTCGGGTCAGGGCACCATCACGGCCGGTGTGACCCAGGCGGACCAGCGTCTGCTGATGACCACCACCAGCACGACCGATGACCTGCTCTACGCGTTGCGCTCCAATGCGGACGACAGCACCAGGCTGATGGGCGCGAACGGCAAGCTCGTCATCACCTTCAACCGCGCCGTGGAGCTCGTCCCCGGCACGGCCGACTGCCAGATTGCCAGCGCCTTCCCCACCGACACGGATGGCGATGGCCGCACCGGCCGGCTGATCACCGACGTGCGGAACAACCCGCCCACCACCTACTCCAGCACCTCGGAGTCGGTCAGCGCGGACGTCTCCACGGACGGGCTCACCCTGACGCTCGGCTTCAAGACGGAGCCCGGCTTCGAGTTCGACCCCGATGACCGCAACACCTACGTCACCTTCAGCGGCATCATCGTGCGTCCGCGCGGTGCCACGGACAGCACCCAGGTGCGCTACATCGGCTCCGCGGCGGGTTGCCCGGCGGTGTCCGGCTACTCCTACTCGGAGCTCATGAACCTGCGCCTGGGCTCGTCCCAACCCGAGTACATCCAGCTCTTCTAGTCCCAGGACAGTGAAACCCGGGCGGGCCTGAGGCACAGGCCCCACGCCCGCTCGGGGGTACCCTGGCTCAGGGGTGCGCCGGAACCAGGGCCAGCTTCCTCGCGAGGTCGCCCGGTTCCCTCATGGGCGGCTCGCAGGCGAAGTGGCGGCACAGCCAGGCGGCTGCGTGGCCGCCCACCGGCTCGCGGCCCTCGAAGGTCTCTCGCATCGACGGTGGCACCGGCGCTCCCGGCTCCTTCCACGCGAAGGCGAAGGTCGGAGCGTAGGCCGCCCGAGTCACCGACAGCAGCGGCTCCACCAGCTCCCGGGTCCCCGCGAAGGTGACGCTCGGAGCCCCCTCCACCAACGCGTCCGCCGCCAGCCCCAGGTGCCCGTAGCCCATGGGGTTCTGCCGCAGCTGCTCCCGCATGCGCGACACGTAGCGCTCCGCCAGGTCCAGGTACTGCTTGTTCCCCGTCAGCGCCGCCAGCGCCACCTGCGCCTCCGTCAGCGTCGAGGCCCCCGAGGGAAACGCGTTGTCGAACGTCGCGTAGGTCGCCACCACCAGGTCCTGCTGGGCCTTCGGCGCCGTCAGGTACGCCCGCTTCTCTCCATCCCAGAAGCGCTCCTCCGCCGCCTTCACCAGCGCCTCCGCCGCCTCCAGGTACTTCGGCTCGAAGGTCGCCTGGTACAGCGCCGTCAGCCCCGAGGCCAGGTCACCGTAGTCCTCGAGGAACCCCGGGATGCGCGCCTGCCCCTCCTGGTACGAGCGCAGCAACCGCTGGCCATCCCACAGCTCCGTCAACAGGAAGTCCGCCGACCTCCGCGCCAGCTCCACCCAGTCCGCCCGCCCGAAGACCCGCCCCGCGAAGGCCAGGCCTCGCATCATCAGCCCGTTCCATCCCGCGAGGATCTTGTCGTCCCGGCCCGGCTTCACCCGCTTCTCCCGCGCCTCGAAGAGCTTCCGCCGGGCCTCGCCGAGCCGCGCCTCCACCTCCTCCACCGGGAGCTGGAAGTCCTTCGCCAGCGTCTCCACCGGCACCACCGCCTCCAGCACCGTCGCCCCGTGCTCGAAGTTCCCTCCCGGAGTGATTCGGAAGTGGCGCAGCGCCAGCTCGGCCAGCTCGGGCGTCAGGACCTCCCGCACCTGCTCGGGCTTCCAGACGAAGAACTTCCCTTCCTCGCCCTCGCTGTCCGCGTCCTGTGTGGCGTAGAAGCCGCCGCGCGCGTCCGTCATCTCGCGCCGCACGTACTCCGCCGTCTCCTCCACCACCTTGCGCCACAACGGCCTCGGCTCCACCTGGTACGCCTCCGTGTACAGGTGCAGCAGCTGCGCGTTGTCGTACAGCATCTTCTCGAAGTGCGGCACCGTCCACCGCTCGTCCACCGAGTAGCGGTGGAACCCGCCTCCGAGCTGGTCGTAGATGCCTCCCAACGCCATCCGCTCCAGCGTCAGCAACACCGCCTTCTTCAGCGCGTCGTTGCCGCTGTGGCGCCGCCAGGCCCGGAGCAACATCGCCACGTTCATCGGGTTGGGAAACTTGGGCGCACCACCGAAGCCCCCGTTCACCCCATCCACCCGGCGCAGCATGGACTCGCCCATGGCCACGAGGTCCTCCCCCTTCAGCGCCGCCGCCACCGCGTCCAGCCCGTAGCTGGCCAGCTCGCCCAGGCCCTCGCGGAACTCCTCCGACTGGCGCAGCACCTCCTCCCGCTTCGCCGTCCAGGCGTTGTGCAGCGCCTCCAGCACCTTCGGGAAGCCCGGCCTCCCGTACTTGTCTCCCGGCGGGAAGTACGTGCCCCCGTAGAAGGGCAGCAGCCCCGGCGTCAGGAACACCGTCAGCGGCCACCCTCC
>DASQMW010000102.1:0-14415 GCA_035645295.1 Archangium sp.
TCGATGCTCACGCCGGCCCACCGGTGGACGGCCGGGCGACGACTTCCGTGCGCGCCCGGCCCGCTCCGCGCGTCGACGTCCTCTTGCGCCCATCGCGACATCTCCTTCTTGGAGTGTTGCGACGACCGATTGAATCCGCCCATGACGCCCGGATGTGGCCGCCAGGGAGGAGCACGACAATGCCCTACGCGCACCTCAAGCACTCAGGGAGATTGGCCACCTGACCAGCCTCAGTTGCCCGTTGGGCCGGCCGGAAGATGCGTGGTGGCCACGTAATCTTGGGGGCCTCCACCGTGTTCAGGTCAGCAGTAAAACCCAGCGGCGATGGAGACCATGGCTCAGGTGTCAGCTCACGCGACGAGCCCATCCTCTCTTCTGTCTGCTGCACTCGGGGACACGTGGAATGGATGAGCTGGACGAGATTCTTTGGGTCTTCGCGAAGACGGTGGAGCCCACCCAGGCGCAGAAGGCGGATGCCCAGAGGTCACACAACTACCTGAGAGATCTGCTCAGAACCGGGAAGATGGAGGAGCGCATCCTCGGGTGCTACCTCAGCGGGAGCTACTCGAGACACACGGCGATTACGCCACTGGATGACGTGGACATCATCGTCCTCATCGACCACACGAAGTGGAAGATCGGGTTCTTCTCCGCGTTCCCATCCCCTCTGGATGTTCTTCAGACGTTCGAGAGGGCCATCCGCTACCGGTATCCCAATAGCGCGATGCGGGCGCAGCGGCGCTCCATTGGCCTGAAGTTGCAGAAGATGGACCTGGATGTCGTGCCTGCAATTCCCGAGGCCCCCGAGAGTGAGAGGATCTGGATCCCCGACGCGGACCAGGAGAAGTGGCTTGTCTCCGCGCCCAAGATTCACAAGGAAGCCGCGACCCGGGTGAACAGGGCGCGTGGGGAGCTGTTCATCCCGCTCGTCAAGCTCCTCAAGTACTGGAACTCCCGGCTCCCCTCCACCACCCAGCTGAGGTCTTTTGCTATCGAGACCCTGGCTGTCCGCATCTTTCAAAAAGTGCGGTTCGAGTCCCTGTTCGATGGGGCGCTCCTGTTCTTCGACTTCATTGCCTCATTCAACAAGCAGGACGTGTGGCGCACCTGGAACAATCACTTTGAAGTCTCGCTAGGGTCCTGGGGAACACCCTGCGTGCCGGACATCGCCCAGACCGGGAGCAACCTCGTTGGAGGCATGACCCAAGAGGAGCGAATCAAGTTCATCCGCCAGGCCGTCCGTTCGAGGGACCTCCTCTTGAAGGCACCCAAAGCGCGCACTTACGACAAGGCCGAGGAGTACCTGGCGAGCGCGCTGAATTTTTAGCCAGGGCCCTGGCTCAGTCAGGGTCCTGCCGGCGCTGGAGCGCAACGGCAGCCCAGCCGCTGGGAACGACATGGGCGCTGATGGACCACCTTCCCGCGGGGTCCCCTCCCAGGATGAGCAGGAGGGGCTCCGGGCAGCGGTAGTCAACAGTGCGTGCGATGCGCGCGAGTTGCTGCAGGTCCGTGTCGCTCGGTACCGGTGCGGCGTAGGGGTGGAAGTGCCACTCGCCCAGGTAGTGGTCGCCACGTGAGGCCCACCGGCGCTCGAGCCAGGCTTGGAGTCCCCTCGTTCCACGCTCGAACCAGCTCGGCCCACGAACCGAGTCCGCTGGTGGACCGGAAGCGGCGCTCACCCGGGCGCAGTCGAGCGTGGCGGAGTACCGCCCCACGAGGATGCCTCCCGTTTCCCGCGCGCCAGAGGACCGGCACAGGTGGAGGAGCCTCCTGACGGTGGCACCTGGCACGTGCACCCGGAAGCGGGCATCCCCGGAACAGAGCTCAAGGTCCGGCATGCGCTTCCACAGGGGACACATGTCTCACTCCTCGGAAGCAGTCGTCGTGCTCCTCACGCTCATAGACATCGAGGCGCGCGGCAGGGCGCGCCGCCGCGGCTCGCACCAGCGACTTCACGGCAATGGCCGCGGCCAGCGCGACGTCATCCGCCCTCGCGGGGAAGACGGGATGCCAGCAACCCAGCCCCTCGCGGGGGAGCTCGGTGCGCCGGAGCTCCGCATGCTCCTGGAGCAGCCATGGCTCGGCCTGCGTCCAAAAGGCACCGGCCGGAAAGGAGGGCCCCGTGGCGCTGAAGCACAGGAGGCGCCGCGCACGCATGCCAAAGGAGGCAGAGAAGAACAGGCGGGACCCTTCCCAGGGATGTCGGCCGAGCGTCTCGATGACCTCGTCCGAAGCGGTACAGTCCAGCACCGTGTCGCACCGGGACACGAGCCAGGTGTCCCGAGCCGTTTGCTCATCCAGGGGCTTCCGGAAGGTATGGACCCGCAGGTCCGGGTTGAGGGTGCGCAGGCGCCGCGCGAGCGCATCGGCCTTGGAGTACCGCACGTCCGTCAGGTCGAGCGTATGGCGGACGAGGTTCCCTGCTTCGAGCGCCTCACCGTCCATGATGACCAGGCGGGAAACGCCCCCTCGGACGAGCAGCTCCGCCATGGCGGAGCCCAGGGCTCCGGCGCCGAGCAGCAACACCCAGGAACTCCGCAGTGGCTCCGGCAGCGCACCGCGGCTGCGCAGCTCCTCGGGTACCCAGTTGTCCGTGCGGAGCCAGTCGAGCGGGAGCCCGCGCTCGAACAGGTGGACCTGGTCGTAGAGCCAGTAGCCCCGCTCGTTGCGGCGGTAGCCACGCGGGGCCATGTCTCCATGGGCGAAGATGGGCAGCCGCAGCGCCCACCAGTGCATGCGTACATTCGGCCCGCCCATCTTCTCCGGAATGGGAAAGCCGATGAGACACAGGTGGCGCTCACCATCGCGGAGCCGTGAAGCGAAGGCGTGAAGCTCCTTCCGCAGGTCCAGCCCTCGCGACCGGACGGCTTCCTCCAGCTCCCCCCAATGGGTCGGGGGGGCGTAGGGAGGCAGGGTCGGCAGCGAGTCACACCGCAGCCATGGGACGCGCAGGCGTCGCTGACGGGGCCCCGAGTGAAGCAGGTCTCCCCAATCGGGTGAGGACAGCCGGCGGCCCTCCAACGAGGAGAACGCCTTCACGGCGAGCAGCCGCGGGTTTCCAGGCACGGGGACCAGCTCCACCCAGCCCCGGGACTCAGGGCTCGTCATCCACGTGCCGAGCTCCTCGCCCCCCTCTCGAAAGACCACCTGCGGGTTTCCGTCGGTGGGCAGGTCGGGCAGCTCGAACGGGTCCCCTGATGCGAGAAGCTGCCCCCGGGCCGCCGCTTCGAGCCACTCCCGCGCCCCCTGCACATGCCAGGCAAGGCGTGCCCCTGGCTGCAGCGGCTCCTCCGCACGTGCCCTCAGCCCGAGCGCCGCCAGCCCGGTCTGGAGGCACAGCCGTCCCTCCCGCCACGGACGCGCCGCCGGCCCCGGCCGGTTCAGTCGCTGGTGGGGATGCGTGCCCTCGAGGCCGCCCTGTTTGGAGGGGAAAAAGTCGATTCGCCCACGGGGATAGTTCTCGTCGATGAGTGCGTACCACTCCGTCCACTCCGGAATGGAGCTGCCCACCGTGTCCGAGCGCAGGCGCAGCGGAAGGACCCAGCACTGCTCCTCCGGCTCCCAGGATACGTCCGCGAGCAGTTCCACCCCGGCCACTCCATCCAGGACGCGACGGCCCAGGCGGAGCGCGTCCGTCAGCACGGGAGCGTCGCTCACGCGAACCTGCCGCTGCCCACGACTCCCGGCCCTCCGTCGTGCGAGGTGAAGCCCCCCTTCGAGGGCGAGCCGCCTCCCGTGTCCGGGTCACGGGGGAACTTGTCCCCGAAGAGTTCGCGCCACAGAGGCGCCGCCGTCTGGACATCCAGTGCCTGGAACGCCTTGCGCGCCGTCTTCGCGGCTCCCGCCACCTGCTCATGGAACTTCGCGAAGTCGTCACCGCCGATGCGCGCCATGACGTTCTGGTCCACGCCCCGGTCCGGTGCGTAGGGGACATGGGTGCTCGCGGCATGGAAGGCATAGCGCTGGGTGAACTGCTCCAGGGTGCGGACCACGCCCTCCGCCACGGAGGAAATGCCGTCCGGGCAGCAGTCGCCGAGGAGGTGCTCCAGCGGGTAGCTCTTGGGCCGGTCCGGCAGCGTGTCGGCGTGGACGAGCCGCCACCACTTGAGGGCCTTGATGACGTTGACGAAGTGTCCCGCGCAGCGGGCGTTCTTCTGGCTCGTCCAGCTCAGCTGCACCAGCGGGTGGGTGTCCTGCCATGCGCCCAGGTCCCGGTCTGGAATCCGCAGCGGCTCTGCCTTCCACTGCGGGGTGCCGTCGGAGGCCGCCTTGACCAGCGGCTGCGCTTCGTCCTCATCGAGCCGGAGGACGTCCTCGCTCTTGGAGAAAGCGCTGTACACACCGGCCTCGGCTTCCACGGGCGCGGCGGTGATGACGAGGTCCATCTCGACGGTGGACATCTCGATGCCGAAGGAGCGGCCCTGCTGGCGGTACCTGCCGGGGTAGTGCCGCTCCAGGAAGGGCTTGAAGCACGCCATGGCCTGCGCGGGCGTGAACTCGGACTCCTTCATACGGGTGACGACGATGAGGTCGACATCCGCCCGCTTGCCATCCTTGGGACGCACCGCCGTGCGCCGCTTGTAGCTCCCCTGCAGGAACATGCTGACGAAGCCTGTCTTGAGGTCCTTGTCGGACTGCAGGCGCTCCTGGAGCCGCGAGTGCCCGTCAATCATGTCGGCGCGCATGGCCGGCGTCGGGCGGATGTCCTTGAGGAAGTCAGCGAAGTAGGTGGGAAGAGGAAGTGTCATGGCATCTTGATCACGAACGGCGCGGCGCTTGTTACATGCGCCGCGCCGTCCCCCGCTTCCCGAGGCTCAGCGGGTGGGCCGGTCCACGAGCCGCACCGCCGGGTCCCCCAGCAGGACGTAGTTCGTGACGTCATGCCGCTCCATCCACAGATAGGCACGCTCCGTCGCATCCGTGGACAGGGGCCGGCCGGAGGTCTCCGCCTCCGCACCCTCCTGGTACTGCTTCCGCAGCTCGCGGTCCGCCTTCGCGGCGAAGCGCGACAGCGATTGGAGGGCCAGTCCCGCCCGGTAGCCTTCCATCAGGCTTGCGAGCACGTCCTCCAGCCGGTTGGCATGCGTGTGCCCGGTCACCGGATTGTGGAAGGCGCAGATCCACGCCTGGTCCAGATGGCCGATGACGGCGAGCGGCCCCTCCGGGTTGGCGAGCGCCGCCTGGGGCAAGGCCGCGATGAAGGGCCGAGCATCCAGCGGCCGGGAGCGCTCGACTCCCTCCAGCGCCTTCGGGGTCATCATGCCTGACTGCACGAGCCGCTCCATCCAGGGCTTGAACACGCTCTTCGCCGGCGTGCCCGCGCCGAAGCACGCGAAGTAGAACCAGATGCCTCCAGGCATGAAGGCCCGCTGGCGGACCTCCTCGGCGGAGAGTGTCGTCCGGTCGCCAAGCCACATATCGCCCTGCTCCCGCCGCTGCGCTTCCACGCTCTTCCAGCCGGAGGAGCCGCCACCGATGCCATGGCTCAACGTGAAGAGCAGGCCAGGCTCTGGCGCACTGGCCAGCTCCAACAGCCGCCCCTTCGCTCCCGCTGGCAGCTCCTCCGAGACCACGCTGCTCGCTGAGAAGTACCCCTTCTTGCGTGCCTCCGAGCAACGTCGCGCCGCCGGACCGGAGACGAAGTCATGGCCGGTTCGCACCGCGGGCGAGTTGTCCTGCGCCGTCAGGAACAGGGCACGCGCCTTCCGGGGGCGCGCCGCATTCCGCTCACGGGCCACCACCTTCGCGACATACGCCGCGTGGTCTTCCTCCCGCTCGAAGGGCAGGCGCCCCACGAAGCAGGAGCCATCCCCCGTCAGCTCCTCCTGCAGCTCCATGGAGAGGTCTTCCGGTGCTCCCGCCAGCAGGACATAGCGGGCGTGCTCCCTCGAGGACCGGGACGTCGGGTACATCTTCTCGTCCAGGAACGCGCGCGCCTGGGTCGCATCCATACCCGGCGGGGCGTAGTGAATCTCCACCTCCTTGCCCTGCTCTTCCGCACGGCGCTCGCACAGCGGCGCCAGGATGGACTCGAGGCGCCGGCCTCGCGCGTTGTCGGGAACCACGAGCGCCCACTGTTGCTCCCGAAGCGAGTCGGGCTCGGCGGACATGTTGTAGAGGTGGGTCGGCTTGGGCAGGGGCCTGGGCAGCGGCGCTCCCAGCAGGGACTCCGTCGGTAGAGGCGTCTCGACAACAGGGCGCCCATCCCCGGACTGCGCGAGCAGCAGGCGCAGCGTCACTTCTTCCCTCCGCGGTCTCCCTTGATGCCGGGCCGACTGGTGCTGCCCGCCTTGTCTCCTCCGGTGTTGGTATCGAAGGGCGGCGGGCCGTGCGTCACCCGGGCGCCCTCCGCCTTCACCTGGCTCACGAAGCTGTCGAGCTGCGCGAGCGTCCCACGGACCACGAAGATGACCTGCTGCGGGTCATCCAGGGCCCCGTAGGCGGTGAAGCTGTCCTGCTCCCGCGACTTGACGAGGTAGACGTGCCTTCCCTCCTCGGGATACCCCTCGAAGAATGGCGTGCCGTCCCACGTCGAGAAGTCCTGCGCCTCGGGTGTCTCACCGTTCATTGCCCCTCCCTTTTCCACAGTGGCTGTGTGTGATGCGGCAGCAGTCCGTCACTCGAAGACGAGGATGTCGTTGACCCAGTCGGAGCCCCCTCCATTGCTCAGCCACTCCAGGCGTTCGTCACGGGTGGCCGCGCTGGGAGACGCGCCACTCCGGATGCGCTCGCGCACGTCGCCGAAGAAGGTCGAAGCGTCCTCATTCGGAATCACCTTCGTCGCCGCGAGCACCGTGCGCGCTCCCGCGGCGAGGAAGGCGTTCGGCAGGCTGCCATGCTCATGCAGCGCCGAGGTTCCCCGCGCGGCCTCGCACGCAGCCAGGACGACAAGCGGCGCGCCCGACAGCCGCAGCCGGCGGATGCGGTCCTCGTACAGCTCGTCCCTGCCGTCCAGACCGGGGGCCAGCAGCAGGTAGGCCGTGTTCGAGCCCGGGTCGATCTTCCCGTGGGTCGCCAGGTCAATCTCCCTGGCCTCTGACATGGCCGCCATCACGCGACTCGCGGTGGCATCCAGGTCCCGGAGGGTCTGGGGAGTCATCCCCGGCGTGAGGCGGGGCGACCACACCAGGGAGAGCTGGTTGCGTTGCTCGTCGTACCGCACGTCGCTCACCACGAGGTGCACGCCCGGTCCTTCGGGAGCCTGGGGCGACGCGGCCCGCGTGCGGTAGCGCCAGGCCAGCTCCGGCGGAAGGAGCCCCGCGCGCCCCTGCACGGGAGGCCGGGCCAGGACATCCACCGAGGCACACGGCCTGAGGGCCTCCACCATGTCCGGGGGCACGACACCCTCCAGGCGCGTGGGGGGGAACCGCGCGCTCCGCACCGGGATGTAGTGGCGCAGCAACTGTCCCTCCGAGCCCCGCGCCACCAGCAGGCTGCGCTCGGTGTCCTCGGTGAGCGCGAGGACACACTCGGCGGGGGCATCGAAGCCCAGCTCCCGACCGAAGCGCCCCAGGGCCGCGGCGAAGTCGCTCTTCGCGGCGTCGGCGAAGATGAGGGACGTGTAGCTGTACGCGCGGGCATGCCGGGCCGTGATGTCCTCTGGCGTCGCGGACTCCGCCTCGTGGATGGCCTCCTCCAGCAGGGCGCGGCCCTTGACGGAGTCCACCTCCACCAGGAAGCGTCCCTGGAGGAACTTCCCGTAGGCACGCTGACCCGGGGTGTTGCCGGGCTCCGCTGCCAGCGCCTGCTCCACGGCCGCTGCATCCCGGGGAGAGCGGCGCGTCCGGGCCACGTCCACCAGCGCCGCGAGGCCATGCCGCGTCAGCGGCAGTCCGACATCCATGGCCCGGTCCAGCGCGAGCCGCGCCTCATCCAGCTCCAGGGCCTGGATGGCCAGGTGGGCGAGGTTCTGGTGGATGTTCCGGACGCTCTTCTTGTCGCCCTCGGACATCAGGAGCGCCTCGCCGAAATAGGCGCGGCCCAGCGTGACGTCCGCGGCCAGGCGCGCGGCGTTCCCCAGGGTCTGCAAGAGCACCCGCTCCTGGTCCCACTGGGCCGGCCGCGCCAGGGCCAGTCCGTCGCGCGCGTGCCGCTCGGCATCGCTGACGTGGAAGAGCCAGCCGGACACGTAGGACAGGTCGTTCTCGACTTCAATGCACCGGTAGACCAGTTGCTTGCGCTTGCAGAGGTCCAGCGCCTCCTCGAGCAGCTTCTGCGCCCGGTCGTAGCGCTCCAGCTTCTGCTCCCCCGTGGCCTCCGTCTGGAGTGCCATCACCTGGAACCAGGGGTCCGGGCTGGCACGGGTCCGCTGGATGAACTCACCGGCGTATTGAGGAAGGCGTGGGAGGGCATTGCTGAGCGCCCCCACCGCGATGTCGTCCTCACCAGAGGCGAGGAAGCGCTGAAGCAGTGCCTCCTCGTCGCCCGCGGTCACCTGCCCCGCCATCAGCCGGGCATACTGCGCCGCCAGCGGAGCGCGGACGGAGAAGTCCCGTACGGCGATGCGCTGCACGTAGTCCGCGAGCACGGTGTCGCCCCCCGCGATTTCGTCCAGCCTGCTGGCGAGCTGAAGGAACGCCAGAACCTCCGTCGCGGACGTCCGGGCACGGACGGCGTGATAGAAGTCACGGCGCATCAGCGGGACGTCGGCGTAGCTCAGCGCCTCCGGCAGCGCGGGGGTCCCCCGGGTGATGAGGTCGAATCCCGCGGTGTCCGCCTTCAGCCAACGCTCCTTTCGCTCCAGCACGCTGGCGAGCTGCTGCCGCTTGTTCCGGGCCTCGCTCCGCCAGCGCTCATCGGTCTCGGTGCGCTCCAGCACCGCGAAGTCCTCCATGGCCGACAGCCGCAGCCCCAGGTCCCGGAGCACCAGGGCGCGGTTCCACCGGGCCTGGACATGCGCCGGCTTCTGACGGAGCACCTCGTTGAAGAGGCCGAGCGCGTCCCGGAGCTTCGCCGTCGCGAGTGAAGCCTCCAGGGACCTGGCCTCGACGTAGTGGGCCACCCCCAGGTCGCAGAGCACGTCAGCGGCGTTCCACTGCCGCTCTTTCCGCATCTTCTCCAGGAGTGCCTTCGCGCGCGTGAGGTCGGGCGTGCCGGCGGCGAGGTAGGCCGCCACGAGCTGGGGCAGGTCCCCCTGTTTCTCGAGTCTGTCCAGCAGGGCGTGGGGAAGCTCGGTCGCCCCCGGTGAGGACGCCGCGCCCATGGAGGTCTGCACCTGCGGACGGTAGGCATCCGCCTCGCCGTAGGTGACGCGCGCTTCCAGGTTTCGCTGATTGCGCGTCCACAGCACCGGCTCGGCTTGTGCCGACGGTCTGCCCGTGAGTTCCAGGGTGAGCAGCAACATGGCCGCGACGGAGGCCACCGCCGCGCCGGCCGCCAGCCAGCGGTTTCGGGGGACGGCGTGCCACGGCACCACCACCGGGCCATGCCGCTCGAGGTAGCGCCGGCCGAGCTGTTCCAGTTGCAGCTGCCGGGTCAGCTCCGCCTGGCAGTGCTCACAGTCGGCCAGGTGCTTGCCGAACGCCTGGGCGTCCGCGGGCGAGAGGTCTCCATCCGCGAAGGACTGGAGTGGGTCGCAGGGCGTGGACATCAGTGGGTTCCCTCATCGACATAAGGCTTGAGCAGCTCGCCGAGCTTCTGGCGGGCGTCGAACAGCCGCTTGGCCACCGTCCCTGACGACACGCCCAGCTTGCTGGCGATCTGCTGGTTGCGGAGCCCCTGCGAGCGCAGCAGGAAGGTGAGGCGCTGCTGCCGGGGCAGCTTCTCGATGGCCCAATCGAAGCGCTCCTGGGTGATGCGCTCGAACGTGGACGTGGCGGCTTCCTGTCCCAGCGTCCAGCGGGTGATGGTTGGATCGTCTTCCGCCTTCTTCCGGCCCATGGCGCCCCGGATCAGGTCACAGAAGTGACGGTTCATGACGGCGATGAGCCAGCCGTCCGCCGGCTCCGCGTCGCGTGCGCCCAGCGCACCCTCGAAGTGCTCGATGAAGCGCAACAGCGTTTCCTGCACGAGGTCCTTGGGGTCGATTCCCACGGCGCCACGGCAGAGTCTCTCGGCAATGGGCAACAGCAGCCCGTAATACCTGTCGTGCCACTCTTCGAAGTTGCTGGCCACGATCTCCCCGGCACTCGTCATGACCGTGTCTCCGGTCCGTCCCCACAATGGACACGAAGGACACGCGGAATGTTACGTCCCGTCACGAAGGTGGCATGGCGGGTCATGAGCGACGCCCTGGCTTGCGCGGGACGCCTCCGGACCAGGGGACCTCCACATAGCCCTCCGTCTTCCGGAAGTTGAAGAGCTTGAAGGTGGCCTGGGTCTTCGGGTTGTAGTCCCTGCCCAGCGCCGCCGCCAGGCTGGCCGGGCACGCCAGCGCGAGCCACACCTCGCGGACGTCTGGCAATTCAGCGTGGATGCGGTCCAGGCATGCACGGAACTCCGCCGCTGCGCGCGCCGTGTCCATTTCATCTCTGACCCCCGTGGGCGAGGGGCCCCGGGCCGCCACCAGGCGCACCAGCGGCGGCGGCGCTTCAGTGCCCAGCCACTTCGACAGCGCTTCGGCGTGGATGGACAGGGTCACCTCGAGGGTGATGGCGAGGCGTCCTCCCGCCGTGCGGCAAGCCTCGGGGTGCGGCAGGGCGTCCTCCCGGAAGAACCTCTCCTCGGGGGAGGGCTTCAGGTCGGAGTCGTAGCGGCACTCCCAGCCCCCCGTGCGCCCCCGCTGCTCCTGGTACACACGGAGCTTCGACCGGCTCAGCCGCCACCCCAGGTGGAACATGAGTGGCAGCGGGGCGCGCCCGAACAGGTGCACCTTGTCGACCTGTGGGCCCAGCGCGTCCACCAGCCGGTCAGCGTGTTGGATGGCGCGCTTCCAGTCCTTAGCTCTGGCTGGAAGCTCATCCCTCACCGTGTCGAAGGGCTGCAGCACGATAACATCCGGGTTGCGGCCGTCCCGTCCCCGGGTGGCTTCGACGATGGAGGCGGGTGCGATGTGGAAGTTCACCTCGTAGGCCACCGCGATTTCCTCGGGGAGCTCGGGGAGCGCCTTCATCGGTGAGAAGACGACGCGCTGTCCGGGCACCCGGGCCTTCTCGGGCGGAGACAGCGCGAAGAGCTGGAGCGACGCCCAGTCGAGCGACAAAGCGCTCAGTGCCGCATGGGCTTCCTGGAAGGCCTCGTGGATGGAGACTTTTCGCTGGCAGAGTGCTTCGTATAGCGCCCCGGTCAGCTGGATGGAGCCGCTCACGGTCAGGGGCATCTGTGAGGCGATGACCGCCGGAATGCCAAGGCGGTGGAGGTCGTGGGCCACGCCTCCGAACATGCTTCCCACCTGCCCGGGGTTGCTTCCATGACACGCGCTCAGCACGACTGCCTGGAGGTCGCGCTGATAGGGACCCAGGACGTCGCGGAGACTGTCTCCGTCGATGCGCGCGAGTCTCCCGGGCCGGTGGGGGTCCGTCCAGAGCAGTCCGAAAGTCCCTCCGGGAACCGGGCCGCCGTGACACAGGAAGTGGAGGATGCGGAAGGGCATGCCCTCCTGACGCGCCTTCAGTAGGGCAGCGCGAAGCGAGTCCAGGTTGACGTCCGGAAGCGCGTCCTGCTCCCGCCTGAAGTCCGGGCACGCCTTCTGGATGGCGTCGAGGTGGAGGTCCTCCGAGACGTCGTCCGCTGCGCTGGACCAGGCAAACAACACCCGGCCAGGGCTGAGTGGAAGGAGGGGCGCGGACGTGCCGTGAGCCCACTCGAACTGCAATGGATACGGCATGATGGTGCCCAGGCTCCGGCCGTTACGAAGCGTGGTCATGGGCCAGGGAAGGCTGAACAACTCCCCCGCACTGAACCGGAACACCAGGCGGATGGGCGCGGGCTTCGCCTCAGCCTCGAGCAGGGCGTCCTCGTAGAATGCCCAGCCGTCCAGTTCCTTCAGCACGTCCTCGAGGAAGCGGCGCAGCAGCTCCCCCATCCGCCTTCGTGCGGCGGACGTCGGGCCACCATGCAGGAACTCCGCACGCAGTGCCTCGACCTGCTCCCACGGGAGCATGGCTGCGCCCAGCCTTCCCTGCGCGCCGCGCGCGATGTAGTGCTTCGGCTTCCCGTCGAATGCATAGGGATTGCTCGGGTCCTCCGAGCGGCCCAGCTCGATTGTCAGTACACACGGTCCAGGCATGGGTTCCTACCGTACCGGGTAGTCCGTACTGAGCAATTCCCGCCAGAGCGCATTCGCCCCAGGCATGTCACCCTGCCGCTCCAGCTCCAGTGCCCGGGTGGCCTTGCGCGTGGCGCCCGCCAGCCGCTGCTGCCCCTGCTGGAGGTGCCCCTCCCCCACCCCAGCGTTGACGGGAGGCCCGAGCCCGGCCGGCTCCCTCCACTCATTCAGGATGCGCGCGCTCATGAACTCGAACAGGTGCGCCAGGCCCTGCGCGTAGACGGACAGGCGGGAGTCAGGGTGGAACGAGGCAATGCCCTCGTAGGACATCACTTCCAGCAGGAACGACGGCACCGGCTTGCCCTGGAGCTGGTTCCACCGCTTGATGGCCTTGATGAGCGGCTTCAGCCGCTGCATCGCTTTTGAGTTCGCCGCGTCACACACCTCGATGTGCTTGCGCGGATTGCTCTGGATCCACTTGCCCTGGCGCTGGTCGGGAATCCAGTAGACGCCGGGCTGGCGCGGGTCCTCCAGCGCGGGGACGACGTCGAAGCCGATGCCCGTCCCGGTGAACTCGATGTTCACCGACCGGTTCTGCAGTCGCGCCTGCTTGCCGGGGAACGACTTCTCCAGGGCCCGCTTCACGCGCAGCAGGAACTCCTCGGCAGACTCGGCCTTGCCGCTCCCGCCCGCCGTGAAGATGAGAAAGAGGTCGATGTCGTGCAGCGGCCGGATGGCCGTCTTCCGGCCGTACGAGCCACTGAGGATGGACTCCCGGGGCCCTAGCTCGCGACGCATCACCTCGAAGACATTGCGCTCCTGCCGCTTCGCCTCACGGTCCTCGCCCTCATGCAGCTCCAGGGACTTCATGAACTGCTCGAACGCCTGCGCCACGGTTGGCATGGTGGGTGTCTCCTCCCTCTGTCAGAGACACGGAGGAGACCGCCGGCATTACATGAGGCAGGCAGCGCCAGGCCCGCACGCCCCTGCACCGACATGGCCCTACCCCTTCCCGAGCGGCACAGGCCCCCGGTCCGACGACGCACCCGGTGACGCCGGGGCCTCACGCGGGAGCCGCCTCGGAACGAGCGCCGGGCCCGCGCTCACTCCACCGTCTGCGCCTGGGACACGCTCACGCCAGCCCCCGCCACCGACAGCGTCACCGTGCCCGCCTGCGCGGCGCGGAAGTAGAACACCGCCTCCTGGTGCGGCGCCTCCAGCCGCAGCTCCGAGCCCGCGCCCGACGCCGGCAGCGCCTGCATAACGTCACCTCCGCCGTGCCCTCCGCCTGGAGCACCAGCGCGGGCGCCGCCAGCGCGGACAGGTTGCCCACCGGGTCCTGGCTCTGCACCGCCAGTTCCTCCGAGCACACTCCCGCCGCCACCCGCCGCGCCGCCGTCACGAAGACCACCTGCGCCGCCGTGCCCGCCACCACGTCCACGTCGAACGTGGCACCCGGCGACGTCGTCCGGTCATACCCCACGCCGCTGATGCGGTTGCGACTGATGAGGTTGCCAGCGCCGTAGTCCGAGATGCCCGCCTGGTACGGATACCTGTTCGTCAGCGCCGCGCTGCGCAGCGTGTTCTCAACCACCTGCAGGCGCGTGGACTCCGGCAGCGGTCCACCAGCCGCCGCCGCCTGGGACACGTTGATGCCCACGTCGTTGTCCTCCAGCGTGTTGCTCTGGATGACGACGTCCCGGCTCAGCGGCTTTCCGAAGTACGGCCCACCCGCCACGATGATGCCGGAGGCGACAGTGTCGGCCCCCGTGTACGCGTTGCCCGTCACCGTGTTGCCCGTCACCTGCCCCGTGGCGCCGTAGCTCACCTGGATGCCATTGCGAGCAATGCCCGCCACCGGCCCGCCACCCTCCACCGTGTTGTCCTCCACCCGCACGTCCACCCGACCCGTGGTGAGGATGCCCGTCTTCTGGTAGCCCGCCACCTGGTTGCGCAGCACGTCCACCCGCAGCACCGCCGTCGCGTCCTCCGCGTTGCGCACGCGGGGTGTTGAGGCGCTAAAGACAACCCACAGGCCCAGCCCAGGCTCTTGCCGCGCCCTGAGGGGAGGGTGGCCTGGGCTGGCTGGGGGCGCTCGCGGGCGCGTACCATGAGCGGCTGGATGGCTCGGCTACCACCGCAATGCGCCGGCCGCGCTGCTGGGGCTGCCCGCGCGCATCCTCGCGGCGGCGGACGGCTACCACGCCATGACGGAGGCGCGGCCCCACCGCCCGGCGCGCTCACCCGAGGACGCGGCGCGCGAATTGGAA